>CABUUJ010000054.1 GCA_902494715.1 uncultured Collinsella sp.
ACCTCGTGTACTATCGTGAGGAGCGGATCAAGAAGTCCCTCGGGTGGCTGAGCCCGATGGAGTACCGCAGGAAGCTTGGATACGCCTAGGCGCGGTCCAAGAAATCGTCCGCACCCCCTCCCCTTCATAAATTGCGGTGAAATAGGGACTGTTTAAGCGTTTAAAACCGCCAAACAGTCCCTATTTCACCGCAACTTAGAGAGGACGGCCTCGGTCGGTACTGCCGTATCAGCCGAGGCCGCTGCATCGCTAGCGCTGTACGTAGGCGCGGACGAGCTCGAAGGTGTTGCGCACGCCGTCCATGTGGCTACGCTCGTAGTTGTGGCTCGCATACACGCCGGGGCCGATCAGACCATGGCGAATGTCGTAGCCGGCAGAGAGCGTGGCTTCGACGTCCGAACCGTAATGCGGATACACGTCGATGGCGTAATCGAGCTCAAGCTCGCGCGCGATATTGGACAGCGCCGTCACCAGGTCGTAGTTGTACGGACCGCCCGAATCCTTGGCGCAGATCGACACCATGTGCTCGGTGCAGCCTAGGTCGTCGCCCACGCAGCCCATGTCAACACTGATCATCTCGCGCGTGTCGGCCGGCACGAAGGCGCCGCCGTGGCCCACCTCCTCGTACACGGTAAAGAGCAGCGAAACCTTACGCGAAAGCGTCACCTCGCCAGCGGCGACGGCACGCGCCAAGCCCAACAAAATGGCGGCCGATAGCTTGTCATCCAGGAAGCGGCTCTTAATGTAGCCGCTCTCCGTCACCGTCGTGCGAGGATCCATAGCGATGATGTCGCCCGTCTGAATACCCAGCTCAAGCACGTCGTCCTTGCTGTCGACATTCTCGTCGAGCAGGATTTCCATGTTCTTCTCGATGGTCTTGACCGGTTCATCGGCCACATGCGCCGAAGGCTCGGTGTTAAGAACCACACCCGTAAAGACATTGCCATCGCGCGTGTAAACGGTGCAGTTCTCGCCATCGGCCGTAGACCACTGATGCCCGCCGAGCGTCGTGGGACGCAAGCGGCCATTGTCCTTAATGGAGCGCACCATGGCGCCCAGGGTATCGACATGGCTCGCCAACACAAGCGGCTCGCCCTCGCCACCAAGCTCAACCAGCACGTTGCCCTTATTGGAGCGCTCGGGCCCAAAGCCCATATCGCGCAACGTCTCCATCAGATAGTCAGTAGCCGCACGGGTATAGCCCGTAGGCGAAGCAATCGAGGTAAGCGCCTTCAACTGGTCAGTAATATAGGAGAGCGTAGAATCCATCTTGGACACCAAAATCACCCTTTCATATCGAATGAAACCCACAGCAACAATACCACCGCGAACCATCTTTTTGCCTAGCGAGATGACCCATCGAGCTCCCCAGAACTGCGCCCGCCACGATAACGAGCCGGCGGGCCCCTGCCCGTTAGCCCCAGAATCTTTCCGCAGGACGGAGGAAGCCCCCGCCGCACGAAGTGCGCAGCGGGGGCTTCCGACATGTCCGAGGACGATTGTGGGGCTAACGGGCAGGGGCCCGCCGAACCAAGCTAGGCAGCCGGGCAGATCTTCTTGAAGAGCTCGATGACGTCGTCGAGCGTCGCCTCGCGCGGGTTGCCCGGGAAGCAAGCGTCGGCCATGGCGTCCTTGGCCAGGACCTCAATCTCGTCAGCCTTCATGGCCTCGCAGACGTGCGGGATGTTCACGTCGGCGGAGAGCTGCTTGACGGCGGCGATGGCGGCGTCGGCGGCCTCGTCGGTGCTCATGCCCGTGGTGTCAACGCCCATGGCGACGGCGACCTTGGCCAGGCGCTCGGCGCAAACCGGCTTGTTGAACTCCATGGCGATCGGCAGCAGCATGGCGCAAGCGACGCCGTGCGGGGTGTCGTAGTGAGCGGACAGGGTGTGAGCCATGGCGTGGTCGATGCCCAGGCCGACGTTGGAGAAGCCCATGCCGGCGACATACTGACCAAGAGCCATGCCCTCGCGGCCGGAGCCGGGCTGGCCGGACTTGGCCTCGGCGACGGAGTCGCGCAGGTTCTCGCTGATCAGCTTGATAGCCTCAAAGTGAAACATGTCGGAGAGCTCCCAAGCGCCCTTGGTGGTGTAGCCCTCGATGGCGTGGGTCAGTGCGTCCATGCCAGTGGAAGCGGTCAGGCCGGCGGGCATGGAAGCCATCATGTCGGGATCGACGACAGCAACCTCGGGGGCATCGTTGGTGTCGACGCACACGAACTTGCGGACCTTCTCGGGGTCGGTGATGACGTAGTTGATGGTCACCTCAGCAGCGGTACCGGCGGTCGTCGGCACAGCGATGGTGAACACGGCGTGGTTCTTGGTGGGAGCAACGCCCTCGAGGCTGCGGACATCGGCGAACTCGGGGTTGTTGATGATGATGCCGATGGCCTTAGCAGTGTCCATGGAGGAGCCGCCACCGATGGTCACGATAGCGTCAGCCTCGGCGGCCTTGAAGGCCTCGACGCCGTCCTTGACGTTCTGGATAGTGGGGTTGGGCTTGATCTCGGAGTAGAGGCTCCAAGCGATACCGGCGGCGTCGAGCTCGTCGGTCACCTTAGCGGTAACGCCAAACTTGACCAGATCGGGGTCGGAGCAGACGAAGATCTTCTTGTAGCCGCGACGCTGAAGCTCGCCGGGGATCTCCTTGATGGCGCCAGAACCATGATAAGAAATGGTATTGAGAACGAAACGATTAGCCATTGATAGCCTCCCATCGTGTGCGGGGCATCCATTACGCCCCGCGCTATAAGTCCCATCCTAACGCTTTTGAAACAAAAAACGCGTGAAAACATCAAAAGTGTTAAAGCGTTTCAACAGATGATGAAAAATATTGCGGCAAAGGGACAGCCCCTTTGCCGCATTCGGTTACTTTCGGCAGCCCTCTTTCCAAGCCTCGGCCGCAACCTTCCAGCGTAAGCGCAAGTCGCGCTCGCGGTCGATGAACATGATGGCAAACGCGACAAACAGCAGCAAGCTCGCCACGACGATGGCGTGCAGGCCCATGCGCTCAATACACCAGTTGCCCAACACGGCGCCAAACACAAAGGTAAAGATCACGCCAAAGTACAGCAAGCCGTTTTCCAAAAAGCCGCGCCTGTGGGTGATGATGTAATCGTCCACGTTTTGCAGCGCATTGCGCAAGTTGCCGATGCACATGGTCGTAGCGATGCCGTGACCGTGGATCTTGCGGAAGCTCTCGACCTGCATACCGCAGGCAAACGAGGTGAGGCAGTTGGCGAGCAGGTTGTAACCGCCACCGGGGGTAAAGCTCACGCCCAGCAAGATGACGGCTTCAAAGAACACTGTCACTTGGCGCCAGTGAATCACGCTGCCAAACCGCTCGTGAACCAGGTCGGCAAGCATAATGCCCACGGCAAACGACACCACAGGGAAGAAGTAGCGCCCCGCAAGTGCCCAATTGCCCTCCGAGATGCTCACGCCCACGAGCAGGATGTTGCCTGTCTGCGCGTTGGCGAAAACATGGTCGCGCCCAATGTACGAATACACGTCCATAAAGCCACCGGCGAGCGCCAAGATGATGCCCAGCTCAATAGACTCCGATATCTGTTTGGCACGCTGCATCGTCGTGTATCCTCCTTGTTGACGACTCTCTCGTGCGTTGGCGGAAACATAACCGCCGTTCATACTGTAACCCATTGACAACATGGCGTGCGCGCGAGACGGGTTCTCCAGCGCGCAGATACACAGTCTGGAAACAAACAGCGGGCGCGGCGCCGACACCCGACGCCTCATGTACTCCACCAGTCTTTTTAGCCCCGTCCCAAAAAGACTGGTTACAATTACGTGCAGCATACAAACACCGGGAGGGATCGTGGCAAAAAAGCCTCAGTACGCTCAGAACAACCAGCGCAGTCAGCAGGGCAAACAGGGCCAGCAGCAAAAGCGCGGCGGCAAGGCCCAGGGCGGCCACGCCACTCATACCCCGGCAGCGCCTGCCCGTCCCTGGCGCCCGGGCCGCGACAAGTTCCTCCCCGTCAGCCGCGCCGATATGGACGCGCGCGGCTGGGACCAGTGCGACTTCGTCTACATCTGCGGCGACGCCTACGTGGACCACCCCAGCTTTGGCATGGCCATCGTCAGCCGCGTACTCGACGCGCACGGCTACAAGGTGGGCATCATCTGCCAGCCCGACTGGACCGACCCCGCCAGCATCACGGTGCTCGGCGAGCCGCGCCTGGGCTTTTTGGTCAGCGCCGGCAACATGGACTCCATGGTCAACCACTATTCGGTGACCAAGCACCGCCGCCACACCGACGCCTATACCCCCGGCGGCGAGGAGGGTCACCGCCCCAACCGTGCCGTCACGGTCTACGGCAACCTTATCCGTCAGACGTTTAAGGATGCCCCCATCATCATCGGCGGCATCGAGGCAAGCCTGCGCCGTCTGGCCCATTATGACTACTGGCAGGACAAGCTCAAGCGCTCGGTACTGCTCGACTCGGGCGCCGACATCCTCATCTACGGCATGGGCGAGCACGCGATTGTCGAGATCGCCGACGCGCTCGACGCGGGACTGCCCGTCGATCAAATCACCTATATCAACGGCACCGTCTACCGCACCAGCTCGCTCGACGAGGTCTACGACTACGACCTGCTGCCCAGCTGGAACGACCTTGCCGCCGACAAGCTCAACTACGCGCGCAGCTTTAACGTGCAGCAGCAGAATATGGACCCCATCACCGGACACCGCCTGGTAGAACCCTACCCCAATAGCGTCTATGTGGTGCAGAACCCGCCGTCGGCGACGCTCACCACCGACGAGATGGACGAGGTGGCCGAACTCCCCTACGCACGCGATTGGCATCCCGACTACGACGCGGCGGGCGGCGTGCCGGCCTTTGCCGAGATCAAGTTTTCGATCAGCTCCAACCGCGGGTGCTTTGGCGAGTGCTCGTTTTGCGCGCTGACCTTCCACCAGGGTCGCGTGCTGCAGATGCGCAGCCACGATTCAATCATGCGCGAGGCCGAGCTGCTCACGCACGATCCCGAGTTTAAGGGCTACATCAACGACGTGGGCGGACCGACGGCAAACTTTAGCCGCCCGGCCTGCGACAAGCAGCTCAAACACGGCGTGTGCAAGAACAAGCGCTGCCTGTGGCCGAGCGTGTGCAAGAACATGGTGGTCGACGAGAGCGGCTACACGCAGCTGTTGCGCGACCTGCGCCAGCTGCCGGGCGTCAAGAAGGTCTTCGTGCGCAGCGGCATCCGCTTTGACTACACCATGGCCGATGCCTCGGACGAGTTTTTGCGCGAGCTGCTGGAGCACCATGTCTCTGGCCAGCTGCGCGTAGCGCCCGAGCACGTGAGCGATGCGGTGCTGAGTGTAATGGGCAAGCCGAGCCGCGCCGTCTACGATGCGTTCTGCCGTAAATTTGAACGCTTGAACCGCGAATACGGTCTTAAGCAGTACGTGGTGCCGTACCTGATCTCGAGCCACCCCGGCTCGACCATGAAGGAAGCCGTGGACCTTGCCGAGGCCGTACGCGACATGGGCTACATGCCCGAGCAGGTGCAGGACTTCTACCCCACCCCGTCCACCATGTCGACCTGCATGTACTACACCGGCGTGGACCCGCGCACCATGGAGCCGATCTATGTGGCGCGCGACCCGCACGAGAAGGCCATGCAGCGCGCGCTCATCCAGTATCGCAAGCCCGAGAACTACAAGCTTGTGCGCGAGGCATTGGAAAGGGCCGGGCGTCGTGACCTGATCGGCTACACCAAGCATTGCCTGATCCGTCCCGTACCGCCGCGCCCGGGCGAGACGTCTGCTGGCGGCGGACATGGGACCGGCAAGAAGGGCGGCAAGGCCCACGGTAGCGCCGCCGGCAAGGGACCCAAGGGTAGCAAGGGCCACGGCGGCATGTCGCGTGCGCAAAACACCGCAGGCCGCAACCGCGCGGCCCAGGGGCGTCAGGGCGCAAACGGAGGCGGGCGTCGCAACTAGGGCAGCGGTGCGCTCGCTGCATCCATCCCACACGCGTGGCGCAGCGAGCGCATCGCCTCTACCAGCACAAAGCCGGCGATAGCGACCGTAATTGCCACGTCGAACGGCGTGTTCACAAACCACAGCAACGTCATGAGATACGACCCGGCGTTAAAGGCAAAATGCAGCAGGATCGTGTAGCGGAGCTTTCCGGTGGTCACGAGCACCCAGCCAAAGACCAGACCGGCGGCGCCGGCGTAGCAGCCCTGCACCCAGTTCATATGCATAAAGCCAAAGATGGCCGCCTGCAGCACAATCGCCGCGGCGATGCCTCGCTTGTCCGGTGCCGCCCAGGGCACCATGGCGACGCCTTGCGCCCGCGCGCGACGCCGGCGCTTCCAGAGCGGACGGCACTGCGGGTTAAATGCTCGGAGCGAAAACTCAAAAATGATACCGCGCACCAGCAGCTCCTCGCAAAACGGAGCGCCGAGCACCGTGGTCAGGACGGCCAGATAGCTCGTGTCGCCCATGCCCGTCTCCTCGACAAGTTCGCTGTAATCGGCCGCCGCCTCGGGCAACAGCGACAGCACAGCGTCGGTCACGTAGCCAACGACCACCTGCAGGGCAAGGCCGATCACGATAACGCAGGCGATGCGCCTCCACGCTTTGCCTGCTCCCCCGCCAAGCGAGCGCTCGCCCTGCCAGCGCGCCATAAACGAGCGCGGCCACAGATAACGCCACCACAGCAGTGCCATCAAAAACGACGCCATCTGCGCGGCAGCCTGAAGCAATTGAATATCGAGGTCGTCAATCGAAAAACCCATGAACACCGACGCGACACCCAGAGCGGAAAACAAAACCACGCTCAGGGCAATATCTGCCGCGACAACGCCAAAACAGGCAAGCGCCCAAATCATCGCATTGAGCATGCCAACCTCCTCAAAACCCGACACTTAGGGACGTTCCTTAACTGCCGGCAGAAAAGGAACGTCCCCAAGTGCCGGCAGTTTGGGACAGTCATTGTTGATGAGAATCGGGCGCAGTGCCAAAAGCCCCGTTCGGCGAGATGTCGAACGGGAAGGTGCCGCAGCGATTGAACGCGGCGATAAACATGCGGATGGCGTTGGACGGCGTGGTGCCCACGAGTTGGGTTGCCGCCGCGAAGGCTGCCTTTTCCTCGGGCAAGACCTTCGCGACTACGGGGGTCATGTGTTCTGCCATGGCGCTTCCTTTTTGAAACGACGGTAGTGCGGATAGATGCGGGCCACGCGGCTGGGCGACGGGCTGTGAAGGCAACCCGATTGGCCCGCATCCGGAGTTTGTTTCTGCGGCGTTGGTATTACTTGGTATTCCTAAGTATTACCCCGCAGATAGAATACCACACCCGGCCCCATGGAGACGGAGGAAACGGATTATTTTTGGTGCAAAGGGGCCAGGTTACTTTGCACCAAACGGCAATGCCCCGCCCACGCAATCACGTGGACGGGGCATTGCTCCAGGTATGCGGTCAGCGACCCTGTTGCTTTTACTTAAGCTCGGGCCAGTAACCCTTGTTGGCCTCGATCATGTCGTCGAGAACCTCCTTGGCGACCTTCATCGACGGCACGGTCTTGTTGAGCGTAAAGGCCTTGAGCGCCTTCTCGTACGAACCCTCGATCGTAGCCTCGACCACGAGCTTCTCGGAGTTCAGCTGCTGCATCATGAGACCCTGCTGGAACAGCGGAATGTTGTCGCGGCTGATGACCTCGGGGCCGTTCTTGCCAATGTAGGCAGGCAGCTCGACCATAGCGTCGTAGGGCATGTTGGGGATGGCGCCCTTGTTCTCGCAAATGACCAGGAAGCGCTGCTTGGTGTCGTTCTTCAGAGCGATGGCCAGATCGGCGATCCAGTCGCCGTGGCTGCCCGCATAGAACGTGCTCTCGTCGATCTCGCCCGTCTTCTCGTAGTGGTCGATGCCGTCGAAGAGGTTCTTCTCGCGCGTCTCCTCAACCTCGTTCGCACGGGTGCGCTCGGGGTTTGAGTGCTCGACGAATTCCTTCTGCTGCAGGTAGTAGTTCAGATACGTGTTTGGCAGGTACTCCGGGAAGCACTCCATGATCTCGTACTCGCCCTTCCAGACGTAGTACCAGCTGCCCTTGGTGTGGCGGTTCTGCTCGGGGTGCTCGTCGGCGGTCTCCTCGGGCTTCTTTGCCATGAGCGAGCCCATGCCCTTGAGGTAGGAGTCGGGCAGCAGAATCTCATGCTCCTTGATGTACTCGCGCAGCTGCGGGAGCACCTCCTCGCCCTTGTGGCGGATCGAGGTGAACCAACCAAAGTGGTTGAGGCCAAAGTAATCGTACTCGACATCCTTCTTGTCGATATCGAGTGCGGCGCAAACCACGTCGATGATCGCAATCGGCATGTCGCAGATGTTGATGATACGAGCGTTGGGACGCAGCACACGGCAGCCCTCGGAGACGATGGCAGCAGGGTTGGAGTAGTTGAGAATCCAGTAATCCTTCTTGGCGTACTTCTCAACGTCATCGATCAGCTCGACCATGGGGAAGATGGTGCGCATGCCGTAGGCAAGGCCGCCGCAACCGCAAGTCTCCTGGCCCACGCAGCCGTGACGCAGCGGAATCTTCTCGTCCTGCTCGCGCATGGCGTAGCCGCCCACGCGCATCTGGGCAAACACGAAGCTCGCGTCGGTAAAAGCCGTCTTTTTGTCGGTGGTCACCGTGAGCTTGATGTCCAGGCCGAGGTCCTCGTGCAAAATCCAGTCCACGAGCACGCCGACCTTGCGCTGGCGCTCCTCGTTGATGTCGTACAGACGAATCTCGTCAACGTCGAGCTCGTCCTTGCGCAGGGCGATGGACTTGACGATGCCGGGGGTAAAGGTGGATCCGCCACCACACAGAGTAATGATCATTGTTTACTGCTCCTTCTCAATTGCGTTTTCGACCTTGTCGCGCATCTCGGCGACCTTCATGCCAAAGATGATCTGGATATTATTGCCGTTGCGGTTGATGCCGCTGTTGGGCACGTGGTTGATGAGGTCCTCATTGATGAGGTCCGGGTTCTTAACGTTCACGCGGAGACGCGTAAAGCAGTTCTCGAGCTCCTCGATGTTGTCCTTGCCGCCAAGACCTGCGACCAGGTCGGCAATACCTGCATCGACGCCCTCTGCGGGAGCCGCGGCAACGGCGCCCTGCTTCACTGCGACAGACGCGGCGGCCTCGCCCTCGGCAACGGACTCGGCGAGCTCGGACTCCTCCTCGCGGCCAGGCGTGTGGAGGTTGAGCTTCTTGATAAGGAAGGTGAAGAGGAAGAAGTACAGCGCGGCGTTGACGACTCCAAGCACCAGCATAACCGGCCAGTTGGTCTTATCGACGCCCAGGACCAGGTTGGAGACCACGATGTTGATGATGCCGCCTGCAGTCGAAGCGGGCACGGAGAGGACCTTGAGCAGGACCAGGAAGATGCCGGAAAGAACCGAGTGAACGACAAAGAGCACGGGAGCGGCAAAGACAAAGAGGAAGTCCATGGGCTCGGTCACGCAGGAGAGCACGGCGGTGATGATCAGCGGGATGATAACGGCCTTGGTCTTATCCTTGTTCCCCTTGTAGGCGGTGACGATAAAGGCGAGGCCGATGCCGATGTAGGGCCACAGATTGTTGAAGGTGTAGCTGTTGAAGTAGGTGCTATCGGAGAAGGGCTGACCCGTCATTGCCATCTCGGCAACACGGATGGGATAGGCGCCGGCGATAACCTGACCACCCAGCGTAAGGGTGCCACCCACATCGGAGAACTGGAACGGGGTGTAGATGAGGTGGTGCAGACCGGTAGGAACGAGCAGCTTGTTGAGCATGCCGTAGATAAACAGACCGATGTTGCCCGACTCCTTAATGATGCCGGCAACGGAGGAGATGGCACCCTGAACCGGAGGCCAAACGATGCAGAAGCCAGCGCCCATGATCCAGGAGATGATGATCATGATCAGGAACGGAAAGCGAACGCCCGAGAACATCGAAAGGGCAATGGGGAACTGCTTGTTCGAGTACTTGTTGAACACGGCGCCGGTGATGCAACCGAGAATGATGCCGCCGAACACGCCGGTATCGAGCACCTGGATGCCCATAACGGTGGCCTGGCCGGTTCCGGTAAGGCCGAGCATGCCGCTCGCATCGGCAAGAGAGCCGGTGGCGTTGAGCACGATGTTGTTAGCCTGCAGGAACAGGAAGAACGACATCAGGGCGATCAGCGAAGCATGGCCCTTGTTCTTCTTTGCCATGGCGCCGGCAATGCCCACGCAGAACAGAATCGAGAGGTTGTTGATGATAAACATCAGCGACTGGTAGACAACGGCGCCCACAAGCTGGAACGGACCGGAGCCCAGTACGGGGACCAAAGCGCAAATGGTCTTGTTGGTCAGAATGATGCCCACAATGAGCAGGATGCCGGCAACCGAGAGATACATCATCGGCTGGACGATCGACTTCGCGAACACCTCCAACGGCGCTTTGAAATTGAACTTCTTTTTTGCGGTCATAGCGGTACTCCCCTTCCTTTTCCGCAAATTAAGACAGATGTGCCCTGGACAAGACCGTGAGCCTTGTCTTATATCAATCGATGTGTGGGCACGTTATGCCTAGAGACCAGGTTCTCCAAGCAGGTTAACAATGTGATATGCGAGATAGCTCTTCTCGGCATCGGTAACGACAACGTTATAGGTAGACGACAAGTGGGCGGCTATGGCGTCCGCGCACGAGAATGCGCACGGATACGCCGTTTCATCGATTCGGAACAGCGCGTCGCCATTGATTTGCCCGGCCGTGGGGTCAAGCGCCCGCTGTGCGAAAAACTGCAGGTGGCGGACGAAACGCTCATAGGGCAACGAGGTGTCATCGAGGGTCGTAGCATAGCGCTCGGAAACAATCGCGAGCACGTCGCGAACAAGCTGGACCGAAACAATCAAACGGTCGGAGCGTTGCGGCATGGTGGCGTTGACGATATGCAAGGTAATGAAACCCTGCTCTTCTTCGCTCATCTGGATGCCCATATACTCCTTGATAATCTGCAGCGCACGGCCCGCAAGTGCATACTCCTTGCGATAGAACTGCTGGATCTCGAGCAGCAACGGATTCTCACAGGAGACGCCCTTGCGCTCGCGCTCCAAAGCAAGGCTGATATGGTCTGCGAGAGCAATGAGAATCTTGTCGTTGATATCAACATTGAGCTCTCGACGGAGCATCTGAACAATGTCCTCGGCAATCACGAGGTTGACGGTGGGGATGGACTCCAAAAGATGTGCCAAGCGGTCAATCGTACGCGAGTCCTGAGAAGTTCCCTCCTGCAACGCGTAGGTCTTTTCGATCGACGCCTCGTCGATGGCATCGCCGGCATGACGGCCAAAGCAGAGGCCTCGACCGATGACGATGAGCTCGGAGCCATCGTCCGAAGTGACCATTGCGACGTTGTTGTTAAAAACTCGCTTGATAACCACGGTACCCACCACAAAAATTTACTCGGAAAGCCAGATGACAGGCTCTTTAGCAGCAACAGGGCCGGAAGCATGCTCACGAAGAGTCGAGTTCTCCGAGCGCTCGCACACGATAACGAAGACCGTGGGATCGAAGCCGGCGGCGCGGACCGCGTCGAAATCGACCTCGACGAGGGGCTGGCCCGCGTCGACATGGTCACCCTGGGCAACAAGCGCGTGGAAGCCCTTGCCCTCAAGCTTAACAGTATCGATTCCGATATGCAGCATCACCTGAGCAGAGCTGTCGTCGGACATGATGCCCAGCGCGTGCTCAGTCGGAAACAGCGCCGCGACGGTGCCGGAAACAGGAGCGCACACCGTTCCCTCTTGGGGAACCACGGCAACGCCATCGCCCACGGCACGGCTGCTAAAAGCAGGGTCATTGGTATTTTCCAGATGAACAAGCTCGCCGGAAACGGGAGCGAGGATTTCGAACTCGGAAGCCGCAGTCGTCTGCTCATCCGAACCGCCCATCAGGCGAGAAAAGAAACCCATGGTGGCATGTCCCTTCATAAATATAGCCCAACCAAAATCAATCGAATGCGCCCCTTGAGACGCACGCGATCAAAGACTTTGGTTAGGCCCACGTCCAAGGGACTCGGTAACCTTCCGCATTTCTTTTCACTGAGGTTATTGTAGACAAGCCCAAAGCCGGAACAATCATTATGACCGGCGAACGGTATTTTTTCTCCGATAAACGGTATTTATGCGGCACTTAGGGACGTTCCTTTTCTGCCGGCACCCAGGGACACTCCTCGCTCTGGTGCATTGGGGTCAGGTTACTTTGCACCAATCATGAGTTGCGGTGAAATAGGGACTGAAAAGCCGCTCAAAAGGTCAAAACAGTCCGTATTCCACCGCAACTTCAAGACGTTGGTGCAGATTAACCTGTCCCCCTTGCACCAAAAAGGGCTCCGAGCATAGTCTGCTCGGGGCCCAAATTCATCTCGCCTTACCGCGCGACGCGTATGTTACTTGCGCTTGCCGCCGCCGTCGCCGGGACGACGGGAGCTGCCGCCGCGCTTGCCGCCACGATTGTTACCATAGCTGCCACGGTTATCGCGACCGCCGGCACGACCGCCACGGGAGCCAGCCTGGTTGCCGCCACGCCCACCGCGATAGCCGCCACGGCGCTCCTCGCGGGTGTCATCGTAGTTGCGCCAGTCATCGCGACGATCGCGGCTGGCACGCGGGTCGCGACGATCGCGCGACTCACCCGAGCGACCAGCGCTGCCGCGGCCACCGTTGCCGCGGGCGCCTTCACGACGCTCAGCGCCGCGGCCGCCCTCGCGGCCTCCGCGCTCGTCAAAGCGCTTGCCGCCGCGGGTACCACGCTCGTCACGCGAACCGCGACCCTCGCCGCCACGACGCTCGTCACGGCCACCGCGCTCGTCATTGCGACCGGAACGACGACGATCGCCCGAGCCACGCTTGCCGCCGCGCGAGCCACGGCCCTCGTCCTCGCGCTCAACACGGCGACGACCACCGCGGTCCTCGTCCTCGCGACGACGGCGATGCGCCTCGCCCTGGAACTGCTTGGCACGGCGCTCGGCACGGTTGCCGCGCGGGGCCTGCTCGACGGCACCGGCACCGCCGCGCTCCTCGGCAGCCACCTCGCGGGCCACGCTCTCCACGGCCTCGTCCACGCGAGCCTGAACGCCCTCGCGCACGCGGGTCTTGCCGCCGCGCTTGGGACGGCTCGGACGCTCGCCGTCGCCGCGACGCTCGCCGCGGCCGCGGTTGGAACGACCGGCCACATCGCCGTAGTCATCGCCGTTGCGCTTGCCGTCGCGACGTGCCTGCTCAAGCTTCTTCTTGCTCTTGGACTTGCCACGCTTGGTCTTCTTCTTCACCTTAAAGGTCGCAGGGTCGCGCTCGGGGTCAACCGCAGGCGGGTTGGGACCCACATGCAGGTCGCCGGCCTCGTAGATGTCGGCGGTCTTGTCCATGAGCTTCTCGATCTCGTAGAACTCATCCACGTCCTGCTCGGTCACAAACGTGATGGCCCAGCCCAGCTCGCCGGCGCGGCCCGTACGGCCAATACGGTGGATGTAGTCGGTCGGCTCAGCCGGCACGTCAAAGTTCACGACGTAGCGCACGTCGCTGATGTCGATGCCGCGGGCGAGCACGTCGGTCGCCACCAGCACGTCGACGGTGCCGTCGCGGAAGGCCGAAAGGGCACGCTCGCGCTGGGCCTGGCTGCGGTTGCCGTGGATTGCGGCGGCCTTGATGCCCTTGCGCTCCAGACGACGGCAGCAGCTGTCGGCACGGTGTTTGGTGCGCATAAAGACGATCGTGCGCTCCGGGCCTTCCTTTTTGAGGAACTCGGGCAGCAGGTTGTTCTTGGCCTCGATGGACACCGGGAACACAAACTGGTCGACGGTGTCGGCAGTCGACGTGGCGGGCGCAATCTCCACGCGGGCCGGGTCGCTCACCAGGTCGGTGATCTCGCCCACGGCCTCCTCGTCGAGGGTCGCCGAGAACAGCAGCGTCTGGCGCTCGGCCGGCGTCTCGCGCACAATGCGGCGGACGGCGGGCAAAAAGCCCATGTCGAGCATGCGATCGGCCTCGTCCAGCACCAGCACCTTAACCTCGTCCAGGTGGCAGGCGCCCTGCTCGATCAGATCGACCAGACGGCCCGGCGTGGCGACCAGGATGTCGCAGCCGTACTTGAGTGCCGCGGTTTGCGGCTTGTAGCTCACGCCGCCCACGACGGTCACGGCGACATGGCCGGTGACGTCGGCGATCTTGCTCGCGACCTCGTCGATTTGCTGGGCAAGCTCGCGCGTAGGAGTGATGACGAGCATCACGGGGCCGCGGCCGTTGCCCTCGGGCTTTTTAGCACCGCGGCGGCGGTTGCGGCTGCCGCGCTCGCGCACGGGTTTGGGAGG
>CABUUJ010000055.1 GCA_902494715.1 uncultured Collinsella sp.
CCATTGTGGTTCTTGGTATCGGAAACGGTCAGTGCAACGCCCTCAGCGGAAAGCTTGCCGGCGTCGCCCTGCTGGCCGCCCATCTCGGCGTAGAACGGGGTGCGGTCGAGCACGACCTCGACGTCCTCGCCGGCTGCAGCGGAATCGACAGACTCGCCGTTGCGCACGATGGCGACAACCTTGGCGCCCTCGATGACGTAGTTGTCATAGCCATCGAACTCGGTCGCAGCGACCTTGTCGGAAAGCTCGACCCACACATCGTTAAAGCTGCCCCAGGCATCGCCCTTGGCGTTAGCGCGGGCGCGGGCCTTCTGGTCCTCCATGCAGGCGGTAAAGCCGTCCATGTCGACGTCGTGGCCAGCGGTGCCGGCGATCTCGACGGTCAGGTCGATGGGGAAACCAAAGGTGTCGTGCAGCTTAAAGGCAACATCGCCCGGAAGCACAGCACCCTCGGCAAGCGCTGCCAGGGCCTCATCCAGGTAGACGCGACCGTTGTCGAGCGTCGTGGAGAAGCGCTCCTCCTCGGAGGCGACGATACCCTTGACGAGCGCGACGTTCTTGAGCAGCTCAGGATAGGCCTCGCCCATCTGAGCGTTGACCTCGTCGATGAACTTGGTCAGGAAGGCGCCCTCGATACCCAGCAGGCGACCGTGGAACACGGCACGGCGGAGCAGACGGCGAAGGACGTACTCGCGACCCTCGTTGCCGGGAAGGATGCCGTCCGAGATCATAAAGTCGACAGCACGGGAGTGGTCGGCGATGATGCGCAGGGAGCGGCTGGCGCCGGAGTAATCGTCGGCGTCATAGGTCTTGCCGCTGATCTCCTCGCCCAGCTTGATGAGATGCTGCATCAAGTCGCCGTCGTAATTGGCGGTCTTGTGCTGCATGATGGCGGCCATGCGCTCCAGGCCCATGCCCGTATCGAGGTTGCGGTGCGGCAGCTCCGGCATGGAGCCGTCCTCCTGGCGGTCGTACTGGGTAAAAACGAGGTTCCAGAACTCAAGGAAGCGGTCGCAGTCGCAGCCGGGCTTGCAGTCGGGGCTGCCGCAACCGACCTCCTCGCCCATGTCAAAGTAGATCTCGGAGCACGGACCGCAGGGGCCGGTGGGGCCAGCAGCCCAGAAGTTGTCGTCCTCGCCCAGGCGGGAGATGTGGTCCTCGGCAACGCCCAGAGAACGCCACACGTCGTGGGTCTCGTCGTCCTCGGTAAAGACGGTGAAGTACAGGCGGTCGAGCGGCAGCTTGAACTCCTTGGTGATGAGCTCAAAGGCCCAGGCGCAAGCCTGCTCCTTGGAGACGCCGCCAAAAGAGAAATCGCCGAGCATCTCGAAGAACGACAGGTGACGGCCGTCCTCGCCGATGCAATCGATGTCGTTGGTGCGGACACACTTCTGGCAGGAGATCGCGCCGATCTCCTTCATGGTCTTCTTGCCCTGATAGTACTCCTTAAACTGGTTCATGCCGGCGTTGGCAAGCAGCAGCGAAGGATCGTCGGGAACGAGGGACGAAGAAGGATAGAGCTTAAGACCGCGCTCCTCAAAGAAGTTGAGGAACTTTGAGCGAATCTCGGCCGTAGTCATTGACGGGTAGTCAGCACTCATAGAGGGAATCTCCTCGGTTTCACATCGAAACAGTTCAAACGTAACGATATTACCATCCCGCCGCGCCCATGCAAAAAAGAGGGCCGCCAAACAGCGACCCTCCAGCGAAAGTGCACGTTATTCAGTACTGTGCGATCCTTTGAAAAAGGACTGCTGTAGAATTACATATAAGAGTCACCCGGAAGGAGCGATCAATGAAAAGCAAACGATTTTTCCTCAATGCACTTCTGTTAGCGGCACTTTTAACGCTTTTGGCTTTCTCCTGCTGGTACGCAAACCAACCAGCATTTGGCTACGTATTGTATGCAGTAATGTCCGGCGATAAGGCTTATTACACTTTACGCGCAATTGACGTTCTCTTTTTCTATGTTGCCGGCCCCTTATCAATCGCTTTGCTCGCGTTTCTTGTCATTTACAACTTCAAGAAACGTTAATGGGGCCTATTTAGAATCAGAATCGTCCATGGAGCCGTCGATGCCGGTTTTGGTATCGTCGTCCGAGTTGGAGTCATCGTCCTTGGCGAAGGGGTTCTTGAAGAAACCGGTCGCATCGGGCTGCAGGCCCGAGAGCTTAATCCAGGGATTATCGAGCTCAGGCTTTGGCATGGCCTTGGCCTCGGGCGCAGTCTCATTGCCGATGAGCTCGGACTCGTAGATGAAGGTGTCGTCGCCGAGCGCGTCATAGGCGGCGACCGGGTTGCCATCGGCATCGCGGTACGGTGTGCCCTTAAACACGGCGCCGTCATAGGCCACAAGCTGGCGGCCGGTCTCATTCTCAAAGTAGTACACGAAGATACCCTTGAGGGCCGCACAAAGCGGGATGGCAATAATCATGCCGATGGGGCCCATGAGTGCCGAGCCAATAACGAGCGCCGTGAGGCTCATGATGGGATGCACCTGCACCGAGCTCTGCATGACCTTAGGCGAAATCACGTTATCGGTGACGTTTTGCGCGACCATCGTCACGATGAGCGTCCATAACGCCAACATAGGGCTGAACATGAAACCGAGCACTGTGGCGATTGCTGCGCTCACCCAGGGACCGACGACCGGAACCAAATGCATGATGCCGGTAAAGATAGCCATGAGCGCCGCATACGGATGGCCGATGATCATAAAACCGATAAAGGCGAGGAAACCACCGCAGATGGACGTCACGACCATACCGCGCATGCAGCCGCCGACAGAGCGAGAAAGGATGGCGACCATAAAGCGGTACGAGGTCTCCTTCTCCTGACCGATGATGGTGCAAATCTCGTGGTGCATGCGAGGGTAGTCGCAGGCCATCCAGTAGGCAAGCACCAGGCCCAGGAAGATAACGAACAGTTGCGACGCCGTATTGGTAATGAGCGGGAATACACCGCGACCGAGCTCGGCAGCGATCTGAGACACATACTTCGATGCCACGGCAACCAGCGACGAAAGATTATCGTCCAAATACTCCTTGAGCGGCGTGTTGTTGAGCGTCTTGGCATGCGAAATCATCTCGTTGAGGTCGCCACCCGCAACACGAAGCTGCTCGGGCAGGCGGCTCAGGACTTCCATGATCTGACCAAAGAGAATCGGCGACAAGATGCAAACGACACCGACGAGCACGGCAACAACAACAATAAGCGCGATAAGCGAACCGATGCCGCGATTCACGCCATGGTGCTCGAGCCAGTTGGTGATCGGGGACATCACAAAAGCAATGATGGAGCCGACGGCAAGAAACTCAATAACCGGTGCCAGGATGCCCATAAGGTTAAAGATGACAGCAGCAATAACAATGCAGCCGACAACAGCCCAAATGCGCAGCGTCAGAATGCGGGTGTCGCGTAGCACGCGATCGGTTTGTTGAGGGTGCTCACTCATGAACGAATCATCACTCCGTCGGGGTCGATCTTGTCCTGAATCTTCTTAAGCGTGCGGCGCAGCAGACGCGAAACCTGCACCTGAGAAATACCCAGCTTCTTGGCGATCTCGATCTGGGTCATGCCCTTCACGAAGCGCAGCTCGATAACCTCGCGCTCGCGCGGCGAAAAATCGCGGATGGCTTCCTCGATCACCAGGCGGTCATCGGTAAAGTCGAGCTCGTTGTCATCGTCGGCGTAACGGTCGAGAATCGAGGGCGCATCGTCGGAATCGGACGCACCAGGAGCCTCGATGGGCACCGAGGTATAGGCCGAAGACGATTCCATAGCCTCGAGGACCTCATCGACAGTCACATCTAGATACTCAGCGATCTCCTCAACCTTGGGCGAACGCTGCAGCTCGTTGGTAAGTTTGTCAGTAGCCTGGTTGACCTTGGCCGAGAGCTCCTGCAGACGACGCGGTACGCGCACGCTCCAGCCCTTGTCGCGGAAATGGCGTTTGATCTCGCCCAGGATAGTGGGTGTTGCAAACGTCGTGAACTCGAGCCCGCGCTCAGGGTCAAAGCGGTCGATAGCCTTGAGCAAACCCAAATAGCCGACCTGCATGAGATCGTCGAGCGGCTCGCCGCGATTCTTAAATTTGTTGGCAAGAAACCTTACCAGATTCATATGGGACATGACGAGCTGCTCGCGGGCGTCCGGATCACCGGTCTCCTTGTAACGACGAAACAGCTCGCGGGTTTTCTCCTTGTCCCAAGCGGTCTTACCGCTCCGGGAACGTTCGGTCATATTAGATATCCGCCTTGAGGTCGAGGGAAAGCGTCAGGGGCGCCGCAGTCTTTTCGTAGGAGTCGCACACGCTCGCCAAAATAAGCTCGGCATAAACAGCAGCCTGGTCATCCTCGTCGACAGTGGCCTGATCGCCAAAGGTAAAGGTCATGCCAACGTGAGATTCATCGACATCGAATTTGATTGAGATGTCGTCGGAATCAACAGCCGTGCAACCAAAGATAAAGGCTTCCTCGGCAGCCATGCGGATGTCCTCGATGCGATCGACAGACATAGAGCACAGGGCACCAACGTTGGCGGCAGTCATGCGCACAAGGCGAGCGAGACGCGGGTCGCCAGCAACGGTCAGCGTGATGGGGCAGGTTGCTTCGCTACTCATCGCAGGACTCCTCAGAGGTCTCGGCGGGCGTATACGTGTAATACTGAGCCGGCTTGGCTACAGACTTCTGGCCATCATCGTCGCCCACGGCGGCCTCGTCCTCGTCAATTAGGACGCGCTCGGTAGGCCGCTCTGCCTCCGCAGCAGCAGCGGCGAGCTTGCGCTCGGTGTCAGCTGCAGGAGCCTTCACCTTATTGAAGAGCTTCTGCACAGCACCGGCGGCAGAGTCGGTCACGCTCGACACAGCATTGCTGGCCTCGGCCATGCTGCCCGTAACCTCAGAAATGTCACGAACCACGGCTTCGACCTCTACGAGATTGGAGGTAAGGGCATCAACTGCCGTCTTGCTCGACTTAAGCAGCGGCTCCATCTGGGCAAGCGCCGGCGTAAGCTCGTCAACGGCGCCATCGAGCTTTGCCACCACAGGCTGAGCCTCGGCGATGGTGTTGTTGAGGTCGTTCACGGTCTTATCGAGCGAATCGACAACGGTGCGGGTTTTGCGCAGGGTAAGCGCAAGCTCAACGATAGCCCACACGCCGGCAACGGCGAGCAGCAGCAAGGCGATTTGAATGGGACTCATACAAGCCTCCCAAAGGAATCGAAATACAGACGCTTTTCATGGTACCCCAAAGGGGACCGAACATGCCAAGAGCAGCAACGTGGAACAAAATTATCAGCAGCTACTTCGGTGCATTCCCGCTGCGGTCGCGTTCGCTTTGCTCTACGCGCCACTCTTCCCAGCCGCGCCCGGCAGGCTGCCAGAACGCACCGCGCTCCAGCCCCTCGGGCAAATAGCGCTGATCGACCCAGCCTTCAGGATAATCGTGCGGGTATTTATACACACCGTATTCATCGCTGCCCGGGCGATGGCGATCGCGCAGATAACTCGGCACCTCGCGAAGCCCACTAGAATGTATATCGGCCAGCGCCGCATCGATCGAAGCCTCACACGCGTTGGATTTTGGCGCCAAGCACACATAGAGTGCAGCCTGAGCCAGGTTAATGCGGCACTCGGGATAGCCAATGACCTCGGCAGACTTAAACGCGGCATGCGCCACCAAAAGCGCCTGCGGGTCGGCGTTGCCAACATCCTCAGAAGCGTGAATCATAATGCGGCGAGCGATAAACTTAGGATCCTCCCCAGCATCGATCATGCGCGCGAGCCAATAGATCGTGGCATCGGGGTCGCTACCGCGCATGGACTTGATGAACGCACTGATGATGTCGTAGTGCATGTCGCCGTTTTTGTCATACGTAAAGCCGCGACGCGGGTTGGCGATCTTTACGTCATCCACGGTGATGGGGTAGCGCTCCCCCGCCGCGGGCGCTGGCGTTCCCTCGGTATCGGGACGCGTGACGGCAATCTCGCTCGCAAGCTCGAGCGTCGTGAGCGCCGAGCGAGCGTCACCCGCTGCCAGCGTGCAGATGGTCTTGACCGTATCCTCACCGGCCGAGAACTTACCGTTCAAGCCCTGCGGCGCCTCAAGCGCACGTTCAATAAGCGTGGCGATATCCTCATCCTTCAGATGCTCAAGCTCCACGACGCGACCACGTGAGAGCAGTGCCGAGTTGACCTCGAAGTACGGGTTCTCCGTCGTAGCGCCAATCATAATGACGGTACGGTTCTCAACTGCATGCAGCAGGGCATCCTGCTGCGACTTAGAGAAGCGGTGAATCTCATCGATGAATAGAATGGTGCGGCGGTCGTACGTATTCAGGCGCGTCTTGGCCTCATCAATCACGCGACGCAGGTCCTTCACGGTACCCGTGACGGCGCTGACCTCGACAAACTCGCTCTTGGTATGGTTGGCGATAATGTGGGCCAGCGTCGTCTTGCCCGTACCGGCAGGCCCGTACAGAATCACGCTCGAAAGCACGTCGTGCTCGATCGCGGCACGCAGCCATGAACCCTTACCGACGGCCTTTTGCTGGCCCACGTACTCGTCGAGCGAATTGGGTCGCATGCGCACCGCGAGCGGCGCATTTTTAAAGGAACGCTCGCGCGTCGAGGCAGAAAAAAGGTCGTCCATAGCCATCCCGTGCATCAATCAAAAACGTTTTCCACTAACAGTATACCGAATTAATACGAACTACCGTTCGTTAATATAGGTACGGTGCGGAAACTCCAGACCAGGGAACAGCTTGCTCGTCAGCTCGCAGAAATAACCGTCCGTCATGCTCGCGATATAATCCACTACGGCTTGATCCTTGTCGTTCTGCCAGGTATAGGTGCGATCGTAGTAGGAAAGCTGCTGCTCTATGCGCGAAACATGGTGCTTAAAGATGTAAGAGGACTCGTCGCCACTGTTTAGATCCCGCAGACAACGGTCGTAGAGCTTTACGAACGCCTCGCGCAGCTCCGCCTCGGAATCGCCTTCGATACCGCCCTTGCTATAGATCTTCTCGTAGTTCTCGCGCTTGGCTCGGCGGATTTCCTCAAACAGGTCCTCGCTCATCTCGATGCGCGGCTTGCCATAGCTGTGCTCAACGATATCGATGGAGGCATGCGTGAGGATCCAACTGTTGTAGGCACCGCCCCGGCCATCATCAAAGGCGTCGGGTGACAGCAGGCCCGCCGCAATGGCGTCTTGGCGATCGCGCCCAACGTAGGCAAGGATATCCGAGATGCGAACCACGCAGCCCTCGAGCGTCATGGGACGCAGGTGCTCAATCGCGCTATAGCCCGTGGCGATACAGTCCTCAACCGTCTGATCGAACTGGTCAAAGGAGCCCATGTCCGAGAGCTCAAACACACGCTGCTCATATTCGCCGTTGTGGCATAGCACGCCATCGAGCGTCTGAAGCGACACGTTACGGCCGTACAGCGCATCGAGCACACGGACCGACTGCACGTTATGGAAAAAGTAACGACCCGTGCGCTCGTGGTAAATATCATTGAGGAATCGCTCACCGGCATGGCCAAAGGGCGTGTGTCCCAAGTCGTGGCCCAGGCCAATCGCCTCGATCAGATCGCAGTTGAGCCCCAGGGCGCGACCGATATCGCGCGCAATGCGCGAGACAAGCTGCACGTGCAAACCGCGGCGCGACAGATCATCATTGCTACGGAAGCTAAAGACCTGCGTTTTGCCTGCATAACGCGTGTACGCAGGAAGATGAAGAATCTTTTCGGTATCGCGCATAAATGCCGGACGCATAAGCGTGCCTTTGTCGGCGGCGCGATCAATACGACGAATGACCTGATCGTCGTTGCAACGATACGGGTTAACATAGCCCGAAGCACGATCGGTGGCAATGCGCTTGACAAGTTCGGGCGACAACGCCGAGGGAATACGGTCCATGCGCGCCTTAATGACGGCCGTTTCTTGAATAGTTGCCATGGCATGCTCCTTAAGAAGGATGCGCAATCGGTTACAAAGTGCAGCCCACGACCTCGATTATGGCAAAAATCGGCACTAAAAACGGGAGCAATGGCAGGGAGCGCGATTTTGTGAAGAGACAGGAGAGGGCCAGGGCCAGGAGTGCGACGGCAAATGCCACGATGCCACCCATAGGGTCGAGCG
The DNA here is from genome assembly GCA_902494715.1 of uncultured Collinsella sp. GTDB lineage: Bacteria > Actinomycetota > Coriobacteriia > Coriobacteriales > Coriobacteriaceae > Collinsella. The sequence continues at coordinate 8,143 of CABUUJ010000055.1, forward strand.
TGCAAAGCGCGAAGAGCGCCTTGGCATCCCCCATGCCGATGCCCGGGATTTGGCGAAGACGACGCCAGAGGGACTCAGTCAGCACGAGAGCAAGATACACAATGACGGCAAGACCCGCGTGGTCAAGCGCTGTGTTCAAACCGAGGTCGAGCCAAACACCCGCCAACGCCGCCACGGCACATGCGCCGGCAAGCCCATTGGGAAACCGTCGCTCTCGGGCATCAATTGCCATGCCGGCAAAGATGCAAATCCAAAACGGGATATAGACCATCGGACGCCTCCTCGAGCTGCATCGCAAAAGCAAAAACCACCACAAAGGTGCCTGTCCCCTTTGCGGTGGTTTTGGTGGTGGTTATTTGGCGCCTTGCATGACCTCGTCAAGGGTAACGTTGACGGCGTGCTGCGTCGGCACCCAGTCGACCTTCAGGAACAACGCGGCCACCGTGATGGGGATATAGCTGAACATAAAGATCGGGAAGGTAAACAGGTTAGTCACCAGACGCCACTTTTGCGCGCAGTGAATGTGCTTGTACTCAAAGATAGTCGTGAGCAGCGCCAGGATAAAGAAGGTCTGATACATCATGGCGAAGGTCATAATGAGCGAAGCGGCGCACGCCTGCATCTCGACTTCGGTAGCCAAGAAACCATGCGAAAGGCCACCCACAATCAAGAACGTCGCATTAGCGAGCATCGAGATCAGCGATAGCAGCATACCCGGGGCGATCGTCATGAACATGTCGTAGGCGGCAAATCGATGATAGCGGAACGTCGACTTGACCAGATGTTTGCCGTAGGTAAAGAACACCTGGTAAAAGCCCTTGGTCCAGCGCATACGCTGCTTCCAGGACGCCTTAAACGTCACGGGTTGCTCGTCAAAGAACTCCGCAGGCGCATAACCGATGCGAATGCCGTGAATGGCGCAGAACGTGGTGAACTGAATATCCTCGGTCAGCGTATGGAACTGCCAACCGTGCATGCCCTCGATAACGCTGGCGGAGATGAGGTAGCCCGAACCAGAGACAGCGCAAGAAGTCTTGCAGATGTTGCGCGCGTTATTGAGAAAGCGCGCCTCGCGCAGGTACCAAGTAGCATTAGCTGCCGAGATCCACGAGCTGCCAAAATTCTTGGAGTTACGATAGCTCGTGACCACATGGAAGCCCTGGTCAAAGGCATCGTTCATCTTGGAGACGTAATCGCGGGAGATGACGTTATCGGCATCGAAGATAAAGTAGCCCTCAAACGTGTCGGGATACTCGTTGAGAATGCGATCGAAACCAAAGTCCATGACCCAGCTCTTGCCCTTTCGGGCCAGGTCATTGCGCTCGTAAACAATGGCACCGGCCTCGCGTGCGAGCTGCGCGGTGTTGTCGGTGCAGGCGTCGGCAACGACAAAGACCTCGATAAGCTCGGACGGATAGTCCTGGTCCTTGATGGAGCGTACGAGATTGGCAATTACGGCTTCCTCGTTATGCGCAGCAATGAAGAAGGCATAGCGGTGAAGTTTTTTGGCCTTGGGAGGCGCGACCTCGCCACGAAGAGCGCCAATGACAAAGAAGACCACCTGGTACAGAAAGCAGACCGTGAGCAGCGTGACAACAATCTGGTTGAAGATCACGATGGGTGTGTTGGTTTGTAAAAAGGCGAGCATGCAGGCTCCCGAGAACGCGTTACGTAAACAACCGTATATCTTACCGCAGGCTTACCGAGTTCAAGAAACCACCTAATACTGGCTAGGCTTCGAGCAGACCGAGCTGCGGAACGATTTCGTCGCCGGCAGCGGTGCGGCCAAGCGAGCGCGGGGCCAGGTCGTCAAAAACCGCGGCGAGATCCCACGGTAGCTCGTCGCGGCACTCAATGCGCTCCCCCGTCACGGGATGGTCGAATGCAACACGCCAGGAATGAAGGAATTGCCTGGTCAGACCCTGATCGGCGCGTGCATCGCACTTGCCGTAGAGCGGATCGCCCACGCAGGCGTGGTTAATATGGCGCATATGCACGCGAATCTGATGTGTGCGGCCCGTAAACAGGTGGCACTCGACGAGCGTATAGCCGTCGTCAAAACGCGTGGAATCGAAGCGCTCGAGGACCTTAAAGGTCGTAATGGCCTGGCGCGCGAAAGGATCGTCCGAAACCGCCATCTTGACACGGTCACGCGTAGAACGGGCAATGCCGGTGTTAATGGTGCCCTCATCCATAGCGATATGTCCGTGAACGAGCGTGATATAGCGACGATCGAGCGTGCGCGTGCGAATGAGATTTTGGAGCGCGCGCTGCGTGTCGTCGTCTTTTGCCGCAAGCATGAGGCCCGAGGTATCGCGATCTAAACGATGCACGATGCCGGGGCGGTCCTCACCCTGCACGGTACCCAGATGGTCAATGCCGCAGTGGTAGACCAGAGCGTTCGCAAGCGTGCCGCTCTCGTGGCCATGGGCGGGATGGCACACCAGGCCGCGCTGCTTGGAGAGCACGATGAGGTAGTCGTCCTCGTAACGGATATCGAGGGGGATGGCCTCGGGAATCACATCAGTGGGATCATGCGGCTCGGGCAGGTCGACCGAGATGCGGTCACCGGAGCGCACAGCATATTTTTTTGATAGGCAGGTCTCGCCGTTCACGATTACGGCGCCGCCCTCGATCAGATGCGCGCAGGCAGAGCGCGTGGGGCAGCCGTCGTTGGCACCCAGAAAGGCGTCGAGACGCTGGCCAGAGCAATCGTCGGCAACAAGAATATGGATGTCGGCCATTAACGCTCATTCCTTTCGCGAATCTTGCGGGCACGCTCCCCACGCTGCTTGGCTTTGCGCTTGGCGCGGGCCTCATCACGGGCATTGAGCTCGGCAGTCGCATCGACTTCGCGGGCCGCAGGGCTCAAGAACATGTAGCCGATGAGGGCAAGCACAACGCCTACGGTGATGCCGATATCGGCCACGTTAAAGACGGGAAAGTCGATGAAGGTGGTGGCAATAAAATCGGTCACAAAGCCAAAAGCCAGGCGATCGATCGCGTTGCCAATGGCGCCACCCACGACCATAGCCATGCCCACAACCTCCAAGCGAGCAAGCTGGGGCGTGCGAAGCAAGTACACGGCAATGGCGACAATGACCGCAAGCGCCAGCAAAGCGAACGCAACGCCATGCCCCTCGCCCATGCTAAAGGCAGCACCGATATTACGGACAAACATAAAGTCAATGACACCGGGGATGACGGTCACATGCAAAGCGTCGCCCACGGCACGAACCGCAAGCTTGGTCAGCTGGTCAAGAAGCAGCACAACCAGCGCCACCCCACCAGCAACACCCAACCGCCAACGCAAAGGCGGCGTCATACCCCCAGCACGACCCAAATCAATCCCCTACCCTCAAGAACATCGAATTACGTTTAACGTAAGTAACCATCTTATAGTGACAAACGCCAAACACGCAGCATATTGACCAACGCTGGCGAAATAACCAGCACAAAACAAAAGCGACATTCCGAATAACGGAATGTCGCTTGATAGCTTTCGACTAAGAGCGAAAGCGAAAGAAAGCCTTTAGCTCCAGCAATGGAAACGCCGCGCTATCGTCACCAACAGCGAAAACGTCCCTAAGCGAGCAAGGTGACGTGAAAGAGGAGGGAAGCGTACTTTGGTACGCGACCGACGATTGAACGTCAGATTGCCGCTTAGGGGCGTTTGCAGCGTCGGTAGGTTACGGCGTTCTACGAACGCCGTAACCTACAAAGCACCGGCGCAGCGCTTGCAAATATGCGCGTGGCCGTTGTACTCGCCGACGGTGGTGCGGTAGTTCCAGCAACGGTCGCAGCACTCGCCCTCGGCTGCCTCGATGGCAACGGAGAGTTCCTCGCCCTGAGTCAGCTCAACATCGGAAACGATGTAGAACTCGGCCAGGTCGACGGCCTTATCACCGGTCAGCAGCGCGTACATCTCGGCGGGAACGACCGCCTTGACGCGGACCTGCTGGCTCTTGGTGAAGGTACCGGCGGAGCGGGCATCCTCAAGGGCCTTGGTCACGGCGCTACGGAGCTCGAGTGAAGCCTCGAGCACGCCCTCAAACTCATTGGCCTCGTCGAACGTGATGGGCGACTTGTACCAATCGAGCAGCGCGGCATACTTCTGGTGATCGACGCAGCCGGCGGGCGCATAGGCCATGGCCTCGTCAACCGTGTAGGACAGGATCGGCTGAATGTCGCGCATGAGCATCGAGAAGAGCTCGGCCAGCACGGTCTGGGCGCTGCGGCGCTCGAGCGAGCCGGGCTTCTCACAGTACAGACGGTCCTTCAGGGCGTCGAGATACACGTTGGAGAGCTCGGTAACCACGAAGTCGTAGAGCGCACGGTAAGCGCGCGGGAACTCGTAGCAAGAGTAAGCGTCGTCGACCTCGGCCTGGACCTGGGTCAGACGGGCAACCATGAGCTTGTCGAGCGGCAACAGGTCGGCAAAGGCGACGCCGTCGGTCTCGGGCTCAAACTGGCCCTCGAGCTCGGAGAGCAGGAAGCGCAGCGTGTTGCGGAAACGACGGTAGGCATCGGACGTACGAGCGAGGATCTCGTGGTCGATGGAAACGTCGGAGCTGGTATCGACAGATGCAACCCACAGACGGATGATGTCGGCACCCATCTCGTCACAGACCTTGTTGGGGTCGATGACGTTACCGAGCGACTTGGACATCTTGCGGCCCTGGCCGTCGAGCGTGAAGCCCTGCGAGACGACCGCCTTATACGGAGCGTGGCCGTTGGCGCCCACCGAGGTGAGCAGCGAGCTCTGGAACCAACCGCGGTGCTGGTCGGAGCCCTCGAGATACACGTCCGCCGGATACTCCAGCTCGGGGCGATACTCGCAGACGGCCTTCCAGGAGACGCCGGAGTCCCACCACACGTCGAGGATGTCCTTATCGGCCTTGAGGTGATGGCCGCCGCACTTGGGGCAGACGCAGGCCTCGCCCAGGTAGCTCTCGGGAGCGTCGGTGAACCAGGCGTCGGAGCCCTTCTCGTGGAAGAGCTTGATGACGGCGTCGAGAGTAGCGTCGTTCATGACCTTCTCGCCGCAGTCGGCGCAGGTGTAGCTGGGGATAGGCACGCCCCAGTTGCGCTGACGGCTGATGCACCAGTCGGGACGCTGCTCGACCATGGCGCCAATGCGGTTAGCCGCGTGGGCCGGATACCACTTGACGTTCTCGCGGACCTCTTTGCCAGCCTGCTCGCGCAAACCGGTCTTGTCCATCGAGACAAACCACTGGTCGGTAGCACGGAAGAGCACCGGATGCTTGCAGCGCCAGCAGTGCGGATAGCTGTGCGTGATCTTCTTCTCGAGGACCAGGGTGCCACGCTCGCGCAGGAACTCGATGATGTGCGGGTTGGCCTCATCGGTGTCCATACCGCTGAAGGGGCCACCGGTACCAAACTCCTCGCCGGTGTAGAACTTGCCGTCGTCATCGACCGGCATGCAGATGTCGGTAATGCCCTCCTTGAGGCAGGCAAAGTAGTCGTCGACGCCGTGGCCGGGCGAGTTGTGGACGATACCGGTACCGTCATCGACACCGACGTAATCGGCCAGCAGCGCCACGCCCTCAACACCGTCAAAGATAGGCTGCTTGTAGTGGATGTGGTGGAAGGTCTCGGCGGGAACCACATAGGGCTTACCGTCGACCATAACCGGGGTGTACTCCCAACCAAACTCCTCGCAGCACTTGGGAGCCAGGTCCTCGAGCATGACCTCGGCACGACCATCGTGCTCAACGGCGACGTAGGCGGCGCCGGGCTTAAGGGAAACAGCCTGGTCGGAGGGGATGGTCCACGGCGTGGTCGTCCAGATGATAAAGTCAACCGGGCCGTCGAAGTTCTCGAGGCCGGCGGGCTTGGAGGTCATCTCAAAGCGAACGAAGATAGAGGGGCTCGTCTCGTCGGAGTACTCGATCTCGGCCTCGGCCAGCGCGGTGTGGCAGTGCTTGCACCAATGAACCGGCTTGTGGCCACGATAGATCATGCCCTTATCGAACATGGCCTTAAAGACCTCGATGTCGGCGGCGTCATGCTGGTGATAGAGCGTCAGGTAGGGGTTGTCCCAATCGCCGAGCACGCCCAG
>CABUUJ010000056.1 GCA_902494715.1 uncultured Collinsella sp.
CTGGAACACGCGGCGGAGGCAGGTAAGATTGAAGGGCCTGACCCCGGAGGAGTTCCGGAATCAGGCCCTCGCGGCCTAGTCGCTATTAAGGGCGTCCAAGAAATGGGACGCAGTTCACACGCGCTGCAGGGTCTTTTTGCATGTCATGTTTAGTTGTTGTCAACGCCTTAGAGGGCGGCGATGACCTCGATCTCGACCAGACCGCCAGCCGGAAGGGCGGCAACCTGGAAGGCACTGCGCGCGGGGAACGGAGCCTCGAACTTGGAGGCGTAGATCTCGTTCACGGCGGCGAAGTCGGCGATGTCGGCCAGGTAGACCGTGGTCTTGACGACGTCGGCAAACGTGGCGCCGGTAGCGGTCAGCAGGGCCTCGACGTTAGCGAGGGACTGCTTGGCCTGAGCCTCGACGCCCTCGGGCATCTTGCCGGTTGCAGGGTCAATGCCCAGCTGGCCGGACAGAAACACCATGTTGCCGGTCTGGATGCCGGGGGAATACGGGCCGATGGCGGCCGGTGCGTTATCGGAAGACACGACGGTCTTGCTCATGTTTTTCTCCTTACAATCAAATAGAGAGCGTGAGCGCGGCGTTCGCACCGGGAGGCACAGTTCGGTCTGAACACCGCGCTTGATTGGGATGGTAGGGGATGATTTTGCCCGATGCAAGATAATTATCAGATTGCGATAATATTTTATCGACCAACGGCGCGTACGGGCCGATGAACGGCGTGACCGGCGACGTGCCCGAATACTGATCCCTTTTCCTCCGTCCCCTTCGGATCACGTGATCCCTTAGGGACGGAGGAAAAGGGATCATTTTTACCTGAGGGGCTGCTGAAGACTTTGTCCTGCTTAGGCTGCGGGCATCGCCTGCCGCGACTGCACCACTATACTTTTGAGTATCTGAGCATTTTGAAAGGCAGGATATGACCGCAACCGCCAGTCGAACCACCAACCGCAGGCCCGAGCTCTTGGCCCCCGCCGGAGGCCCGGAGCCCTTTGCCGCCGCACTCGCTGCCGGCGCCGATGCCATCTACTGCGGCATGGGCAGCTTCAACGCCCGCCGCAAGGCAACGAACTTTACCGACGAGGCCTTTGAGCAGGCCTGCCGTGCTGCACACCTGGCCGGCTCGCGCGTTTATGTCACGGTAAACATCGTCATCAAGCAGTCCGAGATGAGCGATGCGCTGCAGCTCATCCATCGCTGCTCCACGCTGGGCGCCGACGCCTTTATCATCCAGGACTGGGGCCTGTTCTTTGAGGTCAAGCGCACCATGCCCGGCATCGAGACACACATCTCGACCCAGGCGAACATCCATGATGACCGCGGAACGCTTTGGTGCCGCGAGCAGGGCGCCGACCGCGTGACCTTGTCGCGCGAGCTCTCCATTGACGAGATCGCCGCCATCCACGACGCCGCGCCTGACGTTGACCTCGAGGTCTTTAGCCACGGTGCCATCTGCTTTTGCTACTCGGGCCTGTGCCTGCTGTCGAGCTTTGCCATGGCGGGCCGCTCGGCCAACCGCGGCATGTGCGCTCAGCCCTGTCGCCTGCCTTACGAGCTGATCGACGAGAACGGCCGCGCGCTCTCCCCCGCCGGCCGCGAGCGTGCGCTATGCCCGCGTGACACCAACACGTCGCAGCTTGTTCGCCGTCTGTATGACGCCGGCGCCGCATCGCTCAAGCTCGAGGGCCGCATGAAGGCCCCCGATTACGTGTATTCCATCGTCGACGTGTATCGTCATCAGATTGATGACATGCTGGCCGATGTTTCGACCTCTAAGGATGAGGATGCCGCCCGCCAGCGCCAACTCAAGCGCTGCTTTAACCGCGACTTTACGCACGCCTATCAGGACGGCACCTCGGGCGACGAGATGATGAGCTACGAGCGCTCCAACAACCGCGGCCAGATCGTAGGCACGGTACTCGGCAGCCGCCTGGCCAACCGCGATGTGCGCGGGCTCAAGCCCGACGACCGTCGTCGCCGCGCCGCCATCGCCCGCATTGAGCTGTTTGAGCCCGTGGGCAAGGGCGACCTGCTGGAGCTTCGTCACGACGATGAGTTCGACCAGTTCCTGACCACCATCGCCGCCGAGGATGCGGCTGCCGGCGACATCATCGAGTGCCGCGTGCCCCGAAGCATGCCCGAGGGCTGCCGCGTGCGCGTGATTCGAAGCCAGCGCGCTATTGACGCCGCCGGTTCCGCGCTCAAGCGCGACGTGCTGCGCCGCCGCGCCGTAGATGTGTCCGTTGTGGCACGTCTGGACGAGCCATTTACCGTTACGCTCACCTGCTGCGACGACCCCGCGCTCACCGCCACCGCCACCGGCTTTACCGTCGAGGCCGCCAAGACTCGCGCCGTCGAGGCGGCCGACCTGGTGGAGCACGTCGGACGCATGGGCTCCTCGCCCTTTGAGGCTGCGAGCTTTGATGTGGCGCTCGATGAGGGCTGTGGCATGGGCTTTTCCGCCGTACATAAGGTGCGCGCCGCCGCTTGCAAGGCGCTGGAAGAGGCCATTCTGGCACCCTACGAGGAGCGCGCGAAAACGCTCGAGTTGCCGGTGCTCGACAAATGTACGCGCCCCATGCCCGCACACTACCGCGATGAGCCGCAGATCTGCGCCGCCGTCACCTCGCTCGAGGTCGCCGAGGCCGCTCGCGCCGAGGGCGCAACGCGCATCTACATGACCACCGACGCGCTCGATGCGGCCGAACTCTCCCCCGCCGATGCGTTTGAGCAGGGCATCGTACCCGTGCTCGATGAGGTCTGCCGCGCCGTTGACCACGTACGTGTCGACCCGTGGATACAGGCTGGAGCGACTGTCGCCGTCGGCAATATCTCCGAGCTTGCTACTGCCGCGCAGACCGGCGCCACGGCCGAGATCCGATCCTGCCTGCCCGTGCACAACACGCCTTGCATGGAGGCACTTGCCGAGCGCGGGGCCGGCGCGTTTTGGCTTTCGCCCGAGATCACGCTCGACGAGATTATCTCGCTTGGCACCTCCGCGCCCGCAGCCCTGGGCATCACCGTGTTCGGCCGCCCGCGCGTTATGACGAGCGAGCACTGCATCCTGCAGGTGGCCAACGGTTGTATCCACGATTGTGCCAGCTGCCGCCTGCGCGTCCGCAAGCTGTCGCTCAAGAATATCGACGGCAAGGTCATGCCCGTGCGTACCGACATCCACGGCCGCTCACGCCTGTACGATGCCTACCCTATCGACCTCACGCCGCAGGTTCCACAGCTGCTCGATGCCGGCGTGCGCCGTCTTATGGTTGACGGAACCCTGCTCGAAGCCGATGAGATTGGCCGTGCCGTTGCTCGTGTCCGCCGCGCCATTGAGGCAGCTCAGGCAGGTCGCAAGCCCGCTGCCCGCCTGCGCGGCGCCACCTCGGGCTGCATGTTTGTGGGAATTAGCTAACCGAAAGGCTTACACGTGAACGAAGAACCTCAAGTCCTCTACTGCGACGCCTGGCTCATGGCCATCGACAAGCCCGCCGGCATGATCGTCCACGGCGACGGCACCGGTGAGCGCACACTTACCGACTACGCCAGCGACCTTTTGCTGGCGATGGGCGACGGCTTTGCCGCGACCGACATGCAGCCGCTCAACCGCCTGGACCGCAACACCACCGGCGTGGTGCTGTTCTCACTCGACAAGCAGACGCAGCCCGCCTTTGACCAGATGGTGAACGACCACGCCTTCGAAAAGCACTATCTGGCGCTGGCCGAGGGCAAGATCGACTGGAACGAGAAGCTCATCGACAAGCCCATCGCCCGCGACCGCCACGACAGCCGCAAGATGCGCGTCGGCGCCAGCGGCAAGCCGTCGCAGACGCGCGTGAAGGTGCTCAAGCGCCTTAAGAGCCGCCGAGGTCTGCCCACGCGTTCATATATCGATGTCGAGCTGCTCACCGGCCGCAAGCATCAGATTCGCGTCCACCTGGCCAGCGAGCATCACCCCCTGGTCGGCGACGACCTGTACGGCACTGCTCGCCCCTGTGGATTGATGCTCCACGCCCACAGCGTGTCCTTTACGCATCCCGTTACCGGCGAGCACATCCACATCGAAGCCCCCTGCCCCTGGGAGCCTTAAGCCACCACAATGGGGACAGGCACCTTTGCGGTGGTTTTGACGCAATGGCTTAGCCGCGGTCCCAAAACGTCTCGATCTGTAACAGTTAGAACCCATTTTCCGGTCTATCTGTTACAGATCGAGACACTCAAATCCCCCTTAAGGGAAAATCTCAATCTGTAACAGTAACTCGGCAAAATCCGTCCCAGATGTTACAGATTGAGACAAAGGGACGGCGCGGTTCGGAAGTATCTCAATCTGTAACACCTAGCCTACTTTTAACGGTCCAGTTGTTACAGACTTAGACAAGCCGGCAGACAACGAAATCGGCAACGCCCGTGATGGACGTTGCCGATTTTCTAATGGGAAAACTACTCGGTTTTCGTTACTAACCACCACAATGGGGACAGGCACCTTTGCGGTGGTTTTGGCCTTAACCTGCCTCTGCTTGCTAGACCGTGATGACGTTGTCCATTGCCCGGTACTTGGCGGGGACCTCGCCTGCGGTAATAATCGTTGCGTCGCGGAAGTCCGCAAACTTGACGGGCGCCACCATGCCAAATTTGCTGGCGTCCGAGATTACGAAGCGCTTGGCCGTATGGCGCATCGAGATGCGCTTTACTTGCGCCTCCTCGATATCTGGCGCCGTGAAGCCCTGCTCGGCAGCAATGCCGTTAGAACCCCAAAAGCCACAGTTGAAGTTGTAGTGGTCTAGGGTTGCCAAGGCATCGGGGCCAACGAGCGCCTCGGTCTCGGGCTTGAGCTCGCCACCCAACACCACAGTGCGCATGCCGCGCAGGGCGAGATGCTGAGCATGGAGCACGGAGTCGGTCACGTAGGTGACACCTTCAAGGTGTGGAAGATGCTCGATGAGCTTGAGCGTCGTCGAGCCCGAGTCGATGTATACAAAGCTCTCGGGCTCCAGAAGCGCCGCCGCACGGGCGCAGATACGCTCCTTGTCGTCGTTATGGAGGTCGCTGCGCTCATTGAGCGTTAGGTCGCGCGTCACGTGCGCGCGTTCAAGACTCGTCGCTCCGCCGTGGACCTTGGCGATGCGGTGCGCTCGATCGAGCGTCTGCAGGTCGCGCCGAATGGTAGACGCCGTCACGCCCAGGGTATCGGCAAGCTCTGGCACAGTAACCGAGCCAGCCTGCTGCACCATCGACACAATCGCGTTGAGCCTATCTTCCGCTAGCATCGCTTACTCCTCCTCGGGGTACACGACTCCCCAGTCGGCGCGGAGCTTGGTCATAAGCTCCATAACATCATAAGCATAATCCAGCAGCTCACGCTTGGAGTTATCGCCGGCAACCGCCTTCTCGAGGTCGGCCATCTCGTAGCACAGGGCATAAGCCTCGGTGCCGGCGTGGACCTCCTCGCGGTGGCCGTCCGCAGTCCACACAATGGTCGCGTGATCGGCACGCGGATACTCGTTGACCTCGATATAGCACTTGTCAAAGCTGATGACCGAGCGCTTGGGCTGCTTGGAGTGAAGCGTAAGACTCACAACACCCAGCTGCTGCTCGGCATTACGGCAGACGATGCCGCCCGCAACGTCAACGCCGGTCTCACAGGTGTTGCCCAGCGAAACGACCTCAGCGGGCTGGCTTGCCATAAAGAGGCGCATAACGGACAGAGCATAGACGCCAATGTCGAGCATGGCACCGCCAGCAAGGTTGCGATTGTAGAAACGGTTGGTCAGATCGCCGTACTCCTTGTAGCTGCCAAAGTTGAGCTGAGCGAGGTTCATGCGGCCAAACTCAGCGGCATCCATGCGGCGGCGCAGCTCTTGATATAAGGGCATGTGGAGCACCGTTGTAGCGTCCATAAGGACCACGTTATGCTCGTCGGCAATGGCACGTGCCTCGTCGAGCTCGGCGGAGTTGAGGGTAATGGCCTTTTCGCAGAGCACGTGCTTGCCAGCTGCCAGGGCGGCGCGCAGGTAGGTGATATGCGTGTTATGCGGAGTGGTGATATAGATCGCGTCGATGTTAGGGTCGGCATAGAGGTCCTCGGCCGTTTCATAGACCTTCTCGATGCCATACTGCTCGGCAAAAGCTTGAGCCTTTGACAGCGTGCGGTTAGCGACGCCCGCAAGCTTGCGACCGGCAAGAGCGAGAGACTGGGCCATCTGGTTGGCGATAACGCCGCACCCAATCACAGCCCAACGAAGCTCGGGAGCCGTAAAGATATCATCGGGGAACGGCTTGCCCTGGACCGAAGCGAACGCTGCCTTTGCGGCTGCCGCGGAGTCGAGTGGAGCCTGCTTGGAATCTGCCATAGGTGCCTCCTACATCGTGAAAAGTCTTTCATTTCTGACAGCTCTATATTCGCACAAATGCGCGTGTATGTGCGTGCTTCTGCGTGTATTACCGCTAAATGGTCAAAATTCAGCAGAAGACAGCACATATACAAGCATAGTCACGCAATCCTACGCACGTAACTACGCACAGATGCGCATCACCTGATCCCTTGGGGACGGAGGAAAACGGATCATCTTTTACGCGGATAGCTGTGATAATCCGTTAGGGACGGAGGAAAGCGGATCATTTGAGGCGTCGCGCCAGCCAGCAGTTGCCCTTTTAACCGTTGCCTCACCGAGTCCGCAACAACGCACAAGCTGACCGACTGTCACGCCAGCCTTTCGTGCGCGTATCATGATTGCACTACGTTGATTTTTATCGAGTGCCTTAATATCGCAGGCATCAAACGGGGCCGCGAGATGTCGAATAAGCCTCATCGCATCTTCGTCTGAAAGCTTTTCACGCATTCCATAAATTATTGAATCTAACTTCAGGACATCGTAAAGATGCCTTAGGTATGCGCGCTGATCAACACACAGCGAAGACAGTTCTTGAACTCGGCACATATCGCAGAACGCAAATTCATCATGCCCCAATACAAACGCATTCAGGCTCGACCATCGATATCCAAGAATGGAACCACCATACGCCCTGGCGGGGTTTAGATGTACATAATCGATTGCAGTAAGAAAATGACTGTCATCTAAGACGGGAGTGCTGTAAAAGCGGTCCTGAAACAAATGGCCGACACGCTGGTGCCTTGTATTGAAATTAAGCACATAGGAGGATAGAGCCCGCTTCATTGAGGGAGACATGGCATCCGTTGGATCTTCCAATACAAGATGGAAGTGATTGGACATAAAACACCATGACAAAATCGAGATATCCGACTGGCGAAAACAATTTTTGAGACGAAGAAGCAATGCCATGCGATCGTCGTCATCTTCAAAAATGAGCTGATGAGCATTGCCTCTAGCGGTTACATGATATAGCCCGGTGGATGACTTTTGACGTGGCTGACGGGACATCTTGGCTCCTTTCGCTGAACGATTTAACGGCGGGCAGTAGCCAATATGCGAAAGTGCCAAACATGCAAGCCCATGAAAGGTATTACCCGTTTGAAAAGAACCCCATTCCAAATCATGCAAAATGATCCCTTGGGGACGGAGGAAAACGGATCACCGACACCCTTGCGGACGGCAATGATCCGTTTTCCTCCGTCCCCAAGGGATAAGGGATCAAAAAAGGCCCGGGTGCCGTGGCATCCGGGCCTTTGCTAACAACTTAACTGTTGCGGGCAGCTTAGAACTTGTGGCCGCACTTCTTGCAGACGCGCAGCTTGTTCTTTCCGTCCTTCTCGTGACCGACGCGGGTAACCTTACCGCACTCGGGGCAAACGAGATTGACGTTGGAGGCGTCGATGGGAGCCTCCTGCGAAACGATGCCGCCCTGCTGGTTGGCAGCGTTGGGCTTGACGGCCTTCTTGACGACCGAAATGCCCTCGACAACGACCTTGTTCTCGGCGGGGAGAGCACGCAGGACAACGCCCTGCTTGCCGCGATCCTTACCAGAGAGAACCTGGACCTTATCGCCCTTCTTGATATACATATATCTCCCCTAACTACAGGGTCTCGGGAGCGAGCGAGACGATCTTCATGTACTTCTTGTCACGAAGCTCGCGAGCGACGGGCCCGAAGATACGGGTGCCGACGGGCGAACCATCGTTGTTGATGACAACGCAGGCGTTCTCATCAAAGCGAATGTAGGAGCCATCCTTGCGGCGGATCTCCTTAACGGTGCGAACGACAACGCAACGGACAACGTCCTTCTTCTTGACGTTGGCGCCAGGGGTAGCCTCCTGGACAGCACCGATGAACACATCGCCGATGCCTGCATAACGACGCTTGGAACCGCCAAGCACCTTGATGCAGCGAATCTTGCGAGCGCCGGAGTTGTCGGCGACGTTCAGCATGGTTTGCATCTGAATCATGGTAGATGTTCCTCCGAACTAAGAACCGAAGAGAGGTGCGCAGCCTTTAGGCGGCCTGTGGTATGCAAACCAGGCATACGCACATCTTCGGAAACGTACAAGTCGTAAGAGCGACTGCTTATTTAGCGCGCTCGACGACCTCGATGAGGCGCCAGCGCTTCATCTTGGACATAGGACGGGTCTCCATAACGCGGACGGTATCGCCCACGCCAGCCGTGCACTCCTCGTCGTGAGCGTGCAGCTTCTTGGAGCTGGTCATCATCTTGCCGTACTTGGGGTGACGCTTGCGCTCGGTGATGGTGACGACAATGGTCTTGGCACCGGAGACGGAGGTAACGACACCCGTACGGACCTTACGCGAGTTACGCGAATCAGTCATGTTCTCTCCTTAGGTCCTACTCGGCGACAGCGGACTTCTCCGCTGCGATCTCGCGGGCGCGCTGCTCCGTGAGGACGCGAGCGATGTCCTTCTTCACGGTGTTGACGCGAGCGGTGTTGTCCAGCTGGCTGGTGGCCATCTGGAAACGAAGGTTAAAGAGCTCGGCGCGCATTTCCTTCAGCTTCTCAACGAGCTGAGCGTCCGAGAGCTCACGAATCTCTGCGGGCTTCATTAGTTCTCCTCCTTGGCGGCGGCGGCGTCCTCAGCAGCCCACTTGGCCTCGAGAGCGGCCTCCTCAGCCATCTCCTTCTGGATGCGCTGCTCAGCGTTCTTGGCAGCAACAATCTTGGTCTTGATGGGAAGCTTGTGCTGTGCAAGACGCAGAGCCTCGCGAGCGACCTCCTCGGGCACGCCCTTGACCTCGAACATGATGCGGCCGGGCTTGACGACGGCCACCCACTCCTCGGGGTTACCCTTACCAGAACCCATGCGAGTCTCGGCAGGCTTCTTGGTGATGGGCTTATCGGGGAAGATCGTGATGTAGACACGACCGCCACGCTTCATGTAGCGGGTCATGGCAATACGAGCGGCCTCGATCTGACGGTTGGTGATCCAATGGGCCTCGAGAGCCTGGATACCAAACTCGCCGAAATGCAGCTCGATATTACCCTTGGCCTGGCCCTTCATGGAGCCACGCTGCACCTTGCGGTGAAGAATACGCTTAGGGGCAAGCACTACTGACCCCTCCTCTCGGAGTTACGACGACGAGGACGGGAAGAGCCCTCGAGTGCAGGGTTGGGAACAGGCTGGCCCGGGAGCTTCTCGCCCAGGTAGATCCAGACCTTCACGCCGCAGGCACCCATGGTGGTGCTGGCGACAGCCGTGCCGTAGTCGATCTTGGCGCGGAGGGTGTGCAGAGGCACGCGACCCTCACGGTACCACTCACGACGGCCCATCTCGGCACCGCCGAGACGACCGGAGCACTGGATACGGATGCCCTTGGCGCCGGCCTTGCGGGCGGACTGGACAGCCTTGCGCATAGCGCGACGGAAGGCAACGCGGCCCTCGAGCTGCTCAGCGATGGACTGAGCAACGAGGTTGGCGTCGAGCTCGGGGCGCTTGATCTCGACAACGTCGACGGAGAGCTGGCCCTTGGAGACGCCAGCGACCTTCTCGAGCTCGGTGCGGAGGGTATCGATCTCGGCACCCTTCTTACCGATGACAACGCCGGGGCGAGCGGTGAGGATGATGACCTTCACCTTGTCGCCAGCGCGCTCGATCTCGACGCGGGAGACAGCTGCGCGGGAAAGACGCTTCTCGAGGTACTTGCGGATCTCGAGATCGTTACCGAGGGTCTTAGCGTAATCCTTCTCTGCGAACCAGCGGGAGCGCCAGTTCTCGGTGATGCCAAGACGGAAGCCGGTGGGGTAGACTTTCTGACCCATACAGCTTTACGCCTCCTTTCGAGGAGCAACGACGACGGTGATGTGGGAAGTACGCTTCAGAATGCGAGAAGCGGAACCCTTGGCGCGGGGACGGATGCGCTTAAGCGTCGGACCCTCGTCAACATAGGCAGCGGCGACAACCAGGTTGTCGGCACGCAGACCATTGTTGTTCTCGGCGTTCGCAACGGCGGAACGGAGAACCTTCTCGACATCCACGGCGACGGCGCGGTCGCAGAAGTGGAGGATGTCGAAGGCCTGAGCAACAGGCTTGCGGCGGATCAGATCGACCACCAGGCGGGCCTTGCTGGGGGAAACACGCACGTACTTAGCGACGGCGCGAACCTCGGTGGCCTCAGTTTCAATAGACTTAGTTGCCATTTACGGTTAACCCCCTATTTGGCCTTGTGGCCACGGAACGTACGAGTCGGCGCGAACTCGCCGAGCTTGTGACCAACCATGGACTCGGTAACATACACGGGCACATGCTTGCGGCCGTCGTGGACGGCGATGGTGTGACCAACCATCTCGGGGAAGATGGTGGACGCGCGGGACCAGGTCTTCACGACGTCCTTCTTGCCAGCCTCGTTCATCGCGGTGATACGCGAGAGAAGGCGAGTCTCCACGAACGGGCCCTTTTTGAGACTTCTGCTCATAAGTGCTTTCTCCTAAAACTCGGTATCCGAAATTACTTCTTACGGCGACGAATGATGTGCTGGTTCGAGACCTTCTTCTTCTTGCGCGTACGAAGGCCCTTCGTCGGCTTACCCCAGGGGGTAACAGAGGGACGACCAGAGGTGTGGTTCTTGCCCTCGCCACCGCCGTGCGGGTGGTCGACAGGGTTCATGACGGTACCGCGGACGGTCGGGCGCACGTTCATGTGACGCTTACGGCCGGCCTTGCCGATGACGATGTTGGAGTGATCGGCGTTGCCGACCTCACCGACGGTGGCGCGGCAGGTAACGAGGATGCGGCGCATCTCGGAGGAAGGCATACGGACGATAGCGTACTTGCCCTCCTTACCCATCAGCTGGCAGGAGTTACCGGCGGAACGGGCGATAGCAGCGCCCTTGCCCGGCTGGAACTCGACGGCGTGGATGAGCGTACCGACGGGGATGTCGGCGAGGGGCAGAGCGTTGCCCGGCTTGATGTCGGCGTCAGAACCGGACATGATGGTCTGACCGACCTCGAGGCCCTTGGGGGCCAGGATGTAGCGCTTCTCACCGTCAGCGTAGTGCAGCAGAGCGATGCGAGCGGAACGGTTCGGATCGTACTCGATCGTGGCAACCTTGGCGGGCACGCCGTCCTTGTTGCGCTTGAAGTCGATCACGCGGTAACGACGCTTCACGCCGCCGCCCTGGTGGCGGGTGGTGATGCGGCCGTTGTTGTTACGACCGGCCTTCTTGGGCAGGGGCTCGAGAAGAGACTTCTCGGGCTTGGTGCAGGTGATCTCGGAGAAGTCGGAGATCGTCTGCCAACGCCTACCAGCGGAGGTCGGCTTAAGGTGCTTTACAGCCATTACAATCCCTTTCAATAGGAATCCGTTAGCCATCGCAGACAGGGATTCGAGGTTCTGCCTCGGGTGCGATGACACCGGACGTATACACGGCTCCGGGCGTGTCCATTTTATACGCCCAAAACCTTGAGCTCTCGCCTCCCCTATTTGGGAGGCATGAGCTCACTCAACAGCAGCGAGTCTTAGGCCTGGTTGCCAAAGACCTCGATGGTGTCGCCCTCGGCCAGCGTGACGATGGCCTTCTTCCAAGAACGGGTCTTGCCGGCGACATAGCGCACGCGCTTGGTCTTGGGCTTGACCGTCAGGGTGTTCACGCGAACGACCTTGACGCCGAAGATCTCCTCGACAGCGTCCTTGATCTGATACTTGTTAGCATCCTTGGCGACCTCGAACGTGTACTTGTTCTGCTCCATGCCGGAGAAGGAACGCTCGGACACGATCGGACGGATGATGATCTCGTGGGCGGTCATTTAAGCAAGCACCTCCCCGAAGTGAGCGGCGATGTCGGCGGGCATCAGCACAGCGTTGTTGTTGACGAGATCGTAGGTGTTGGCCTCGTCGGCGGTGATGATGAACGTCTTGGGAATGTTGCGGAACGACAGGTAGGCGTTGACGTCCTCATCGCGAACGATGATGGTCAGACGCTTGCCCTCAAGGCCGAGAGCCTTGAGCATGGCAACGGCAGCCTTGGTGGAAGGCTTCTCGAAGCCGTAGTCGTCGACGAGCACAAGCTCGCCATCGGCCAGCTTGGCGGACAGCGCAGAGCGCATAGCCAGCTTGACCTCCTTGTTGTTCATACGCTTAGCGTAGGAACGGGGCTTGGGGGCGAAGACAACGCCACCGTGACGCCACTGGGCAGCACGGATGGAACCCTGGCGGGCACGGCCGGTGCCCTTCTGACGCCAAGGCTTCTTGCCGCCACCGGAAACCTCAGAGCGGCCCTTAGCGGACTGGGTGCCCTGACGCCAAGAGGCCATCTGGCACTTGACGATGTGGTGCATAACGTGGATGTTCGGCTCGATGCCGTACACCTCAGCGGCGAGCTCGGCCTCGGCGACCTTCTTGCCCTCGCTGTTCTTTACTTCAAACTTTGCCATTTAAGTGTTCTCCTTGGTATGACGCTGGGCTAAATGGGCTGGGCCCTTAGGCCATACGGATGGCGACGAGACCATTCTTGGCACCCGGGACAGCGCCCTTGACCAAGATGAGGTTCTGCTCGGCATCGATGCGGACAACGGAAAGGTTCTTGACGGTAACGCGCTCGTTACCCATGTGACCGGCCATCTTGACGCCCTTGAGGACGCGCGCAGGATAGGCGCACTGACCGATAGAACCGGGGTGACGCTGGAAGTGAGAACCATGCGTCATAGGACCGCGGCGCTGACCCCAGCGCTTGATGCGACCCTGGAAGCCCTTACCCTTGGAGGTACCGATGACGTCGACCTTCTCGACATCAGCGAAATCAGCGACGGTGACGACCTCGCCGACCTTGTGCTCCTCGCCGTTCTCGACGCGGACCTCACGAAGGAAACGGACAGGCTCGACGCCAGCCTTAGCGAAGTGACCAGCCATGGGCTTGTTCACGTTCTTGGCCTTGATGTCGCCGAAACCGATCTGGACGGCGTCATAGCCGTCGGTTGCCTGAGTTTTAACCTGCGAGACAGCGCAGGGGCCAGCCTGGATGACCGTGACGGGAACGACGTTGTCGTCCTCGTCCCAAACCTGGGTCATGCCAATCTTGCGGCCGAGAATCATGCTGATCAAGATATGATCCCAACTCTCGCGTGGTCTTGGGACAATGCGTACACCACCGAGCGTACGCCCCTAGAGGACCACTACTTACACGACGTGCTCCCCAGTCTTGTATTGCGCCCAGACTACCTGACAACCCTATTAAGCAGGCATTTTGTCCAGCCAGAATACTCCCCTGGTTTCACACAGCTGTTTAGTATACACGGCTGCGGGCGTATCCATCGAGATTCATATTTCACTCACATTGTTTACGCAGGTAAAGTGCGTGGAGTCGCCTGGGCTTGGCAGAGGGGCGGCGAAATATATTAAGTTTGCTGCTCTACAGTCCTGCGCAAGACGGAAAGCACATTAAGTGCTTTCCTTTGCGTGCGGAACTCAC
>CABUUJ010000057.1 GCA_902494715.1 uncultured Collinsella sp.
GAACACGAGAAGGAGGCAGGTTAAACTAAAGGGACTGACCCCGGAGGAGTTCCGGAATCAGTCCCTATGTGCGGCGTAGGCCGCTAATTAGCCCGTCCAAGAATTGGGATGCAGTTCACGGTTGGCCAGGGCCTCGTTTTGTAAGGATGATTTGGGAGGTGGCGGGGGGACTGGTCAAGCTAACGGAACGCCGTAGCTAAAAATCCCCGTCCCAGAAAAATCATTGCGCAGGTAGGACGGCAAAGGTAGCTAGAAAAGCCCCATCCTAAATGAGCTACAAGATTTCGGCTAGGAGCGCTCGGCGCCCATTTGTTTTATCGCTGCAGGTAGAAAGCGCGATGATGCGTGCATCGGGGCCAACGTCATCCATGTTCTCGTGCACCGCCGTCTGCGAGACATGCGTGAGCAGCGTCTGCATCGAGGCCTGGTCCAGGTTTCCCGGCCCAAAGATAATGTCATCACTCGCAGCAAACGAGCACACGGCAACAATGCGCAGGCGGAACGCCCCATCCTTTGTGTAGAGCGTGCCCGTGCGGTGCAGGTCAAAGAAGCCCCTGTCTAAAAACCGGTCGACATCGCCAAACATCGCGCCGTTATCCATGTGGTGCGCATAGAGCAGATTGTAGGAATCGGTCATCGCGCGACTGTTGCGCGTATCCAAAAACACCGCTCCCGAAACCGCGGACTCCCCCAACACGTTTTTGTTGAGGTATTCCTGGTTATCTTTTCCCTGAACAAAGGGATGGTCGATGTTGGTGCCATCGATGGTGACCCATCCGACCACGTCGGGATTTTTGGCCATCAGATCCTGCAGGCGTGCGCAATCGTTGGCCCCGGTGGGTTTGTAGTGCAGCAGCTCATCGCTGATGAACCCGCCGTTCATAACGTTGTTTGTATCCCACAGCGAATAGCCCCCGTACAGCAGCATGAGCAGCACGAGAAAGCCGGCAAACCACGTAAGTACGCGGTCGCCGGCCCTCGCCAGCCGAGCTATGCGTTTAAGCTCCATCGGCTGTAATCCTCGCTGTTTTAACGGCGGTTACGACGAGGACGGAAGAAGACCACGCCCATCACGGCAACAAACGCGACGATTGCCGCATAGGGAACGACCGTCCGAATAACATCGGTCGGAACGGTAACATTCTTGGTGTTGGTAAAGATCACCGTGGTGTCGGAATTACCGATAGCTTTCTCGGCAGTAGAGTTACCTTCTGTCGAACTGGTGTCATCACCAATCTTGTATGACGTCTTATAACCGTCGCTACTATAATCTTCCTCAGTTACGGTGAATGTATCCTCCGATGAGAGACCGTAAACGATGACGGATTCCCCATCCTTAAGCTTCTCGGTAAACGTAGCTCCCGAATTGGTTGTAGTTTGGTTCATGGTAGTAACACCGTTTTTAACAGTGGCGTACTTATAAGCCTCCCCGTCAGCGCCTTTAATCGTGACGGTAAAGCCAAAGTCCTTATTCTTGTCACCCTGGTTGCCGGCAACGACCTTTTCGATGGTCAACTTATGGGTGACATATTGGTTCTCAAAGCCTGAGGTCTTGCGGCCCGATCCCGCCGCTGTGTTAAGAGTGCAGCCCTTAGCAACTAAGCCTGAGTCGCCATTTTCTACGTAAACATCCAGGAACAGTTCCTTGTACGTAACGCTGAGGCCATCCAGTTTTGGCGGCGTCTGCGTAATTTTGTATCGATAGATGCCCGGAGCCGTAAACATTAAGGGATCAAGGCTGGCGCTCAATTGAGCGGTTATCGTCTTAGTATTGCCGTCGGCATTATCTTCGCTAGAAAGACCTTCGGCAGAATAATTTACGGAAGACGGCGAAAGCGAAACGGCCCCTTCCACTCCAGCAGTAGCGGGCATACCCGTGTTCGTAAGCTCGCTCGCCTCCGCCGGCGCAATCGTATATTTAAAGTCCGCATTCGGCTCCACGGCGTACTTATCCATGGTAAGCGTCGAGGTGATTGTGACCTTGTTGTCATTTACCGGCAGATGCGGAGTAGCAGAGCCCTCCTCCGCCCACGCCGGCGCAGCAACTCCCACCAAAGCCAGCAGCATCGTGGCGGCCACAACTGCAAACGCCGCCAGTCGCCTCTTTCCAGTTTTCATGTTGTATCCTTCCTCTCGGGCACATGCCCTTAATAAAACCAGGCTTCGTGCCTACAGGTTCGACCTGCGCAGCACGCTGATCACGTTGCCTTTGATCTGCGAACGGGCAATCGGCCCATACAGGCGGCTGTCATGCCCACCCTCGCGCAGATCGGCCAGCACAAAGAACTCATTCGCTGCCAGGTGTACGGGATAGTCCACAGCAGACTCGTAGCGCGGCGTCGGCGTGGTGATATCGCTTTCCACCACAACAGCCCCGTTAACCATGAGCTCGCCCGACTCAGTAATCGTGACCTCATCACCGGGGCGGGCAACCACGCGACCCAGGCGCTCTTCGCCATCCGCGGTGTATACCACCACGTCACCCTCGTTAAAGCCCTGGCTGAGCCTCCAGTAGAGCATGACGTCACCCGAACAGATGCGGGGGGCCATCTCGCCAGTCGTGACCGGACCCACGCCCAGGACCACGCCCAAGAGCAGCCAGAGCGTCACGACAAAAAATGCCAAGCGCGCCAGAAAGCCCGCGATATCGCGCCGGTCGTCCGCTTCTCCCAGATCTGGCGCCGCATGGGCGCCCAACCTCACGCTCGACGCGGCCGAATACCGCGAGCCCCGGGGTCTTCCCTGCGGGGCAGCTCGTGCGGCTGGCCCATCACCAGCATTGCTGGCGCCATGTCTTCTCATAGACGCCCGCCCCTCCTGGAGCTGCGATATAAACGCAGCGCAACCATGCCCGTAGCCAACAGCACGGCGGTGGCCAAAATCGCCAGGGCATAGATGGGGTTGCGCGTGATACCCGTAGGCACCGCGACCTGTCGGGAATTGGTGGCCTTAGCTTCAACGGCAACAGTCACGCGCGGGCCGTTGAGCGTGCCGTTCGTACCGGTAAGCTCAGCGCGGTACCCCAACGACGAATAATCATCTTCGCCCACAGTATAGGTCGCGTTGTAATCCAGTCCCTTAATCGAAACGGTCAGACCGTCCTTAACGGCAAACGGTACGGTCGCCCTGCCCTGGCCGTCGGCCGTAAAAGCCGTCTCGTTTTCCACGGTCTCGGCCTGATCATTCGGTCGCGCCACGAGCGCATGGCTGCCTTGGGCAGATGCATCCGAATACTCGATGGCGTAGGTCTGACCAGCCTTGAGGCCCGTAAAGGTCGCCGTCATCTTAAAGTAGGCACGCTTGTCGCCCATATTGCCCGTAACGCTCTTGGAAACCTTGAGCGTGTAGGTGCGCGGAGTGAATCGTGCGTATACGCATCCCGTATGGCGGTCCTTCACGTTGTACGTATAGGTGGGTGAAGACGACAGCAGCTCCGGGGCGTCTGGATTCGATAGGTCATACCAGCCCTCAAAGTGATAGCCCTCCTTGGGAGCGGCCACCGCCTCCACAAACGTACCGTCATCCACAAAGTAGGCAACGCCCGATTTTTCGTACGCGTCGGCGTCCTTGTCCGAGCCATCCCCGGCATCGATAGAGCCCTTTGCCCCCTTAAGCTTGGAGCTGACCGTGCCGCCCGTCGTTACGTTGCTCCACGTGCCATCGGCATTTTTAAGCTGGGCAACAAAGGCCTGACGATACTTCCATTGCGCCACAAATGTCGCGCCCTGACTCTCAGGGATGTTTTCGACCGTTACCGTATCGCCCGCAGCGCCGGTATCCGGATTGACCTTCTTGCCCCTAATGGTAAGAGTGCCGGAATCCGTGGTGCCCTCGGGTGCCGTATGGGTCACGGTGTGCTCCGCGCTAAAACGAACGGCTTTTCCCGAGCCCGCGTACTCCCAGCCCATAAACTTCCAGCCGTCGTTTTGTCCTTTGGCGGCATGGGAGGTATAGCTCGCTCCAGCGCCAGAAAGCTGCACGAAATCTCCCGTGGACTCATTGGACGGATCATAGTGATACGCTTTGCCGCCGTTCACATCGTATTGAACGCCTGCCTTGGAAAACACGAGGTGCACTTTATAGTGCTTTGTGACCTTGTCGACCTTAAAGTGATAGGTGCCATCGTTCAATTCGGTCCAGTGCGCCGCATCGTTCGCGGAATAGAACTCGCCGTTGACAAAAGCACCGATAAAGACTGCCCCGTCACCGCGCTTGGCGTCGACCATAAAGTAGGAGTTCTTCTCCTGTTTACCTACGTAGTTTTTGGCATAGGTAAAGTCCGCCGTTTTGGTATCGGCGTTATAAAAATACGTTCCGCTTCCGTTGGGCGTCGTGTACGTCTCGATGCGATAGAACTCTCTAAACGAGATATTGTCGAGGAAGTTGCCGATCGAATTGCTCCCGTTGGCCGTGTTGTAGGCCACAAAAGCAAAGACGCTCTGGTTTTGGCCATCCGGAATGGTGTAGGTATAGTCGTAGTCGACCTTTTTGTTCTGCTCGAGCGCGTTGGAACCGTAGGAAGCCCACGCGTCGTTTTCGGACGCCATAATCCATACGCACCATTTTTCGGTATGCTCCGCATCGGCCGTCCACGAGAACGCGCTTCCGCTGGACGCATTGGCAAATCCGCCCACTTTGTCAAACTTGGTTGAATACAGGATGATCTTTTTGCTGCAGCCCGATTGGGAAAAATTGGCCACATCCAAGCCGACATAGTTATCGACGCTCATTTGAATCCATTGAACAATTTGCTGGTACTGATCGAGCGCCTTTTGATTGTCCTTGTACGGCTCGTTTTCTTGTCGCGGACCGATGATAAGGGCCATGGCGTCTCGACCCAAGCGGCCGCGGTGGTCGAGCCCCCACTCGTACTGTTTTCCCGGCTCGGTCGTCACATATTGGTAGAGCGAACTCGCCTCGTGTGCGTTGAGCTCGGCTGCATAGTCACCATCGGAGGGCGTAAACGTAACAGAATGCCCAGCTGGGTCGATATAGTAGTCGTTCTGGGCAACGATCTCGATACGATGGTCTGTCTCGGTCGTACGCCAATGGGGCGAGCACAACGTAAACTTGCTGGGCCCCTGGTTCCCCAGATGTATATCGTCTTCAAAACTGCCGTTAGCAATGTTCGTATTCTCGTTCTTAAGATTCGAGGTCGAGAACGCATAGTTTGTGAGCGTTGTCATGGTCTCGGACGAATTTTCTTGATACACCTTGGCAAAATCACTATAGATGTCGCGTGTGCCCTGCTTTTCCACGTGAACGTCGTTGACCAGATTGCCAAACCACTCACGGTATTGTTTGTTCGCACCCGTAAGATTTGAATCGTAGCAAGTCAGCGCAAGCATCGTCTTTTCGGACGCTGCGGTATAGACTGCCTGATAGGCAAACTCATCGTCTTGCTCGGGAAGATCTCGATAATAATGCGTGCTGTTGGTGCCAAAGGAGAACCAACCCTGTCCGTTAGAGCTTACGAGCCACACCGAAAGCGCAATGCGGCCGTCGCTCTGTTCAAACGAGAAGTGGGATCCGTCAGCGCTGCTACCAGCAAAGCCGCCATTTGCGGCAAAGGGATCGCTGTAAACGGTGTACTGCTCAACGGTATTTCCCTGGGGCATCTTGCCCTGCGCCTTAAGCCAAGTCCGCAGCTGCATGAGCTGGTCTTGGCCTGCGTTGTTAACCGACAGATCCTCCTGTTGAGGACCCATCGTGAGCATCAGCACGTCGTGTTCGGTTGCGGCGCGATGGTTGAGGCCCCACTCGTACGTGGAGCCGCTCTGGGTGGAAAAGGTGGTGTAGGTTGATCCAGGTTCAAAATAAAGATTTTGATCCTGTGGCCTAAAATTCCACGCAAGCGCAAAGCGATTACCGTTAGCTTGTTTGAGGTTTCTTTGACCGTTGAGGAGCTTCGTGGAGAGGTCGAGCTTCAACGTCTCGCCGATTCTATTATTCGGAGAGGTCGTCGACCAACCAGAAGCTTGGTTGGTAAAGGTTGGGTTCGCTATAAGGTTGCCGTCGTCACCGTACGCACGCGAGGGCAACCCCCCCCCGACCATAACGAACGCGCATAAGACCGCTGCCAACATCACAAAGGTGCGGCGCATCGACGCTATATGACCGAAAGGACCCTGCACGGGCGCATCCCCCCCAGCCGCAGCCGGAGCTTTCGCGCAAGCTGCACAAGTAGTTCGTTTAAGTTTTTTGATTCTACAACCAGCCCAGGGCAAAAGCAAAATCATGCGTAAACGATTTGCAGTCATTTTTCGCATTTTTCGCATTTTTCGCATTGAGCAGGTAGGACGCCAAAAGTGGCTAAAAAAGCCCCGTCCTAAATGAGCTATTTGAGAAGTTGTGCCATGGCGTTGACGAATTTTTGGACTTGGAGGGTGGGCTCGAGCGGGTAGTGCAGAAAGACCGGCACCTCGCGGCCGCACAGGAACGGCACGCCCACAAAGGCTGGGTGCACCCCCGACCACGCTCCGCAGGTGAGCACCGCGTCGCCCTTTTCCTCCGCCTCGTTAAAGAGCGCAAAGTCGAAGCTGTCCACATCGATCACGTCCACGCCGCCGTCTGCCAACAGATCGATACGCAGGCTGTCCATAGCGTCGTTGCCGTGGCGGAGCACGCGCAGGCGCATGCCCTCTAAGTCGGCAACCGTGATGCGCGTCTTGCGCGCCAGCGGGCTCGTACGCGGCAGGTCGATATAAAACGGCACGTTAACGATGCGGAGCTTTTGGCAGGCATCACCCCAGCGTGGGGTCGAAAAACTCGACTGCACTACATCCACCTCGCGACCAAGGCTGCGCATGACGGATTCGCGCTCGTCATAGAGGTCGCTTACCGGCACGATCTCAAATCGCAGTGACGGTTCCAGATCGTGGATGCCCGTCCACATCGACAGCGTTTGGCGCCCCGGACACATCATCGACACGCCCAGACGCACGGCACCGCCATCGCCCGCCGCGCGTCTGGCACGGCGCAGCGCGTCCTCGGACTGCCGCATGATCGAGCGCGCGTCGTCCACCAGCAGGGCGCCGGCCGGCGTCACCTTGACACCCGAGTGCGAGCGCTCGAACAGCGTGATGCCGAACTCGGCCTCAAAGCCCGACACCTGCTTGACGAGTGCCGGGGTCGACACGCGCAATTTTGCCGCCGCACGCGAGAAGCTTCCCAGCTCCGCGGCGGCCGATATGGCCTCAAGTCGTCGATCGTACACGTCAATCTCCCGTTTCCAGACGCATGGCAATGAACTGCCGAAGGGGGTTGTTTTCGCAGGTCACGCGCTCAATTGAGAATAAACTGCATCGCACAGTGTAAACCTACAGTTAACGCCATTCTAACAAATATGCAATTCACCTGCGCAAATGCAAAGCATACGATAACCTGCGAAAACTACGTGGGTCGATTAATGGGAACGACCCACCGGGAGGCACAAGAAGGGAAGTTCCTATGAGCAACTGGCTTAAGCTCGAGGGCGATGTCTGCGCCGTGACTGGCGCGCTCGGCGGTATGGGCGTCGAGATTTGCCGCGAGTTCGCCCGCAACGGCGCCAACGTCGTCCTGCTCGACCTGGACGAAGAGAAGGTCAAGGCCGCTGCCGCCGACCTCGCCGCTGAGTTTGGCATCCACGCCGAGGGTTACAAGATGAACGCCACCGACGAGGCCGAGGTTCAGGCTGCCGTCGACGCCACCATCGCCGACTTCGGCCGCGTCGACGTTCTCGTCAACACCGCCGGCATCCTGCGCTTCGCCGCCATGGAGGACCTGCCGCTGAGCGACTGGGAGCAGGTGCTCAACGTCAACCTCACCGGCTACTTCATCACCTCGCAGCGTTTTGGTCGCGAGATGATCAAGGCCGGCCAGGGCCGCCTGGTGCACATCTCGACCGTCGCCAGCCACTCCCCCGAGACGTTCTCGGGCGTGTACAGCTCCACCAAGGCGGGCGTCAACATGATGTCCAAGATGCTCGCCGCCGAGTGGGGCCCCTACGGCGTCCGCTCCAACTGCGTCGAGCCCTGCTTCGTTAAGACCCCGATGTCGGCCAACTTCTACGCCGATCCCGAGGTCGAAAAGAGCCGCAGCCGCCTGATCGCCACGCGCCGCATCGGCGAGGTCAGCGATATCGCCAACGCCGTCATGTTCCTGGCGTCCAAGCGCTCGGACTTTACCACCGGCGACGCTATCAAGGTCGACGGTGGCTTCTCCAACATGATGGGCGACCTCACCGCCAAGCCCGGCGGCCGTCGCGCCTATGCCGACAACTACCTCAAGAACAAGGGTGTCGAGCTTTGGTCCGATGAGTCCGGCGTCGCCAAGCCGACTGACCAGTAAACCAACCTAACAGGGAGGCCCGCGGATACGCCCGCTCCTCCCCCGTATCGATTAGAAAGAGTCCAATGGCTTCCACCAACTCCAACAAGGGTCGCGCCGTCGTGCTTTCCGCCGCGTGCGTCACCATGTTCTTCATCAGCTCAATCGCGCTGTATTCCGTCGTGAGCAAGAACCTGCTCGCCGTCTACCCCGAGTGGTCCAGCGCCCTTACCTGGGCTTTCCCGGTCTTTCAGACCATCATGGCCGTGACGGGTATCTTCGCCGGCCGCATCTCCGATAAGATCGGCCCGCGCAACGTCGTGATCGCCGCCGCCGTGTGCTACGGCCTGGGCTGGTTTATGTCCGGCACCGTCACCGAGCCGTGGCAGTTCTACCTGTGGTTCTCGCTCGTCGCCGCCATCGGCAACGGCCTGGGCTACAACCCCGCGCTCACCACCGGCCAAAAGTGGTTCATCGACAAGAAGGGTCTCGCCTCCGGCATCACCCTGGCCGCTTCGACCGCCGGCCCCGCCGTGCTGTCCCCGGTGCTCGCCTCGCTGCTCATCCCGAGCCTGGGCATCTTTGGCGCCCTTAAGGCGCTCGGCGTCATCTTCTTTGTGACGATTGCTGCCTCCGCCCTGTTCCTGAAGGCCCCCGAGGCCGGTTGGCTGCCCGAGGGCTTCGAGGCCCCAAAGGGCGGCGCGCACGCTGGCACCTTCGGTGACCTCACCCCAGGCGAGATGGTCAAGACCCCGCGCTTCTGGGTCCTCATCGTCACCTTCGCCTTTGCCGCCACCGCGGGCACCCTGCTCGTGGGCAAGGTTGCCTCCATCGCCGCCGTCCAGCTCTTCGCCGACCCCACGAGCGCCGCGGCCGTCGCCCTCGGCGGTGTGGTGGTCTCCGTCAACACCTGCGCCAACCTGGTTGGCCGCCTGTCCTTTGGCCAGATCATCGACAAGCTCGGCGCCTACAAGTCGCTGCTCATCAGCCTTGTCGTCACCATCGTCGCACTCGTCATCATGTCGATGAGCTTTACGCAGAGCACGTTCTTTGTGGCGCTCGCCCTGCTCGGCTTTAGCTTTGGCGCTCTGCTCGTCATCTACCCGCCGCTCACCGGTGGCGCCTTTGGCACCAGCAACATCGGCGTCAACTACGGCATCATGTTTTTGGGCTATGCCGCTTCCACCTGGATCAGCCAGCCCATCACTGCCGTGCTGTATCACGCCGAGGCCGGCAGCGCCGCCTACCAGCAGTCCTTCTACGGCGCCATTGTGATCGCCGCCATCGCCGTCGTGCTCACCGTCTACATGATGGTCTCCGACAGCAAGAAGAAGTCCGCCTAGTTTTACCGATGCGACGAAGGGACAGCCCCTTTGTCGCATTCCACCGGTCACCAGTATTAAGGAGTCGAAATGTCTGAGCTCAACCCCGTCCGCATTGCCGTTATCGGCGCCGGCGCCATGGGCCGCAACCACATTCGCTTTGTCACCGAGGAGCCCGAGGCCGAGCTCGTCGCCATCGCCGACGCTTTTGAGGGCGCCCGCGCCACGGCCGAGGCCGCCGGCGTGCCGTTTTACACCGATCCCGCCCAGATGATGGACGAGGTCAAGCCCGAGGCCGTCATTATCGCCACCCCCAACGACCTGCACCTGGGCGTTGCTCGCGAGGCTGTGAAGCGCAACATCGTGCCGCTGGTCGAAAAGCCGATCTCCAACGACTTGGAAGATGCCCAGGCCTTCGCCGCCGAGGCCGAGACCGCCGGCGTGCCCGTGCTCGTGGGTCAGCACCGTCGCCACAACCCCTTCGTCAACAAGGCCAAGGAGATCATCGAGTCCGGTGAGCTGGGCAAGCTCACCGTGTCGAGCTTCCACTACATGATCTATAAGAATGACGAGTATTTCGATGTCGAGTGGCGCCGCAAGAAGGGTGCCGG
This sequence comes from uncultured Collinsella sp., assembly GCA_902494715.1. Taxonomy (GTDB): domain Bacteria; phylum Actinomycetota; class Coriobacteriia; order Coriobacteriales; family Coriobacteriaceae; genus Collinsella. Next base: position 10,244 of record CABUUJ010000057.1, read on the forward strand.
CCCGATCCTGGTCAACCTGGTGCACGACGTCGACCTGCTCCGCTACCTGCTGGGCGAGCCCGTTGCCGTCCAGGGTATGCAGTCCAGCGCCGCCCGCGGTTTTGAGACCGAGGACTCCGCCGTGGTCAACGTTCGTTTTGCCGATGGCGCGCTCGCGAGCATGACCATCTCCGACGCCACCGCCAGCCCCTGGAACTGGGAGGCCACCGCCCGCGAGGATCCGCAGTACCGCCCCTTCGACGCCGACGCCTACTTTATCGGCGGCACCAAGGGCGCCCTTTCGCTGCCCCGCCTGCACCAGTTCTCCTACGACGGCGCCTCTAACTGGCACAAGCCGCTGCAGATGAAGATTCCGGCCGTCGACCCGGCACTGCCGCACAAGATGCAGCTCAAGCACTTTGTGAAGGTTGTCCGCCGCGAGGTCGAGCCCGTCGTGACCCCCGCCGATAACGTCAAGACGCTCACGCTTCTCAACGCCATCAAGGAGGCTGCCGAGACCGGCCAGCTCGTCGAGCTGTAATGCCTTAAGAGCGGCCGCGGCAGAAACCCCATGCCGAACCCCTCGGTCCGCCACAAATATGCCCCTCTTCTTTGCCCCGCGAGCAGCCTCCTGCCCGCGGGGCTTTTTGCTACCTTGCCGACGATTTTTCTGGGGCGGGGGCTATTTTGCACCTCGGCTTGATTCGTTCGCCACGAAATGGGCCTATCTACTACGTTTAACCGATCACCCTCAAGCATGCCGAATTTCGCGAGATAAAAACCGCAGGTAAACGGCTTGCCGACTTTCTGAAAACCCAGGTATGGTCAGCCCCTACGGGTAAAACGTAGTAGATAGGCCGTTTTCGTGGCGCGGCCCCAAAACAGCCTTTTGGGACGGGTGGTATCCTTGGTAGCCCTGTGCCGCAAACGCACCCTAAACGCAAGGAGTCCCATGGATCTTATCGCCCAGCTCGCCCGCGAGCTCAACCTTAAGGCCGCCAACATTGAGGCGGCCGTCAAGCTCATCGACGAGGGCAACACCATCCCCTTTATTTCGCGCTACCGCAAGGAAGCAACGGGTGGCATGGACGACGTCGCCCTGCGAGCACTCGACGAGCGCCTGTCTTACCTGCGCAATCTTGAGCAGCGCAAAGAGGACGTCATTCTGCTCATCGACGCCCAGGGCAAGCTCACGCCCGAACTCGAACAGCAGATTCGCGAGGCCACGCAGCTCCAGCGTGTCGAGGACCTCTACAAGCCCTACCGCAAAAAGCGCATGACCCGCGCGCAGAAGGCCCGCGAGGCAGGCCTGGAGCCGCTCGCCAACATGATTATCATGCAGACCTCGGCCAAGGGCAGCGCACTCGACGCCGCCGCGGCATACGTCAACGAGGAGGCCGGCTTCGACACACCCGAGAAGGCGCTCGCCGGCGCCGCCGACATCGTGGCCGAGACGGTAGCCGAGGACCCCGAGAACGTCGCCGATCTGCGCGCCTTTACGCAGAACACCGCCGATATCGTCGTCGAGGCGACCGACCCCGCCGAGAAGACTCCCTACGAGCCGTACTACAGCTATGATGAGCCGCTGCGCCGTATACCCAACCACCGCGTGCTGGCTATCGACCGCGGTGAGCGCGAGGGCAAGCTCCGCGTGCGCGTGAACGTCGACGGCGCTGCCGCCACGGCACGCCTCGGCAGCCGTTGGCCCCGACGCCAGGGCGTCTTCGCGCCCGTCTTCGATGCCGCCATCGCCGACGGCTACAAGCGCCTCATGGCCCCCTCGCTGGAGCGCGAGGCCCGCGCCAAACTCACCGTTCGCGCCCAGACCGAGGCCATCAACGTCTTTGCCAAGAATCTCGAGGGTCTGCTCTCGGCACGCCCCGTGCGCGGCGCCCGCGTGCTCGCGCTCGACCCGGGCTACCGCACCGGCTGCAAGGTCGCCGTCATGGACGAGACCGGCAAGCTGCTCGACCACGGCGTGGTCTATCCCACCAAGCCGCGCCACGACGTCGCCGGCACCAAGCGCGAACTCGCCCGCCTCGTCGAAAAGGACGGCGTCAACACCATCGTCATCGGCAACGGCACCGCCAGCCGCGAGACCGAGGAAGTCGTCTCGGAGTTCATTGCCGAGCAGGCGCCCAGCCTTCGCTACACCATCGTTAACGAAGCCGGCGCGTCGGTGTACTCGGCTTCCGAACTCGCCAGCCAGGAGTATCCCGACTTGGACGTCACCGTGCGTGGCGCCATGAGCCTGGGCCGCCGCCTGCAAGACCCGCTGGCAGAGCTCGTCAAGATCCCGCCCCAGTCCATCGGCGTTGGCCAGTACCAGCACGACCTTGACCAGGCCGAGCTTTCGCGCACGTTGGGCCATGTGGTGGAGGACGTCGTCAACCGCGTGGGCGTCGACGTCAACACCGCAAGCGCGAGCCTGCTGGGATATGTATCGGGCATCACGCCGAGCGTGGCCAAAAACATCGTGGCCTACCGCGAGGAAAACGGCGCCTTTACCGATCGCCGCCAGCTCAAGAAGGTCCCCAAGCTGGGACCCAAGGCATACCTCAACGCCGCGGGTTTCCTGCGCATCAGCGGCGGCAAGAACCCGCTCGACGCGACGAGCGTCCACCCCGAGAGCTACGAGGTGGCCGCGGCCGTCCTGGAGCGCGCCGGCGTTAAATCAAGCGAGCTCAGCCGCGGCGGCGTGCCCGACATCGAGCGCCGCCTAGGCAGCATCTCGGCGCTGGCAAGCGACCTGGACTGCGGCACCCTCACGCTCATCGACATTGTCAACGAGCTCAAGAAGCCCGGTCGCGACCCGCGCGACGACGCGCCCGAGGTGGTCTTTAGCCGCTCAGCGCTTTCCATCGACGACCTGGAGCCCGGCATGGAGCTCAAGGGCACGGTGCGCAACGTTGTGGACTTTGGTGCCTTCGTCGACGTGGGCGTGCACCAGGACGGCCTCGTGCACATCTCCAAACTGGCCAACCGCTTTGTCAAGCACCCGAGCGACGTGGTGCGCGTCGGTGACACGGTCAAGGTGTGGGTTGAAAAGGTCGATCGCGACCGCAAGAAGATCTCCCTCACCATGGTGCAGGGGAAGTAAACCGCCAAAGCAGTGGTACCCCCTGCAGCGACGTGTAAAATCGCGAGTATTCTGCAAATTCCGCCGTTCCGGATGCCCCTCAGAGGCGAAAAAGCAAAAACAGCCCCCGTTTTAGCGTCGTCAGAGCCAAAACGGGGGCCGTTCCATGCTTCGGTTAACTGATAAGGGGGTGCGGACGATTTCTTGGACCGCGTCTAAGCGTATCCAAGCTTCCTGCGGTACTCCATCGGGCTCAGCCACCCGAGGGACTTCTTTATCCGCTCCTCGCGATAGTACACGAGGTA
>CABUUJ010000058.1 GCA_902494715.1 uncultured Collinsella sp.
ATTCGATCTGCGGATTGTTTTCAGGGGAAGCCCCAAGGGGACCTGCGCAGCCTCGACAGGATAGTCGCATTCGCTGATTTAATCTTGTGCTCCAACGGAGCCACAGACGAGAGGCGTTCGCGCTGCGGAATAATTTTGAGGGGAACACCCCGACCATCCCTGCGTTTACCTTGCTGAGGATGTCTACAGGGACCCACGCTTTGAAGGGGCGCCGGGCAGATAGGGGCTTTTTAGGTTACATAATAAACTGTTTATCTATGCTACTATTTAACTAGGCATCGCAGTATGGAGGTGGTCAAAGTGTTACGCACACTCAAAGCTTCGTTTTTCCTCTCGATACTTTTGATATTACCGATATGTTTCTCGTTTAGCCCTTCGACTGCTTATGCTGCAGAAAGCGATGCTGTCGCAATTTCTGGCGCAACCCAAGATTTTGATTTAACGAAAGGTCCCGAGCAGTCTCATCAAATCAAGCTTAAGGATGGGACCGTTGCAGTAATAGGAATTAAAAAAACCAATGAACCCAGCCTGATATGGGACAGTTACTACAACAACGCATCTGGAACTTGGACTATCTATTACAACAGTCCTTTTATTTATCGCGAATTCAAGATCAAGATAGCGAACTCGCTCATTACCAGCGCTTGGGGACAAAACTATACGACTATCGGCTGTACGGTAACTAACGAGTCCTTTATATGGAACTCGAAACAGGCGACATATCGACTCAACTATGAATCGATGGGGATGACGTCCGGTATCGCCGTGTTGCAAGCGACCATGGAAGGCAGCACGCTCCACACCTATGCAAACTAGACTCACATCAATTGAGGAAGTTCAATGATCCCAATTCCTGCACGCTCAGACATTATGATCGCTCTCGTTTGGATTCTCGTCGGAGTGCTTATTTGGCGTATCTGCAAATGGGTTAAAAACAAGAAATAGTTGATAAAACGTATATGCCATTTATGCGATGCTTGGGGCCGTTAAATCGGCCCCTATTTCTATAGCTTTTCAAGCAGCAGTCACCCATTTGGAAGTCGCAATGCCATTCATACGATTTCGGCCCTTTAAGCCGCTATCTATTGGTAGGGACTCTTGCTGGTAAGGAGCGCTTACTAGATACAAACCTTGGCAATATATTGGTTTAGGCGGCGCTGGTTTCTTTGTATTCGAAGACTGGCTCTAGGAGATCTTCGATGTTGCAGTGGAGGGCTTTTGCTATGGCTCTTACGCTTGTTACCGAAGCTTCATTGATGTTTCTCTGGCGCTGCTCGTACATTTGGATTGAGCGGAGTGACACACCCGATTCGTATGCTAGGTCTTGTTGGGTTTTCTTAAGCTTCTTTCTTGCTAACGCAAGTTTGGTTTGCCTGGACGCTTTTTTCGCCATATCGCAGACGAGGCGAGCCACGCGCTCCTCCGAGGCTTCGTGCCAGGGATAGTACAGACTGCGCAGTGCGTCAAACGGAACGACATGCAGCAGGTCTTCGAAAGACTCCCCTAAACGCCACTGCAGATATGCCAGTATCCAGCCTGTCCAATACTCTGGCGTCTTCTCAAAACGATAGGTGCGATCCGGTATAGACCCGCTCTGATAGCCGGACCTTTCAGCGATAAGCGCGAACAGCTCAACGCCCGATTTTCCCGATACGACCCATGCGTTGCCGCGTTCGAACTCGCGAGCTACGCCGCTCAGGCAAAAGAGTTCAGCAACTTCCGATCCTTCTGCTCCATAATCGTTAACGGCATAGTCAAAGCAGTCGCCGAGGTTGTTCATTGCATCCTCGAGGTAGTAGACGGGGTATGTCCTACTCGGCCCACAATCCGTTAACTCTTGGATCATTTAAATCAACCCTCCCTGCCATCAAATCCCTAATGTCAACACCATCAGAGTCAAATCCGTTTACCGTATCCAGGTACTTACGTCGAGCGTTCTGTTCTCGCTCAAATCGTTTGGGATAAAACTCAGCTCCCGAGGCCTGTTTCCAATCGCGGAACCTGATCGCCGAGAACGCGCGCTCACTCATAAGCGCATATTGAATGCCCAAATCGCCCAAACGCATAATGCGCTGCAATTGCCTGAGCGAAATCATGCCGTTGACAAACTGTCTTGCAAACGAGAAATAAGAATCGTCTGCACGATAGCCTCGAATAACGTCATAAGGAGATGTATCAATTAAGCAGTTATCAAGTAGATAGCGAAGCCCCTCGCGCGCTACTGGCGTTGAAACATTGAACTCTCTGTTATTCGCCAGAATTGCAAGCCAGTTGAGAATCGAGAACTCACCTGATTCCAAATCCAAAATCGCAAGGCCATCTAAATCAAGCTCATATCGATTGGCAACGCCATCAGACTCAGTCCGGCACGCCCATTCCATTGCCATTTCCTCATGCGGCGTGCAATAAAACCCGCGCCCATAGTCATTGAATTGCCTACATTTATCCAACGATGGATGCTCGACAACCACGTCCGATCCGTGCCATAACTCCATATCGACCTCCAAACAAAAATATCACCCCAGTGATAGTGTACCAACAACTATCACTGGGGTGATATAGATAGATGCAAACTATTGCCTGCCAAGAGCCCTTACTAGAGGCAAGCCTCGGCGATGCGCTTTTTGAGTTCGTCGATGCCGGTACCGGTCTGGGAGCTTGTGATGATCACGTTTTCGGCCGGGACGTTGAGCTGCTTTTTGATGGCTGCTGCCTGGCGGGCCTGCTGGGTGCGGCTGAGTTTGTCTGCTTTGGTGAGGCAGACGATAAAGTTGAACTCGTTGCCCTGCAGGTAGTCGATCATGTCATGGTCGAGTTTGCTCGGGTCGTGACGAATATCCACCAGCGACACGACCAGGTTAAAGCTGCGCTCCGAGTCGAAGAAGTCGCCGATAAGTTCTGCCCAGCGGTCACGCTCGGCCTTGGAACGACGGGCGAAGCCATAGCCCGGCAGGTCGACGAAGTGCACGTCGTCGGCCTCGAAGAAGTTGATGTTGCTCGTCTTGCCCGGTGTGCTCGAAACCTTCACCAGGTTCTTGCGGCCAAAGAGTTTGTTCATGATCGACGACTTGCCCACGTTGGAGCGGCCGACGAAGCTCACCTCGGGGCAGGTGGACTCGGGAATCTGCGAAACCTTGCCATAGCTGGCAACGAACTTGGCAAGCTGGTAGTTAATGGAATCGGCCATGGACACTCCTTGGTCGTAGGTTCTTACAAAAGAGCGCGCTAATAGATAGCAGCGATACGGCGAACGATATCGAGTGTAATGCCACTCGCGGTACGGGCATACTCGAACAGGTCGAACTCGCGGTCGCAAATCGCATCGTACGCCTCATCACAATTATCGCTGATAGCGCGCAGCACCAGGCAATCGACACCATTTTTAGTTGCGACATGGGCAATCGCCGCGCCCTCCATGCCGACACAATCGGCATGCGTCGCCTCGATAGCGTCGTTGCGCATGGCGGCGCCCGTTACAAAGCGGTTGCCCGTGGCAATCGTGCCGACGAGGAACTGCTTTGCACCCTCGTTCGAGGCGGCTGCATCTGTGGAAGCGTTGACAAAGCCACGCTCAGCAAGCACATCGGCAGCAATATCGACCAGCGCAGGCGTCGAGCCAAACTCCTCGAGCCCCGGTGCAGACTCGGCAATAAGCGCGGTATCGGTATCCAGATAGCGCAGGCGTTTGCCGATGACCACGTCGTCGATATGAAGCTTGGGGTTCAAACCGCCCGCGATACCCGAAAGCACAACTGCCTGTGGAGCATACTTGCTAATGAGGTGCTGCGTCGCAGCAGCGGCGTTCACCGTGCCCATGCCCGCGGTCGTGGCGACAAGCGTCAGGCCGTCGAACTCACCGCTCACAACGTTCAAGCCTGCCTCCTGTGCCTCGCAAACGTCGCTCAGCTCTTCCTTAATCTGCATGATCTCTTTTTCGAGTGCGCCGATAATCGCGATGGTAGCCATGCCATTCCCCAAACCTATACGAAATTCTCAACCACGGTATGGTACCAGCATTTTGTTTGACCTCGTCAAACGAACACGCTAGGCCAGCGCAGCTCGCGTATCAAACAGAGCCTTTGCAATCGCAGCCGTAACCTCGCTCGAGCGGTCGCTCCACGGCATCGATGTCATGATGCTCATGACATAGGTACGGCCATCGATGTCGATAAGGCCCGCATCGCATGTCGAAAAGCAACCATCCTCGCTAATCCAGTCTGCCTTGTTGCGCACCAAAACCTGCTCGTCCGCAATGCCATCGCGAATAAACGAGCGCGATGTTGATGCCAAAAGGCCTGACAACCACTGTGAAGTCTCGGTATCCGTGCTCAGATACTCGCTCATCTCGCGCCATAACCTCGCAGAAGTGCGCGGGCAGTAGGTCGGAAAATCACTCATCGGATTCAGTGCCGTTTCGTCATCAACACCCAGATTGGCAATCCAATCCTCATAGCCATCATGGTCAAACGCCGCGCGTAACGCGATAAACGAATCGTTGTCTGAGTTGACGACGGCATTCTCGATAAGGTCGCGCACCGTCTGCCAGCCCATGCTGTAACCACCATACGTGGCTAAAGGCCCATCGAGCGACACCTGCCCCGATTCGACCAACGTCTCGCAAATATAGAGCGCATACAGCGCTTTGTAGCTGCTCGCTCCATACACCTCGACATCGGCGTTATACGTCACGCCCCTACCGCTCGATAGGTCGTAGAACACTACACCCACGTCGCCCAGCTCCTGCGCCCGACACAGGGCATCCTGGAGCGAGGCAAGGCTCTCATCCTCCAAGGCAGGAGTCTTGTTATCCACCAACGAGAAGGTCCGAACGGTATCACCCGAAGGGATATCGTTGAAGTCCGCCTTCGAAAGTCTCGTCTTGAGATCTGCCGTCGACAGAGCTTGATCTGCCGACGCTTTGGACTTTGAAACCTTCTCGTTTTGCAGCTGTACCGTTGACGCATCTGGGCGCCCCGTTCGCTCCGAGGCGTAGGTTTTAGCGGTAATTCCGAGGATAATAACCGCCGACGTTAGCATCCCAATAGCGGCAATCTTCCTCACGCGGATGCGAGCGCCGGCAAGGCCACGCGAAGACGTGCCCTTCGTCTTATATCTGCTGCCATGCTGCGGCACATACTCGTCCCGCGATGCGATGTTTCGCACGTGGTCTCCTGACTGCCACCGTTTATATACGAGCAGCATGATACCGAGCAGGCATTTCTTTCCAAAGATATTCAGCAGCGTTTAAGGTGCCTTTAAAGAAACCACAAGCGTATTTATCCAAATGGCACGATTCTGTTGCGCATCTCACCGCAACCCAGAGAGCAGTCTTTTCAGGACGAGGCTCTTTAGCAATCAACTAGGTGTCCAGGGGCACTCATTTAAGTCTGTCCCCAATGAGTGCCCTTGGGGAACGAAAATGGCACGCTAGCCGATGGCGTTTTTTAGCTCCGCACGGCGCTTTTTCATACCGGCCATAACGGCATTGCGCAGCTCGGGCATGCGCGCGGTATCCATCTGGGGCACGCCCTCGAGCTTATAGGGAATGCCCAGTTGCTCGTACTTGACGACACCCATCGTGTGATACGGCAGCATTTCCAGGCCCACCACGTTGTGCCATGGAGCGATGAGGCGACCGAGCTTCTCGCACTCCTCCGCCGTGTCGGTAATGCCCGGCACAACCACGTGGCGGATAACGACCTTGATATTGCGACGTGCAAGCTCATCGCCAAACGCCAGGATGCGTGCGGGATCACAACCGGTCAGCTTTTTATGCTCGACCGGGTCGGCATGCTTAATATCGAGCAGTACCATGTCGGTCTCGTTGAGCACGGCATCGAACTTCTCGGGATGCGCGGGATCGAACGCATAGCCGCAGCTATCCAAGCAGGTGTGCACACGACCATCGTGGTTATTGTGCATGGCGTGGAACAGGTCGGCCAAAAACTCAGGCTGCAGGAGCGGCTCGCCGCCGGACACCGTAATACCACCGCTGCGGTAAAACTCATGGTTGCTCTGGAACTCGTCCATCAGGTGCTCTACGGTCACCATGGTGCCGCCGCTAACCGACCAGGTATCGGGATTGTGACAATACGCACAGCGCATGGGACAGCCCTGAACAAACACCACAAAGCGGATGCCGGGTCCGTCGACCGTTCCCATCGTCTCGATTGAATGCACGCGGCCAAGGGCAAACGCAGAGTCCTCGGGACGAGCGTCCACACCCTCAAGCGTCATTTCTGCCATTCGCGCTACCTTGCCTCTCCTTGGATGCAATCAATTAAAATGCCAGAGCCATTCTAGCCCATGCGTTTGCGTTTAAACGTCTCGGACTAGAACGGCACGTTTTAATCTATCCCCCATCACCATGGCTGGGGGCTACGTCGAGATGTCAGGCTGGAGAACGCTCGCCTGCGGCCTTTACGCCTTGAGCGTGAGCACCGCGCCGAAGGCGGTCGGGCCGCAATGACTCGAGATGACGCCGCCGACCTGAGTCCAGGTAATGTCCTTAAAGCCCAGGTCGTGCGCATAGACTTCCATGTCGTCGCGCAGCTCCTCGGAAAGACCTACCGAATATGCCAAGCCAATGTGCGAGTAGTCGATCTCGCCCTTGGCAACCATGTGGTCAATAAAGGCGCGGGCGCATTTGAGCATAGAACCGCGGAACTTCTTGGTTGCCACGAACTTGCCGCCCGTTACCTCAATGCAGGGCTTAATCTTGAGCAGATGGGCGCCCAGGAACGCGACGTTGGACAAGCGACCGCCCGCCTTAAGGAAGGCAAGGTCCGTAGGAACAAAGCCCAGCAGCACGCGGTCCATGACGGAGTTCGTAAATGCAAAGATCTCGTCGACGGTGGCATCGGGGTGAGCCTCGATGTATTTGGCGGTTTCGACAACAACGAGCGACTGGCCCACCGAGACAAAGCGCGTGTCCATGGAGAACACGTAGTCGCGGCCCTTAGCTGCAATCTTGGAGGACTGATGCGAGCAGGTCGTGGCCTCGGAGTACGCAAGATGCAGAATGGTCGCATCGGGCTGCTCGGCATGGATACGGTCGTACACGTGAGCAAAATCCGCAGGCGCGCAGCCACTGGTCTTGGGCATCACACCAAACTCGTTGCAGCGCGAATAAATCTCGAGCGGATCAATCGAGCCGTCCTCGACGGTCTCGTCACCAATCGTGACATGCATGGGCACGCGCACGATGCCGTAGCGCTCGCAGAGCTCCGGCGTCACATCCGACCCAGACTCAACCACGATTACATACTTGCCCATTCTTATCACGACCCATCTCGACATTGGCTTTTCAATACATGACACGCGCCGCCGCACTGTTGCACAACAGCGTCCAAGCGCCAAAGAGACGCCGCCCCTTGCACATAACAAAGGACAGCGTCTCCCTGGAAAACCCTGTGCTTATCTAGGATTCTACACGGTTTATTAAGGAGTGTTACTTATTCCGCAAACGGTCGCTATACGCGATAAACGGTAGTTGGCCGCGGCAACTGCGACACATTCCGCCTAACAAGTCCAATGTGCTCCATGCACGGTTAATGAGCGAGGCGGTAGATATCCATCGACGCCGCGCCCTCGGCGTGCAGCTTCATCGCCGGAACCGCCGGCGAATAGGTACGGCTCGTAAGTGCCGCCTCGCCACCGTTGGCAAAAATCTCGACCATCGTAGTGTCCGAAAGCACGCGCAGGTCGCGAAGCTCGCTGAGCTCGATCGACCTCCGGTCGCGTCCATAGCCTTCGTCGCCCATATCGAGGGTAAGCATCCCGTCCGTATAACGCACAAAGACACCCTTGCGGATCTCGAGCTCGACCATCTTTGCTCCCTCACAGGAAAACACGAGATCAAACAGGCGGCCCGGCTCCTCAACGGTTTCACCGCCTGTCGCGCGAATGCAATTGCCGCGCATCCTCTCAATCTCGTGCGCCGGCTGCTGGCAGAGCTTACCATCGCGTATGCTCAGCTCTCGCGGCACCGTCAACGCGCACTGCCACCCGCGTGTAACCGTCGGACTTTCTGCCGTCGCATCGGGGCAACCAGACCACCCGATCATCAAACGCCGACCTGCAGCATCCTCAAAGGACTGCGGGGCATAGAAATCAAAACCGGCATCAACCATCGGAGGCATGCCCTGGCCGACGATCTTAAAGCTCGGCGCCCCCCAATCGGCCTCGATGGAGAACCACACGCACTGATGCGGATTGCGGTAACGCCAGCCATCGGCGGGCACGCCCTGCGGACAGCAGACGAGAATAAGCTCGCCATCAAGCTCAAACAGATCAGGACACTCCCACATAAAGCCAAACTTCTCGCCCAGCTCAATGCGCGTCGCATAGCCCCAGTCCTCTAGATCACGCGAGGTATAGACAAGCACGCACCCGCGATCGTCTTTCGTACGAGCGCCGAGAACCATGTAGTAGATACCGTCGTGTTCAAGGATCTTGGGGTCGCGCACGTGCGTACCGATATCGTCGGGGTAATCGACCGGCCCAACAGCTATGCGCTTCTCGCCCAATTCGTCGGGATTCTCGGCAACCATATGAATTTGGTTTTGCTCACGGCCCGTCAACACGTAGTCGTAATCATCACGGTCAAAATGTTTAACGTTGCCGGTATAGAAGTAGTGAATCTTGCCATCACGTACAAAGGCAGAACCAGAATACGCTCCACTCGAATCCAAATCGGAATCGGGGAACAGCACGGGGCCGTGATTCTCGTACGTCACAAAATCCTTTGTCGTCAGATGGTTCCAAAGCACTGGACCGCCATGCGCAGCATCGAACGGATCGTATTGATGATAGATGTGATACGTATCACCAATCTGAACCAAACCATTGGGGTCGTTGAGCCAGCCAAGCTCAGGCTCCACATGGAACAAAAGCCTATCGGGGTCGGATGCGATGCGAGCCACCGTCTCATCCTGTCCGGCACGCCACTGCTCATAGTCCGCGCATGTCACCTTATTTTTTTGATTAAACATCGCCGTTGACTTTCTCGTCTATGGGAAAGGACGCTCGACTCACACGAGCCGAACGCCCTTCCCCAAATGGACTTATCCGCACATTACGCTGAACGGCTCAACTAGAAGCTAACGTCGAAGCCAGCGCCAGCGCCCTCTTCATCGGTGGTCGGCACGCCCTTTGCCTTGTTGTAGGCAAAGATCAAGACGATCGGCACGATGAAGGCGATGAGATTGCCAGCCACATACCACACGAGCGTCTCGGGCGTAACGATGAGCAGGCCAAGCACGCCGGTCAGACCCTGACCGATGGCGCGCACCTCAAAGAGCTTCACGAAGGCACCGCCGCAGCCTGCACCGATGCAAGCGCAGATGAACGGGATGATCGAGTAGCGCATGTTTGCAGCAAAGATTGCGGGCTCGGAGATACCGACCAGCGTCGGGATAAAGGACGACATGCAGATGTTGCGCTCTTTGGAATGCTTCTTGTGAATGAGGTACATGCCGATGGCGCCGCCGCCCTGGGCGATGATGGAAACCGACCAGATTGCCTGGATGTAATTGAAGCCAGTCGTGGCAACGAGGTTTGCCTCGATACCCTGGATGAACTGATGCGTACCGGTAACGACGAGCGGCTGCAGGAATGCGGCAAAGACAAAGGCACCGAAGACGCCCATCCTGTTGTACAGGATATCGATTACGCCGGCGAGGACGTCGCCGATCAGGTTGCCGAGCGGGCCGAACACGGTGAACAGGGCGACGTTAGCAAGAATCAGGGTAACGGTCGGGACAAAGACGAACGAAACGACCTCGGGGATGTACTTCTGGGCAATCTTCTCGACCTTGGCCATAAACCAGGCAGTCAGGATTGCAGGGAACACGCCGCCCTGGAAAGCAACCATGGGAATGGAGAGCGGACCGAAGTTCCAGTACTCAGCACCCGTCGGGTCCATAACGAACGTGTTACGGTTCATAAGGCTCGGGTGAACCATGACGATACCGACGAGGATGCCCAGGATCGGGTTACCGCCAAAACGCTTGACCGCGCTGTACATAACCAGGACAGGTAGGTAGTCGAAGGTGGTGGCGATAATGGCAAAGAAGCTTGCGAGGTTCTTGAGGAACTCGCTGTGATCGGCGAGGCTGCCCTCCATGCCAAAGAGGCCGTTGGCAACAATCAGCGACTTAAGGCCGATGATGATAGCAGCGCCGACGAAAGCGGGAATGATGGGGATAAAGATGTCCGAGAATACCTTGAGGACCGAGAAGAACTTGCCCTTCTTGTCCGCCTCGGCGCCCTTGACCTCGGAAGCGCTAATCTCCTTAACGCCCGTCAGAGCCATAAACTCATCGTAAACCTTGTTGACGGTACCGGTACCGAAGATGATCATGAGCTGGCCGCTGTTGTACAGCACGCCCTTGACGCCATCGATGTTCTCGAGCTCGGCCTTGTTGTACTTGCTCGTATCCTTGAGCACCAGACGCAGACGCGTAACGCAATGCGTGGCGCCCTCGATGTTCTCCAGACCGCCGACGTTATCGACGACTTGCTGAGACACTACTTTGTAGTCCATGTTCCTCTCCATTCCTTTACGAAATCATAAGACGTTTTGATGCCATTACAGAGACGCGATCGTTGCATTTGCGCACTTAAGCGTACCGTCGGTGACCGTCAGCGCCACACCCTGGCCCTGCTTATTGCAGAATCGAGCGTTAAGCGCAACATCATCGACAAAGATGGTCGCGATATCGTCGTCAACGACCAGGCGCACATGATGAGTGCCCTCGCCCTTAAAGAACAACGGACGCTCGAGGCCCATGTTGTTGACCTGGAACCACGGATACTGGGGGGCCGCCGTAAACTCGAGCTTGCCCTCACGCAGGTTGGCGCGGAACTCATAGGCAAGACCGGACTCGGCGTCCTCGGCAAGCTTCACCGAGAAGCCGGCAGCGTCACCGGCGAGCTCGATGTCGGCATCGAGCATATAGGTGGAACCGGCATCCGCGGCGAGCACCTGCTCGACCTTGCCCGACTCGCAGGAGAGCTCAAAGGCCTCGACTGCCTTAGCCTCGCCAAAGGCGCCAAGCATGCTGTCAGGAAGCTTGGTGCCGAGCGTTCCGTCAACACGCTGAACGATCTCGAGAGGCATAAAGGTGCCACCCCACAGGTAAGAGCTGGGGTCACCGCCCTCGTCACGCGTAGGAACCCAACCAAAGAGAACGCGGCGCTCGCCGTCAAATGCGGTACGCGCGGCATAGTACGCGCGGCCATCGAAGGAATCGTCCGCAGGAGTGATCCAAGGACCGTTGATAGAGCGAGACATGCGGTAACGGGTCTTGTTGCCATCACTGTACTCGGAGAACACCAGATACCACCAGTCGCCCATCTTAAAGAGATCAGGCATCTCGAACATGGTGTACAGGCCCGGATTCCACCAGTCGCCCTGGAACTCCCAGGTATCCAGGTCCTTGGAGGTGAACTTGACCAGACGACCGGTCATCAGACGCTTGTCCTCGCCCACACGCGTGCCGAGGATGAGCATGTACTCTTCGTTCTCCTCATCCCAAAGCACAAAGGGATCGCGCCAGTTGCGGTCATCGTAACCCTCCTGGGGCGGAAGCAGCGTCTCGGCGATGTTCTTCTCCCACTTGACGGCGTCGTCACTCGTTGCGTGAAGAAGAACCTGCTTCATCAAGCGTGCCTTGACCTTATCGCGATTGCAACCAGTGTAGAGCGCATGGTACTTGTCGCCCACCTTAAACACCGTGCCGGCATAAACATACTGGTCGACTTCCTCGTCGCCGCCACGCTCAAGGCTCTCGCCAAAGTCTTTGTAATTGACGAAGTCCTTGGTTGTCGCGAGTGCCCAGCCAAACGGCTCTCCGAAAGGTCCGGGGTTTCGCGTGTCACGCTGATGATAGAGATAGAACGTGCCGTCCTCGCCGTACGGCATGATGTCGCCCACCCAAATTCCCTCAGGCTGGTAATACACCTTGTGCATCCGAGACTTCCTTTCTCACGAGATACTAACTCGGTACAACTGCAAGATATGTCAATCGTTTTCATATGTCAAACGTTTTCACACCAATACGTCTTTTCGCAGTTCCAGTCGTCGGCAAACGGTTGACATATGCCGGCGAACGGTCATCAGAGGTGTTTGAGGAATTCTTTTGGCACGGGATGAACTACGCGGTTTTACCCTCAATGAGTTCAACGGGGAGCTTGATATTCGATTCGGGCTTTTCGCCGTTAATAAGAGCAATGATGGATTGCGCCGCGAGCTCTCCGATGCGATCGATATCTTGGCGTACGGTTGTTAAGTCAGGCATAAACGTCATAGTGCGGCGGGCACCATCCGCGCCCACGACCTTAATATCGCCCGGAGCGCTCAAGCCGCGCTGCTTCATCACGTTAAGACAGATAGCCGCCATCGTGTCGTCTCCCGCAAAGATGCCGTCAATATCGGGGTTCTCATCGAGGATCTTCGCAACGACCGCGCTCTTTTCGTCGTCGGGCTTAACGAACTCAACCTCACGGACAAGCGCGGGCAAACCGGCCTGCTCAACAACATCGAGGTAGGCATCGGTACGCTTATTGGCAGGCATGCGCATGCGGCTATTGCTGCGCAGGCACAGGATGCGTGAACATCCGTCATCGATCAGGCGACGCGTGGCAAGTTCGCCGATGCTATAGCTGTCGCTCGCAATCTGAACAGAGGCTTCGCCAAGGTCGCAGTCGATACCAACCAGACTCAAGCCCATCTCGGCATACGCTTCGGCACCGATATTAAGCGAGTTGACGATGACGCCATCAACCATATTGCGTCGAAGCATGTCGATATAAGAGCGCTCAAGCTCGGGTCGATTGGCGCTATTGCACAGCAGCATCTTAAAACCGTTTTCGGCCAGGGTATGCTCAATGACTTGAACCACTTGGGCATGAAACGGACTGCTGACATAGGGGACGATCATACCGATAAGATTCAGGCGACCGTTGAGCATGGCACGGGCGATATCGTTGGGCGTATAGTTGATGCGCTTCATCGCGGCATGGACCTTATCGCGGGTCTCTTGGCTAATATAGCCGCGATTATTAAGCACGCGAGATACCGTAGTAGGCGAAACCCCCGCCACCGCTGCAACTTCCTTGATGCCAGGCTTAGCCGTATCCTTAGAACGAGCACTCTCGCGAGCCATAGCACCCTCCCCCATCAACATGTCATACGTTTACATACGAACAAAGCATACCCCAACAACAGCGGGAAGACGGTAACAGCACAAGTAAGTAAACGACTCATCCAAATAATTAGGAGAGTTCCGCCTAAAGGGTGACTACACAGGACCCAGCCGGGGCTGTTTGGTTTACCTCCCAAAACTTTCCGCACTGATATTTTCTGTATTGAAGACGTCGATGATGCACCCGTATACCATTGACGTCGACACCATAAGATGCGGACCGCGCGGTGACCCCACATTCCGCTGGCGCCCACAGGGCTGCCCTCGTTTCCTGACATGTCCCG
>CABUUJ010000059.1 GCA_902494715.1 uncultured Collinsella sp.
AGGGCATGCCGCCCTGGCGCGCAGGCGCAGCCGCGGCAGCCGCAGGCGCGGCACCAGCAGCAGCCACGCTCGCCGGCACCGCGGCGTTGGCAACCATGGCCTCCAAGCGTGCCACGCGCTCGGCCAGGGCCTCAATGGTCAGATCGGCCTCGGGACGTGTCAGGCGCGTGCAGGCGATCTCGAGCACCAGGCGCACGTCGCTCGCGCCCCTCATCTCCAACGCGGCATCGTCGAGCACCGTCAGCACGCGGGCCAGACGGTCGGCCGAATGCTCGCCAAAGGCAGCGGCCTCGGCAGCAAGCGCCTCGGCCTGCTCGACCCCGCCCTCAAACAGCTCGGCACGGGCACCGGCAACGCAGGCCACATACACGTCGCGCACATGCGCCACCAGGTCGCGCGTCAGCTCAAGCAGGTCATTGCCCTCCTCGACCTGTGCACGAATGAGCCCATAGAGCTCAGCAATATCACGCTCGGCGATGGCGCGGGCAAACTCGCCCAGAATCTGGTCCGAAACCTCGCCCAAAAGCGAGCGGGCATCGTCCGCATGCACGGCGCCGTTGCCAAAAACGCTCAGCTGCTCCAGCGTGGAGAGTGCGTCGCGCATGCCGCCCTTGGCATGGCGCGCCACGATGGCGAGCGCCTCGTCGTCGTAATCGAAGCCCTCCTGCTCGCACACGTAGGACAGGCGATGCTCGATATCCTCGTTGCCGATGCGGTGGAAATCGAAGCGCTGGCAGCGCGAGAGGATGGTCTCCAGAATCTTTTGCGGATCGGTGGTGCACAGCACAAAGATCACGTGTGCCGGCGGCTCCTCGAGCGTCTTGAGCAGCGCGTTGAACGCCGCCGTCGTGAGCATGTGAACCTCGTCGATGATATAGATCTTGTACTTGCCGCGCACCGGGGCAAAGTTGACGGAGTTGATGATCTCCTCGCGCACGTTGTCCACGCCCGTGCGGCTTGCGGCATCGAGCTCGTAGACATCGGGGTGGTTGCCCTCGGCGATGAGCTCGCACTCCTCACAGGTGCCGTCGGGCATGCAGCCGCTTGCGCCCTCGGCGCGCGCCGCCTCGGCGTTGCGGCACAGCAGCGCCTTGGCAAGGATGCGCGCCATGGTGGTCTTGCCCGTGCCGCGCGGTCCGCAGAACAGGTACGCGTGGGACAGGCGTCCCTCGGTGATGGCGTGCTCGAGCGTCGAGACGATATGCTGCTGGCCCACCACGGAGTCGAAGGTGAGCGGGCGATACTTTCGGTACAACGATTCCATGGGTGCTCCCCCGGGTATACTGAGTCTTGTTGCCGCGACGGCCATGCGGTCGCACGGCATACTGCATTCATAATAACCCGTACGGCGAGCCCGCCGCGATAGGAGTCCAAAGAGCATGGCAGACGCAGAGAGCAACCTCGTTCCCTCCGAAGCAGCCGACCAGGTCGAGGTCGCGCTCGAGAAGCAGGCCGCAGCCGACGACAGCATCCTGTACCTCAACGAGTACCAGTACGAAAACGACCTGGTCACCGACTTCGCCCGCCTGGTCGCCTCGCCCAGGCGTCGCGGCTCGCTGTATGTCGCCGCGGCAATTGCCGCGCTGCTCGGCATCGGCATGCTGGTGGCCGGCGGCAACTGGATCAAGTTTGGCGTCGTCCTGATCGTATTCGGCGCCTTTTTGGCCTGGTGGAGCAAAAACCTGCACCACACCCTCGCCCGCGACTTTATCGATGCCGTCGAGGCCGACAAGTCCATGGGTGGCCGCTATCGCCGCGTCGCCGCCAACGAGGACGGCCTGATGGTTTGGGGCAAGAGCGGCAAATCGCAGTTCTTCCCGTTTGAAAAGCTCGACCACGTGCTCGACGGCGAACGCATCTTCGTAGCCATGTTCGCCGACCAGGGTGTGACGATCCCTAAGGACACCTTTGTCCGCGGCAATGCCGAACAGTTTGGCCCCTTCCTTAAGGCGCGCATCAACAAAAAACTCCGCATCGAGACCAAGAAGAAGAAAATGAAGGCCGAGAAGGCTGCCGCCGAGACCAAACGGGGCGACAAGGCCGACAAGCCCCAGGATAACAAGGGCAAGCGGCGCAAGCAGAAGAAGAGCAAGAAGAAGCGCTAAGGCCAAGCCAGACAGGCAGCCTCGCATCCCGCCATCCTCGCCATCCGCCTGAGCGTGCTACACTAGCAGCATCTATGCCACCGCGAACGGCTCGGCCCCGCGCCCGCCGCTCGCAAACGAACTTTAAACGCACGAGGGTTGGCCATGCCGCTTTTCTCGCAACATACCGCCCGGTTCTCGCCGGACGTTCCCTTGGAGGGCACTAGCTCTCGCGAGCTGCTCAAGCGGTACCAACCGCTCGAGACGCTTGCGACCGGCGGTTTTGGCTCCATCGAGATTTGCCGCGACACGCATCTGCGCCGTCGCGTGGCCATTAAGCGCATCCCCCTTATCAACGGCGCCGGCATGCCCGCCAGCGACATCATGGACGTGCTGCGCGAGGCGCATACCGCCGCCATGCTTCAACATCCCAATATCGTGCAGGTTATCGACTTTACGCACGACACCGCCTATGCCTATCTGGTCATGGAGTATGTCGACGGTATGTCGTTGGCCGAGTTTTTGCATCGCGTGGACGGCCACTCGCTCACCTTTGACGAGGCCGCTGCCATTGCCGACGCGCTGGGTCAGGCACTCACCTTTGCCCATGCAAACGGCGTGCTTCATCTGGACATAAAGCCCGCCAATGTACTTATCGACCATTCGGGCAACGTAAAGCTCACCGACTTTGGCATGGCGCGGCTGTCGTCTGCCGGCGGCTTTGGCGGATCGCGCGGCGGCACCATCGGCTACATGCCGCCCGAGCAGCTCGACATCGAGACCGGCACGGTCGACGAGCGCGCCGATGTCTTTGCCCTTGCCTGCGTGATCTACGAGGGCCTGTGCGGCAGCGCCCCCTTTATGGCGTCCACGCCCGCCGACTCACTCGACCGCATCATCGGCGGCGCCACCTATCCCAGCGAACTGATCCCACACTTTCCCCCGGGGGCCGAGGCGGCGCTCATGAGCGCCCTCTCCCCCATGCCGCAAGACCGCCCCAATAGCATCGAGTCATTCTGTGACCGACTCCTTGCCGGCTTGGGGAGCATGCGCGAAGGCCGTCGCAGCTTGGAGCAGATGGTAGGCGAGCTTTCGAATGACGAGTGCGCGGCAGATGATATCGAGCCATCGAGCTACGAGGATGACACCGTCGAGGTCGACCCCGCACTTGGCTGGGCGGGCACGCGCTGGGGCCGCGCACGCAATTACACCATGCGCGGCATCTCGGCGCTCTCGTGCGGAGCCTTCAGCTTTTTGCTTATGCAGACAGCCGGCGTCGCGGCGCTTCCCGGGCTGGTCGTGGCGGCCGTCGCCATTGGCGCGGCGGCAGGCTTGGCCCCGCAGATTGGCTCGGCCATCTCGGCCGTGGGCTTTTTGGTGCTCATGGCCAACGCCACCATGCAGGCGCAGGGCATCCTGTCGATGCTGCCGGTCGCGGTCATTTTTGCCGCTGCCATGTCCGGTTGGTGGATTGCTTGGGGACGCACCGAGGCGGCTGCGAGCGCGACGCTCACCTGCGCGCTTGCGCTGGGTTGCCTAACCGGCGACGCCCTCCTTGCCGCCGGAGCCGCCGCGAGCATCGCGGCGTTTTGGCTCGGCCCGGCAAGCGCCGCGGCGGCCACGGGCATGGGCGCACTCTTTGCCCGCCTTGCTGCAGCGGCTCTCTCTGCGGGAGGCGTACTGGGGCTTAGCAATGTCGCCGCAGCGCTGGGAGACGCGCTCCTTCTCGCTGCAATCGTGCTGGTTGCAGCAACAGCCGCGGCAACATCGCTGCTGCTCAGTGCTCATGCCAAGCGCGCCGAGCAGGGATCGAACCTTGCCGCCGTCGTCGCAATTGCCGTCGCCGGCATCGGCTCGTCCGTATCGTTTTGTCTTGCACACCATATGGAAATTGCCAGCCTTGCGGGCCCGGTCGTCGCCAAGGCGGCGGTTACGGGAATCCTATCCTCTATAATCGTCGGGATATGCCTTTATTTGCTCGGATACCAAAGAACCTATACGGAGAGTGATCTTTCGTGAACTTCCTGAACATCTTCGAGGACCACGTGGCCGGCATCTTCGGTGCCACCCGTGCCCCGTTCTCCTTTAAGAAGCTTGCCAAGCAGGCCGCTCGCGACATGGAGGATCAGACTCTGGTGATTAACGGCGTCAACACGGCGCCGGCGCTCTATACCATCCTTATCGCCGCCGACGACGATCCCATGCTCGCCCCGTTCTACCCCGAGCTTTCGCGCGAAGTCCGCGAGTTTGTGAAGGCACAGGCCGAAAAGCGCCGCTATGTGTTTGTCGGCGAGCCGCTCGTTCGCTTTATGATCGACCCGCAGCTGCGTGCCGGTAAGTTCTCGGTTTTTGCCGAGAACGTCGACGCCCCCACGCTCGGTCGTCTGTACGAGGAAGAGCGCGCCTACCAGAATGGCCTGGGCCAGAACAACTCGGCCGCAAGCCGCGCCGCCAGCGCTCCCCGCGCCGGCAAGCAGCAATTCGCCGCTCCGCAGCAACAGCACCCCGCCGCCATGCCCCAGCAGCCGACGCCCCGTGCCGCCGCTCCCGACCCGCTCGCCGTGGCCGATCCCTTTGCGCCCAGCGTCCCCGACCCCGCCGCCGCGCCCATCCCCGTGCCGCAGACCGTCTCTCGTGACGCCCTCGCCGGTATGGGCGGAGCCGCCGCGACCGGCGCCGCCGTGGGCCTTGGCGCCGCGGCCGGTATTGCCTCCAACATGGCGAGCACCCGCGCCCCGCAGCGCCCGCTCGCCCAGCTCGTCGACGTCGTGAGCGGCGAGAGCCACAGCATCACTTCCGCACAGGTGACCATCGGTCGCGAGCGCTCGGTTTCGGACATCGCCCTGCGCGACCCCAACGTGTCGCGCCGTCACGCCCAGCTCACCTTCACCGGTTCGGACTGGTCGATCGAGGACCTCAATTCCACCAACGGCACGCTCGTCAACAACCGCCGCATCACGCGCTGCCCGCTGCGCAACGGCGACCTGCTGACGTTTGGCCTGAGCACCTTTGAATTTAGGGGATAGTCGCTTATGAACATCGATATCGTCCTTTTTGCAGGCCGCATCGTCCTGGTCGCCCTGCTCTACATCTTCCTGTTCGCCGTCATGAAAACCGGCGTGGGACTCGTACGCGGCCAGCGCCGCGACTCCGCTATCTGGACGATCGATGTGGACAAGGGTCCGCGCGGCATCCGTGGCATCCATGTAGACATGCTCGGCCCCGTCATCGTGGGCCGCTCGCCGTCCTCGGACATCTGCATCAACGAACCGTTTGTCTCGGCCTCGCACGCACGCTTTTCGCTGCAGGGCCCGGCACTCATCATCGAAGACCTCAACTCCTTGAACGGCACGCTCGTTAACGGCCGTCAGCTGGTGGAGCCTGCAACGCTGCGCGAGGGTGACGAGGTCCAGATTGGCGACGTGGTCATGAAGGTGAACCGTCGATGATCGACGAGGAGAACAAGTCCGCAACCATGCCCGAGACGCCGACTGCCCCCGCAGCTGCGCCGGCCCATGCCGCTCCGGCACGCCCTGCGACCGTGGAGCCCGAGGACACCGTGTTCTCCCTGCCTCTTTCGCATGTAACTCAAGAATATCCGGCACTCGTCGATGACGAGGACGCCGACACCGAGCAGCTCGATGCCCCCATCGGCGCGCACGCTGCCGAGCAGTCCGCGGAACCGGAGGCAACGCCCGCACCGGCTCACTTTGCCGAGCCCGTCGCCGAGGCGATTAACGAGAGCGCTGCCGTGTTTGCAGCCCCCGAGCCTGCCGCGCCGGTATTCCCCGTCGCCCCGGCAAGCGAGGCGGCACCCGTATCCGCAACGCCTGCCGAAGTCGAGCAGCCCGCCGTCGCGCCCGCCGAAGCTCCCGAGCCCTCCGCTCAACCCCAGAGCACGCCCGCGCCGTCGCACTTTGCGACGCCCGAGCCGACGGCTGTCGAGCCGCAGCAGAACGGCGATCCCGCCGACCGCGTAACCGAAGATCTCAACCTTCCGGACGTCTCCGACGTCGAGTCGGGAGACGATGCCGACGCCGTCTCCCCCGGCGACACCGCCGAGATCGATGTCGCGGCCGTAGAGGCGAAGCTCAAAGATCCCGGCTCGACCATGAGCTTTGAGCCGCTGACCGACGAGCGCATCGAGACCGACTCGACCTACGACGCCGGCACCACCACGCAGCTTATGTGGGGCGCCCGCTCCGACGTCGGATGTGTACGCCCGCACAATGAGGACTCCTATCTGGTGCAGTCGCCGCTCTTTTGCGTGTGCGACGGCATGGGAGGACACGCCGCCGGCGAGGTGGCATCCTCCATCGCCGTCGAGACCATCGCCAAGACGGCACCGCAGTCCGCCGACGCCGCGCGCCTGGCCGCAGCCGTCGAGGCCGCCAACGCCGCCGTGATCGAGGCCGCCCTCAACGGCCTGGGCAAACCCGGCATGGGATGCACGGCCACCTGCGCCTACATCGAAAACGACACGCTCGCCATCGCCCACGTGGGCGACTCGCGCGCCTACCTGCTCCACGAGGGCACGCTCATCCGCGTGACCCGCGACCACTCCTACGTGGAGGAGCTCGTGGATGCCGGCGAGATTACGGCCGACGAGGCCCGCGTCCACCCCAACCGCTCGGTCATCACCCGCGCGCTGGGCTCGGACCCCGCCATGTATGCCGACCACTTTACCCTGCACATCGAGGAAGGCGACCGCCTGATTCTGTGCTCCGACGGCCTTTCGAGCATGATTCCCGATAGCGATATCGAGAACATCGCCACGCAGTCCTCGAGCGCACAGATCTGTGTCGACAACTTGGTGGACGCGGCGCTCGCCGCCGGCGGCCACGACAATGTGACCGTGGTGGTCGTCGACCTGGTCGACGACGGCGTCATGCGCGAGGCAAAACGCGTCCGACGCCGCAATGTCACCATCGCCACCGTCTTGGCCCTTGTCTTTGTGCTGGTAGCAGGCATCTGGGCATACACGGGCGTCACCGGCTCCTATTACTTGGGAACCTACCACGGCAATGTCGCCGTCTGGCGCGGCCTACCCGGCAAGACGCTCGGGGTCGAGCTCCACTGGCTCGAGAGCGAAACCAGCATCAAGCTGTCCGACCTGCCCGAAGACACGCAAAACCGCCTGAAGGCAGGCATCCTGCAAACGAGTGTCGACGATGCGCAGGACACCATTTCCAAGTACCGCCATCAGATTGACGAGGAGCAGACCCGTCAGGTGATAGACGCGCAAACGATTCGCGACAACACCGATCAGGAATCCACCTCCGAGTCAGATTCCGAGAAAACCGCCGAACAGTCAGCCGAGGCCGAAGCCTCCGATAAGAATTAGAAAGGGAGTGCCGCTTATGAGTCGCCGCAACACCGAACTGCTCTTGCTCATCGCCTCGGCGTTCCCCGTCATCCTGCTCTATG
This sequence comes from uncultured Collinsella sp., assembly GCA_902494715.1. Lineage (GTDB taxonomy): Bacteria > Actinomycetota > Coriobacteriia > Coriobacteriales > Coriobacteriaceae > Collinsella. The sequence continues at coordinate 7,512 of CABUUJ010000059.1, forward strand.
CGATGTACGTGCTCACCGCGGGTGCCACGATTTCCTTTGAGACGCTCGCCGTGCCGATCGGCCTGTTCGCCGCCTTCGCCGCGGCGCATATCGCCGTGCGCATCCTGGCGCCCGGCGCCGACCCCGCCATCCTGCCCATCGTCTTCGTGCTCTCGGGCATCGGCATCACATTCGTGACGCGCCTGGCCCCCGACCTCGCCATCTCGCAGCTCATCATCTTGTTTGTCTCGGTGGCCCTGATGGTGGGAACGCTCGCACTGGTCAAAAACCTCGACGTGGTCATGCGCTACAAGTACACCTTTGGCATTATCGGCATCATCCTGCTGATGCTGCCCATCTTTATCGGCACCACGATCTCGGGCTCCAAGCTGTGGATTCGCATCGCGGGCTTTACCATCCAGCCCGGCGAGTTCGCCAAGGTCTTTATCGTGCTGTTCCTGGCCGGGTACCTGGCCGAGAACCGCGAGCTGCTCTCCATCTCCAACCGCAAGATCCTGGGCTTTAAGATCCCTCGCCTGCGACTGCTGCTGCCGCTGTTTGCCGTGTGGGGTGTGTGCCTGCTCGTCGTCGTCTTCGAACGCGATCTGGGTTCGGCCGTGCTGTTCTACACCATCTTCTTGCTGATGCTCTACGTTGCCACGGGGCGCTTTTCGTATGTCGTTATCGGCCTTGCGCTCTTAGCCGTTGGAGCCGTGGGCGCCTACAAGTTCCTGTCTCACGTTCAGGTGCGTTTCCAGGTTTGGCTCGATCCGTTTAAGGACGCCCAGGGTCAGGGCTACCAGATCGTCCAGTCGCTCTTCTCGCTTGCCGATGGCGGTCTGGTCGGTGTTGGCATCGGCAACGGCATGGCCAACAACATCCCTGTCGTCGAGTCCGACTTTATCTTCTCGGCTATCGGCGAGGAGATGGGCCTTTTGGGCGGCGGCGCCGTGCTCATCCTGTTTATGCTCTTTGCCGTGCGTGGCCTCACCACGGCTGCCCGCGCTAAATCCGACCTCGCCGCCTTTAGTGCCACGGGCCTTACGGCAGCCATCAGCTTCCAGGCCTTTTTGATCGTAGGCGGCGTTACCCGCCTGATCCCGCTGACCGGCGTCACCTTGCCCTTTATGAGCCAGGGTGGCTCCTCGCTGCTGGCGAGCTTTATCATCGTCGCGCTCCTGCTGCGCGCCGGTGACGAGGCGACCGGACGCGAGGCCGAGCTTACCGGCACCGGCACCATGGCCGCCATCTCTGACGATCAGGTCGCATCTGCCGCCGCCCCGACGGGCACGCGCTTTGCCACCTCGTCTTCCTACGGCAGCGGCAGCCATTCCGTCGGCTCGCGCATGCGCCGTCGCCTGCTCGACACGCCTGAATCCGGCGTGCTCGGCCGCGTGGCACTTGCCAACCGTCTGACTCGTGCCGTGTTTGCCTTTACGGCGCTGTTCGCCATCCTTATCGGCAACCTCACCTATGTCCAGGTCATCAAGGCGAAGGACTACCAGGACATGCCGACCAACAACCACACCATCGCCCGCTCCAAGTACATCCAGCGTGGCTCCATCATCACGTCCGACGGCGTGACACTAGCCGAGTCGCTGCAACAGGAGGACGGCACCTACGCCCGTTCCTACCCCAACGGCAACATGGCCGCGCACGTGGTGGGCTACGTGAGCCAGCAATACGGCACCGCCGGCATCGAGAGCGTCATGAACGATACGCTCACCGGCTCCAAGGATTACTCCAGCTGGAACAATGCCATCGCGTCGCTCGCGGGGCAGACCCAGCCGGGTAATACCGCCAAGCTCACCATCGACTCGCGCATCCAGACGGCTGCCGAACAGGCACTCAAGGGCTTTAAGGGCGCTGTGGTGGTCATGGATCCGCGCACCGGTGCGGTTCTCGCATGTGCCAGCTCGCCCACTTACGACAACACCAACATCGATGCGCTGCTCCAGTCGGGCGGCGGCGAGGACGGTTCCATGTACGACCGTGCCATGGACGCGCTGTACACCCCGGGCTCGACCTTTAAGGTCGTCACGCTCTCCGCGGCGCTCGAAACCGGCACCGCCAGCCTTACCAGCACGTACCAGGCGCCCGGTTCCATGGACATCGGCAACGCGCCGGTCACCAACTCTGCCAACGAGAGCTACGGCACCATCAGCCTGCAGCAGGCCTTCGCAGTGTCGTCCAACGTCGTCTTTGGCCAGGTGGCAAACGAGGTCGGTGCCAGCTCGCTCGTCCAGTTTGCCAACGCCTTTGGCTACGGTCAAAAGCTCGGTCAGGATCTGACCACCGCGGCTTCCATCATGGCCGACCCGTCGCTCATGACCGAGTGGGAGACCGCCTGGGCCGGCGCCGGCCAGCCTGTCGGCATGGACCATACGCCCGGCCCGCAGACCACCGTCATGCAAAACGCCGTGATTGCCGCCGCCATCGCTAACAGCGGCGTGGTCATGGACCCGTACTTTGTAGCCCAGGTACTCGCCCCGGACGGAACCGTGGTCAAGACCACGCAGTCCCGCTCGCTGGGCCAGGCCGTCAGCTCCGCCACGGCCGACCAGGTCAAGCAGGCCATGCTTGCCGTCGTCCAGTCCGGCACCGGCACCGATGCCCAGATCCCAGGCGTCAAGGTCGCCGGCAAGACCGGCTCGGCCGAGATCGGCGGCACCAACGTCAACTCAATGTTCGTTGGCTTTGCACCTTACGATTCACCCACGGTCGCCATCTCGGTGGCCTTGGAGGATTTCGACAAGCATGACGTCGAGGCCGCCAAGATCGCCGGCATCGTCCTGACCGCGGCGCTTGCCGCACAGGGAGCGTAATGCCCATGATTGAATCGGACACCCGAGGCGCGCCGCGGCCGAAGAGTTAGCGGCAACGCGCCACACGGCCCCAGCGGCCACATCGTAGGTACTACACACATCGTTGAGCGAATAGTTATGTTAGGAGCAGGAATGGAACAGAGGGTCCTCGGGGGAAGATACCTCCTCAAGGATAAGGTGGGAACAGGCGGCATGGCGACCGTCTACCGTGCACAGGACCAGGTCCTCGACCGCACGGTAGCCGTCAAGATCATGCTGCCGCAGTATGCCGGCGACGCAACCTTCGCCGCACGCTTTAAGCAGGAGGCCCAGGCAGCAGCCGGTCTCTCCTCCCCCTATATCGTGGGCGTCTACGATTGGGGCAAGGACGGCGACACCTATTACATCGTCATGGAGTACCTGCGCGGCACCGACCTTAAGAGCGGCATCAAGAGCCACGGCGCCCTCGACCCCAAGAAGGTCGCCCAGATCGGCTCGCAGATCAGCTCCGCGCTTTCGGTCGCCCACAAGCACGAGATCATCCACCGCGACATTAAGCCGCAGAACATCATGGTGCTGCCCGACGGCAACATCAAGGTGATGGACTTTGGCATTGCGCGCGCCAAGAACAGCCACCTCACGCAAGACAACAACGTGCTGGGAACCGCCCACTACGTCAGCCCCGAGCAGACCCGTGGTCAGGACCTCGGCCCCACCTCGGATATCTACTCGCTGGGCGTCGTGATGTACGAGTGCGCCACCGGCCGCGTTCCCTTTGACGGTGACGACGCTATCTCGGTCGCACTCAAGCAGGTCAACGAGTTGCCTATTCCGCCGAGCCAGATCAACTCCGGTGTCGACGCCGACCTTGAGCGCATCATCCTCAAGTGCATGGAGAAGGACCCCGCAAACCGCTTCCAGACCGCCGACGAGCTGCGTCAGGTGCTCAACAGCTACCTGTCGGGCCATGCCGTCAACGTCTCGGAGCCCACGCGCATCATCGGTGCCGCGGGCGACCTGGGCGCCACCAAGACCCGTGAGCTGTCTGACTCCACGCGCGCTATGGTTCGCCCCGTATCGGGCGTAAGCGGACAGACCAACCCCCGCAGCGCCGTCTCGGGTTCCACCGGTTCCTACGAGGTCGATCAGCCCAAGTCCAACAAGAACAAGATTATCGCCGCCGTAGTCGCCGCAATCGCCGTGGTTGGCGTTGTGGTGGCCTTCGCCACCGGGCTCTTTGGGGGCGAGCAGGTTACGGTGCCCGATGTGCTTAACAAGGACCAGCAGACCGCTATCGAGCTGATCAAGGAGGCCGGCCTTGAGGTCGGAACTGTCGACCAGAGCTATAACGACGATGTCGACGAGGGCAAAGTTGCCGAGCAGACCCCCAACGGCAACACTAAGAAGCCCAAGGGCTCCAAGGTTAACCTGGTGATCTCCAAGGGCCCCAAGCCCTCCGAGAAAGTTGAGGTTCCGCAGCTCGTCGGCCTAACCAAGGACCAGGCCGAGGCCGCGCTGGCAAGCGTGGGCCTGAAGGGCAACGCAACCGAGGAGGCCAACGAGGCCGACGAAGGCCAGGTCTTTGAGCAGGGCACTGATGTCGGCAAGGAAGTCGAGAAGGGCACGACCATCTCGTATAAGGTCTCCAGCGGTCCTGACACCACCTCCGTCCCCGATCTGACCGACATGACCGAGGCACAGGCACGCAACGCTCTCGACATGGCCGGTTTTGGCGTCAACGTGAGCTACCAGGAGAACGATTCCGTCACCGAGGGCACCGTCATTAGCTGGAACCCCAGCGGCAAGCAGAAGCCCGGCGCCACGATCACCGTCGTCATCGCCAAGAAGTCCGGCAAGGCCAGCGTTCCGGGCAACCTGTACGGCAAGAGCATCTCCGCCGCCGTCACCGCGCTCAACAACGCCGGATTCTACAACATCGCATTCTGCGATCAGAACGGCAACCCCGTGAGTGGCAACGAAAACGCCACCGTGACGGGCGTCTCCCCCACTGGCAAGCAGTCCACCGACAGCACGATTACGCTGACGGTTTCGGTTTCTGGCTCTGGTACTGATTCAGGCGACGATTCCGGTACAAGCAACTAGCCGGCTGCTTATTATCTGCGCAGCGAACGCCGCAAACATATTCGCTCAGAAGCGCCCGCTTGCTCCCCCGGCAAGCGGGCGCTTTGCTTTTGATGCGACCCGCTAGCATGGAACGGCGCAGCTCTAACACCAAAAGAGCCCGGCACCGTGGTAGTACCGGGCTCGGCAAATCTCTGGTGCCCCCGGGCGGATTCGAAAACTCCCCCCGCGGGGAAATTGGTGACGCGGGTGTCGACGATCCGAATCCGGCCTTAA
>CABUUJ010000060.1 GCA_902494715.1 uncultured Collinsella sp.
ATATTAAGTTTGCTGCTCTACAGTCCTGCGCAAGACGGAAAGCACATTAAGTGCTTTCCTTTGCGTGCGGAACTCACGACAAACTTAATATATTTCGCCGCCCCTCTGCCAAGCTCGGGAGACGACACGTTGATGTCTGCTTAACTCTGCTCGCTCAGCTAATTACTTTGTTGGGGGTCCACTATTTGTTGAAGGGTGAACTTACACTGCATTGGCTCGCCTTCTGCTTGCGGCTTTTCCTCGTCAAAATCGAAGATCATGATGGCGCAGTTGGGGAGTTTTGCTGGGAGCTCGAAGCCATCTGGGGCTGCAGCCTTGATGAATTGGCGGCTGGCGCTGCCGTGGCTTACTGCTAGGAGGGTTTCGATATCCTCGGCGCCCATGATATTGGTGAGGGTGTCTACCATGCGCTCTTGCAGCGCCTGGCTTCCTTCTCCTCCGAAGGGAACCAAGTCCTCGCCCGGATCCCATACGTCGGTAGGCAATGCGTCGTGGGGACCTTCCTCAAAGGTTCCGTAGCAGCGCTCGATGATGCCTTCGCAGGGCTCGACTGCTGCATCCGGACCGAGGAGTTCGCATGCGACGAGACTTGCCGTGTCCATGGCTCGGCCTAAGGGTGATGAGACCACTTTGTCGGGGACAACGTCGTGGGCTTTGAGCCATGCGGCTGCTCTCTGCGCCTGCTGACGGCCCAAATTGGTGAGCGGTGAATCGCAGCGACCCTGGACGAGCTTTTTGACGTTGAATTCCGTCTGGCCGTGGCGGAGCAGATACAGCTTCTTCATAGTCTCCCCTTCTGTATAACTTGCTTTGCCGGCACAGCCCTACTCGTGGGTATGCCCTACGTAGTCTTCGTCGATCGTAATCTTTGCAATCGACTTGGGATATTCCGATTCGACCCGTTGCGCCAGCGCGTGTTTGAGCTCATCGGCATCCATGTCCAAATCCGAGGGTCGCACACAGTCAAAGATCACATTGGTGTGCGTGGGGCCCGGCACGCAACGCAAATCGTGAATCGAAAGGCGGCTATCGATCTCCTGGGCCATAGCGTTGATGCACAGGCGCATGCTCGCCACATTTGAATCGTCGGTCACGATGGGATCGTAATGGAGCGTGACGATCATGCCGTCCTCGTCCCTAAACGACTGCTCGATGTTATCGAGCGTGTCGTGACTTTCCAGCGGGCTGGCCTCGGCCGCCATCTCGGCGTGCGCACTTGCAAACTTCCTGCCCGGACCGTAATCGTGAACCATCAGGTCATGAACACCCAAAACGCCGGGGTAGCTCATGATCTTGTCTCGGATGTGCTTGACCAGCTTGGGATCGGGTGCCTGGCCCAAAAGGGGGCTCACCGTATCTTGGATAAGCTCAAAGCCGCTCCAGCCAATATAGACGCCAACGGCAAGGCCGACCCAAGCATCAAGATTGACATGCGTCACCTGGGAAACAATCGCGCACGCCAGCACAGCGCCCGTGGCCAGGACATCGTTCTTTGAGTCCTGAGCCGTCGCATGCAGCGTATCGGACTCAATACGGTCACCGAGCTTTTGGTTGAGGGCCGCCATCCAGAGCTTTACGACCATCGAAAGCACTAGAACCGTCACCAGGGCAAGCGAGAACTCGACAGGTTCGGGGTGGATGACGCGCTCAACCGAGGACTTGATAAGCTCAAGGCCGATCAGCAGCACGAGCGCCGCCACGACCAGACCCGAGAGATACTCGTAGCGACCGTGACCGTAAGGATGCTCGGGGTCGGCCGGCTTGCTCGCCAGCTTAAAGCCCAGCACGCTCACGATATTCGAGCTGGCATCGGACAGGTTGTTCATGGCATCCGCCACGATCGAAACCGATCCCGAAACCACGCCAATTGCGCCCTTCGCAGCACATAGTGCCACATTGGCGAGAATACACACAACGCCCGTCAACGTGCCCACGCGCGCACGGTCGCCCTGCGCACGCTTAACAATCCACTCGACCATCTACATCCGCCCCCACGGTACTACCTATATATCTATTGCTCAAACGGATTGTAGTGTAGCCACTTTGTCCCCCAGATACAAAAAAGGCCGCAACGCACACGGGTCGCGGCCATAGATGTGACATGCGGACTGTCCCTTTGTCACATCGTGTGGTACTGACCGATTGCGCGGTACTTTTCGTAGCGGAGGTTTGTGAGGGTCGCGTCGTCGAGCCGCCCAAGCGTATCGAAGGCATCAAATGCCGAGGACATGACGGCACCGGCGATCTCCTCATGTGACAGGCCCCTATCGTCAACAATGCCGTCGATGATGCCGAGCGCCAACAGATCGGGGGCCGTGAGCTTAAGCGCCTCGGCGGCCTCATTCGCACGCTCGGTATCTTTCCACAGGATCGACGCACAGGCCTCGGGGCTCACGACCGAATAGGCCGAGCTCGAGAGCATCAGGATGCGGTCGGCCACGGACAGCGCCAGCGCGCCACCAGAGCCGCCCTCGCCTGTCACCACCGAGACAATCGGCGTCTTAAGGCCGCTCATCTCCATGAGATTCTGGGCAATCGCCTCGCCCTGGCCGCGCTCCTCGGCACCGATGCCGCAAAACGCACCCGAAGTATCGACCAGGCACAGAACCGGTCGACCAAACTTTTCGGCCTGGCGCATCAGGCGACGCGCTTTGCGATAGCCCTCGGGATACGCCATGCCAAAGTTGCGGCGCATACGCTCTTTGGTCGTGGTGCCGCGCTCGATGGCGATGACCGTTACGGGGCGTCCGTTTTTCCAGCCAATACCGGCCACCACAGCGGCGTCGTCTCCAAAGTAACGGTCGCCGTGCAGCTCCACAAATCCATCCAGGCCCAGTGAGATCATCTCACCCGCCGTGGCGCGATCTGCCGAGCGGGTCTGCTTGACAATCTCGAGCGCGGTTTTTGGTGCCGGCGAGCGCTTAAACAAGTGTCCCAGCTTTTTGCCGCGGCGACCCGTATGCACGATCTCGTGCGGTGCCCCCAGACCGGGCGCGTGTCCTTCGTGCAGCGCCAGCAGCTCTCCCACTGTGAGCGCAATCTCGCCACGCGGAACAACGGCATCGCAAAAGCCGTGCTCCAGCAAAAACTCGGAGCGCTGGAATCCCTTGGGCAGGCGCTTGTGCATGTTCTGCTCGATCACGCGCGGGCCGGCAAATGCCGTCAGGGCATCGGGCTCGGCCAGGATAATGTCGCCCTCCATGGCAAAGCTCGCGGTTACGCCGCCAGTCGTGGGATCGGTGAGCACCGTGATATACAGGCCGCCCGCCTCGCTATGCTTTCTCACGGCAGCAGAGATCTTGGCCATCTGCATAAGCGATGTCACGCCCTCTTGCATGCGCGCACCGCCCGAAACGGTAAAGCCGACAACTGGCAATCCCAGCTCGGTCGCATGCTCAAATGTGCGACAGATCTTCTCGCCCACCACGGAACCCATCGAGCCCATCATAAAGTTGGCGTCCATAAAGAAGAGCGCCGTATCGCAACCGCAGATTTTGCCCCTGCCGCACACAACGGCATCGCGCTCGCCCGAATGCTCGACCGCGCTCTTGAGCTTGTCGGCATAACCGGGAAACGAGAGGAAGTCCTCCGACGCCAGATTGGCATCCCATTCCTCAAACGTGCCCTCGTCGACCGTCATGCGCATGCGCGCGCGACCGCTCACGCGAAAGTGTTTGCCGCAACGAGGGCAGACCTCGAGGTTGTCGTGCAGACGTGCTTCATCAATCACACGGCGGCACTCCGGGCACTTGATAAACACGTGGCGCGCGGGAAACTCGGCGCACGACTCGGTTATTGGCCCCTCAAGGACATTGACCGTCTTCGCTTTTCTATTCATCAGCATAGAGATGCCCCATCAGATCGGTGTGATACATGCCCGACAAGAACTCATCGTTTGCCAGCACGTCGAGCTGAATCTCGCTGTTTTCGCTCACGCCCTCAATCACGAGCTCGCCCAGGGCCGAGCGCATCTTGCGAATGGCGCCGTCGCGCGTGGGCGCACACACGATGAGCTTGCCGAGCATGGAGTCGTAGTACGGCGGAACGTTCGCACCGGTAAACATGGCGGAATCCCAGCGCACGCGCGGACCACCCGGCACACGCAACGCGGTGACCGTTCCGCATGACGGCAGAAAGTCCGGCGTTTCGGCATTGATGCGGCACTCCATGGCGTGGTTGCGGACCGGAACGTCCTCCTGCTCAAAGGGCAGAAGCTGGCCGGCCGCCACGCGCAGCTGCCACTTGACCAAGTCGGTATCGGTCACAAACTCCGTAACCGGATGCTCCACCTGCAAGCGCGTGTTCATTTCCATAAAGTAGAAATTGCCGTCGTCCGAATACAGGAACTCGATGGTACCGGCTCCTTCGTAGCCGACGGCACGAGCCAGGTCGCGCGCGGCCTTGTGCATACGGGCACGAATGTCGTCGTGTCCGTCGAGGCACGGCGCGGGGCTCTCCTCGATCAGTTTTTGGTTGCGGCGCTGCACCGAGCACTCGCGCTCGCCGAGCGAAAACACATGGCCCTGCTTATCGGCCATAATCTGCACCTCAACGTGGTGCGCCGGCGCGACGAACTTCTCCATGTAGCACTCGCCATCGCCAAAAACGGCCTCTCCCTCGGCACGCGCCTCGATGAACGCCTTTGCCGCATCTTCCACGCGCTCGACCTTACGAATGCCGCGACCGCCACCGCCTGCACGCGCCTTAATAAGCACGGGGCAGCCGATGCGCTCGGCCTCGGCCGTTGCCTCCTCGGGGCTTTTGAGCAAATCGCAGCCCGGTACGATGGGCACGCCCGCCGCGGCAGCCGTTCGACGTGCGGCGTCCTTGTCGCCCATGTTGTCGATCACCTCGGCCGAAGGACCGACAAACGCCAGGCCATACTTGTCGCAGTCGCGCACAAAGCTCGCCTTCTCGGAGAAAAAGCCATAGCCGGGATGAATTGCCTTAGCTCCCGACTTTACGGCACAGGTGAGCACGGCATCGTCGTTGAGGTAGCTCTCGGCAAGACGCGGGCCGCCGATGCAATACGCCTCGTCGGCAAGCTGCACGTGCAGTGCGTCCGCATCGGCCGTGGAATAAACGGCGACGGTCTTGATGCCCATATCGCGGCACGCGCGGATAACACGGACCGCGACTTCGCCGCGGTTGGCGATGAGCACTTTGTCGAACATGAAGCCTTCCTTAACTTTCGTGCATGAGTGCAAAAGACATATCGGCGCGGCAGCAAACCTCACCGTTGACGCTCGCAGTACCCGTCGCAAAGCGGAACGGCCCGCGCGCACGCGTGATGGAGCACACCAGATCCACCGTGTCTCCCGGGCGCACCGGACGCTTAAAGCGCACCTTGTCCAGACTCGTGTAGAACGGCGTCGCGCCGCGCGCTTCCTCGTCGTCCATCAGCAGCACGCAACAGTTTTGGGCGAGCATCTCGCACTGAATCACGCCGGGGACCACCGGGTTTCCCGGAAAATGCCCCTGCAAAAAGTACTCGTCGCCCGTGATCGTGATCTTGCCGTGGGCCTCGTCGCCCACCAGCTCGGCCTCGTCGAGCAAAAGCATCGGCTCGCGATGCGGCAACAGCTTCTTGAGCTCTTCTTTGTTCATGGACATCACCTATCCGATCCTCATGAGGCAGCTGCCAAACTCCACGAGGTCGCCGTCGGCCACGCAGATCTCGAGCACCTCGCCGTCTGCCTCGGCCGTCACCTCGTTGAGAACCTTCATGGCCTCGATGATGCAGAGGGTCTCGCCGGCCTTGACCTTGGAGCCCACGTGCACAAACGGCTCGTCACCCGGCGCCGGGGCAGCATAGAAAACGCCAACCATGGGAGCGGTCACCTCGGTGCCCTTGGGCTCCGGTGCGGCGGCAGGCGCCTGCGCGGTGGGCTCCGGTGCGGCGGCAGGCATGGCGACAGGAGCCACCGCCGGAGCAGTCACGGCACCCGGCATAGGCATGGGCACGGCAACCGGCTGCGCGGCGCTCACGCGCTCAAGTTCGACCGCGGTGCCATCGGGCTCCTCAACGCGTACGCGCGTGAGGCCGCGGTCCTCCATAACATCGGCTATCTCGGCAAGTCTTTTGGAATCCATGCTCTAGCTCCTCGTATATCTACGCAGCGCGATGGCGGCGTTGTGCCCGCCAAAGCCCAGGTTGGTCGAAAGCGCCCAGGTAAGGTCGGCGCGAACCGCGCGATTGGGCGTGTAGTCAAGATCGCAGGCGGGATCGGGCGTGTGGTAGTTAATGGTCGGCGGCACCACGCCCTGCTCGAGCGCCATGGCGCAGGCCATGACCTCGATGGCGCCCGTGGCACCGATCATGTGGCCGGTCATCGACTTAGTCGACGAGACGTGCGCGGCGCGCGCCGCGTCCTCGCCGAGCGCACGCTTAATGCCCGCCGTCTCGGACGAATCGTTGAGCTTGGTAGATGTGCCGTGGGCATTGATGTAGAGACCCTCGGAAGGCTTGACGTCGCCCTCGGTCACCGCCAGCGATATCGCGCGGGCAATGCCGGCAGCCTCGGGATCAGGGCTCGTGATGTGATAGGCATCATCGGTGTTGCCGTAGCCCACGACCTCGGCATAAATGTGCGCACCGCGCGCCTGCGCATGTTCCATGCTCTCGAGCACGAGCACGCAGGCGCCCTCGCCCATCACAAAGCCGTCGCGGTCTGCATCGAACGGACGGCAGGCCGTCGCGGGATCGGGGTTGGTGGTCAATGCGCGGCAGGACGTAAAGCCCGCAACGGCATCGGGGATAATTGCGGCCTCGGCGCCGCCCGCGAGGATCGCGTCGGCATAGCCGTGCTTGATGGCGCGGAACGCCTCGCCCACCGCATGGGCCGAGGTCGCGCACGCGGTCACCACGGGCAGGGTCGGGCCCTTTGCCTTGTGGCGGATTGCGATATTGCCCGATGCCATGTTGGGGATCATCATCGCGATCATATAGGGCGATGCGCGGCGGGGCCCACGTTCGGCAATCGTATGGACGTTGTCGACGAGCGTCGTCATGCCGCCCACGCCCGAGCCCACGTAGACGCCCAGGCGCTCGCGATCGATGGCGCCTTCGACATTAAAGCCCGCATCGTGCATGGCTTCGTCCGAAGCCGCCATCGCAAACTGAACGCAGGGGTCGAGATGCTTGGCGTCACGCTTGCCAAAGTACTCGTTGCCGTCAAAGCCCTTGACCTCGGCCGCCACCTTGACGGTAAACGCATCGGTATCGAAGTGCGTGATCGGGCCGATGCCGCACGTGCCGGCGCACATGGCCGCCCAGGTGGCAAGCGCCGTGTTGCCGAGCGGCGATACGGCACCTATGCCGGTGATTGCAACTCTCTGTTCCATCATGGTCTCCTCATCCAAGCCGTTCTTCGGCCCTGGTTTCTACATCGCCATTCCGCCGTCGACGCGTACGACTTCGCCCGTAATGTAGGCAGCCGCATCGCTCACTAAAAATCGCACCACACCGGCCACCTCTTCGGGCTGCGCCATACGCTTAAGGGGAATCTGCTCCTCGGTTACCGTACGCACCTTCTCCGAGAGCTTTGCCGTCATATCCGTCTCGACAAACCCGGGGGCGACCGCGTTCACTCGTACGCCGCGGGGCGCAAGCTCGCGCGCCACCGCCTTGGTCAGGCCGATCACGCCCGCCTTGGAGGCAGCGTAGTTGGCTTGCCCGGCATTGCCCATCAGGCCCACGACCGAGCTCATGTTGACGACGCAACCGCCACGCTGGCGCATAAAGGTCTTGGTGAGCGCGCGCGTCATGTTGAATGTTCCCTTGAGATTGACGTCGAGCACGCGGTCGAAGGCGTCATCGCCCATGCGCATGAGCAGGCCATCGCGGGTGATGCCGGCGTTGTTGACGAGCGCCCAAATGGAGCCAAAGTCGTTGAGGACCGCTTCCACGCACGCGTTGACGGCAGCGGGGTCGGCCACGTCACATTGATATGAGCGCGCCGTGGCGCCAGCCGCCTCGCAGGCGTCGCACGTCTCGCGCGCCGCATCGACGCTGCCGGCATAGACGACGGCGATATCGTAGCCATCCTCCGCCAGACCGATAGCGCAGGCGCGGCCGATACCCCGCGAGCCGCCCGTGACCAGTGCCACGCGACGTGAGTCGTTGCGCTCGAGCGCGACGTTGTTCAAGTTGCCCATGTCGTTCCTTTCGGGTTACTGCCCTGTGGGCTATGCGAGCTCGTCGGCAATAGCTGCGACCTGTTCGGCCGTTTCGCACGAATACACACGAACGTCGCTCAACGTACGCTTGACCAAGCCGGACAGCGTTTTGCCGGGGCCGACCTCAATAAACGTGTCGATGCCTTGATCCTGCAGAGCGTGCAGCGTGTCGACCCAGCGCACGGCATGACTCACCTGGTTGGCCAGCACCTCCGATGCCGCCTGCGGGTCGGCCGGATAAGGTGCCGCCGTCATATTTGCCATAACAGGAATGAGCAACGGGGACGGCGCGTGACCGGCCTCGATATATGCAGCAAGGTCACAGGTCGCCTCGGCCATATAGGGGCTATGGAATGCACCCGACACCGCGACCTTCATGGCACGACCGCCAGCCTCTTTTACCAGGACGTCGAGGGTCTGCAACGCATCGGGCGCTCCGGCCACAACCGTCTGCTGGGAACTGTTGTAGTTGACCGGCCAGCAGTCCTTGCCGGCCTGTTTTGCCAGGCCCTCAACTTGCGCTGCATCGAGCTTGATGACGGCGCGCATGCCGCCGGGGTGACGCTCGGCCGCCGTGGCCATAAGCGCCGCGCGCTCACACACGAGCTCAAAGCCCGCTCGCGTATCGAATGCTCCCGCAAAGGTGAGCGCGGCGACCTCGCCCAGCGAGAATCCCGCACAGGCGGCAGGCACCACGCCGCGCTCGCGCAGGGCGACGGCGGCAGCCAAGTCGTGCACGAACACGCAAGGCTGCGTGTTCTCGGTCTGCCGGAGCTCCTCTTTCGAGGCGCTCCGGCACTGCTCGCTGGTCCCCGGGCGTACCTCATCGGCAATGGCGAACACCTCGGCAGCCGCCGGTGATGCTTCGATGAGGTCGACGCCCATCGCGGGATGCTGGGCACCCTGACCGGCAAACAGAAACGCTACGCTACCCATGCGGACGCACCCTTCAGGACATGCTCGGCGCCATCGACCAGATCGTCGACGATTTCGCGTGCGCTCTGGCGTTCGTTGACCATACCGGCAATCTGTCCGCACAAATACGAACCCTCTTCGTAATTACCGTCCTTTGCGGCTTTACGAAGCGCTCCCGTGCCCATGGCCCCGAGCTCCTCGGGGCTTGCGCCCGCCGCCTCGTTCTTGGCATACGCGTTGGTGAAGGGGCTCCTGAGGGCGCGAACCGGATGTCCCGTCGAGCGACCGGTCGCACGCGTCGACGTGTCGCCCGCCTTGAGCACCAGCTCTTTGTACTGTTCGGATACGGTGCACTCGTTTGCGACCAGAAAGCGTGTTCCCACCTGGACGCCGGCAGCGCCGAGCATAAAGGCGGCCGCCACACCGCGGCCATCGGCGATGCCGCCAGCCGCAACCACGGGAATATCGACCGCATCGACAACCTGCGGGACAAGTGCCATCGTCGAGGTCTCGCCAATATGGCCGCCTGATTCGGTACCCTCGGCAACCACGGCAGTGGCTCCGCGACGCGCCACGAGACGCGCCAGCGCCACCGAGGCAACGACCGGGATGACCTTGATGCCCGCATCGCCCCAGGCCTTCATGTACTTGGTGGGATTGCCGGCGCCGGTCACCACAACGGGCACCCGCTCATCGATCACCACTTGTGCGACCTCGTCGACAAACGGGCTCATGAGCATAACGTTGACGCCAAAGGGCTTATCCGTCTTGGCGCGCAGCTCGTGAATCTGATCGCGCAGCCAGTTTGCGTCGGCATTCATGGCCGCGATAATGCCTAAGCCGCCCGCCTCGGACACGGCAGATGCCAGCGAGGCATCGGCAATCCAGGCCATGCCACCCTGGAACACGGGTTTTTCGATGCCGAGCAGATCGCAGAGAGGAGACTTGAGCATCACTACTTCTCCAATGCCGCCTCGACCGTATCGACGAACTCGCCGACCGTCTTGGGGTTCTCCTCGGTATCGAGCTCAATGCCAAACTCGTCCTCGACGGCAACGAGGATCTCGACGGTACCCAAGCTGTCGAGGCCAATCTCCTCGAGCGTGGACTCGGGCTTCATCTCGACGTCGTCAAGGCCAACGGTCTCGCGGATAACGTCGCAAACGCGCTCGAAGGTCTTCTGATCTGCCATGGTAGTTCTCCTTTGTTTGTGCCCTAGGGGCGTTTTCTTTTCCTATGTGCGACTACTTCCAACGAAGTAGATAGCCACCTACATCCAAGCCGGCGCCAAATCCGACCAGGGCGATGGTGTCGCCCGCGTGCAGCGCGCCGGTATTTGCCAGTCGATCGAGAGCAAGCGGAATGCATGCGCTCGAAATGTTGCCGGTCTCGCGCAACGTGCGAACCACGCGCTCGTCCGGCACGCCCAGGCGCTTGACCGCCTGACTCAGGATTCGTTCGTTAGCCTGATGGAATACAAAATGGTCGATGTCTTCGACCGAAATGCCCGCATCGCTCGCAAGCTTATGGACCGTGTCGCAGATGGCGTTGACGCCGAACTTGAACACGCGGCGGCCATTCATGGAAAGCACGCTTTCGCGGTCCTGTACCGTCCTATACGGCGAGGAGCCCGCCAATCCGGGGACGCGCAGTGTTTCGACGTCAGGCGACGTCGAAAGCTCAACAGCAAGGGGATTCTCTCCCCCGGCCTCCATGACTGCAGCGCTCGCGCCATCGCCAAAGAGCACGCACGTGGCACGATCGGTCCAATCGAGCGCGCGCGTCATCTGCTCGGCGGCAACGACCAGCACGTGCTCGGCGCGACCTCGGGCGATATAGCCCTCGGCGACATCGAGCGCAAAAACGAAGCCAGCACAAGCCGCCGAAACGTCGAAGGCAGGACATGTGGCACCCAGGCGCTCAGCAACGGCGCACGCTTCGGCGGGAACGAGATGATCGCCCGTCGTCGTCGAACAGACGATAAGATCCAGCTGGCTCGCGTCGATTCCGGATACCTGGAGTGCCCGCTCGCTCGCCGCTACGGCAAGGTCGTCGAGTGACTCAGTGGTGCAGACGTGGCGGCTCTTGATACCGGTGCGGGTAAAAATCCACTCATCCGAGGTATCGAGGAACTCGGACAGCTCGTCGTTGGAAACGCTGCGCTCGGGAAGAGCCGAGCCCGTTCCCAGTATCGTGAAACCCATCACTAACCTCCTTTGAGTTGTTGACGTGTTTACATCGACCAAGAGAGGATAGCGCATTTCAGTCATTGTTGACGTGTTAACATTAAATTGTCCAAATGCGACAAAGGCTTCACATTGTGTCTGCCTCACGACACCATTACGTTATTCACTTATTCATTAAGGAGGTAGCAGCCGCTATGGATGCCAAATTAACGATAGTCGACGTAACCGGATCGACCAACGATGACCTGCTCGAAGCAGGAAAACAGGGAGCGCCGCACGGCACAGGACTTGCCGCCCGGGCTCAGACAGCAGGACGCGGCCGGCGCGGCCACAAGTGGGATTCAACCGCCGGCAACCTATTGCTTTCGATTGTCCTGCGTCCATGCGTTAATCCTGCAAAGTACTCTGGTCTTGCCGCCGTCAGCGGCCTAGCGGTGCTCGAGGCGCTCGAAAAGCAGGGTCTTGCAAACGAGATTGGCCTCAAATGGCCCAACGACCTGGTCGCGCGAGGACGCAAGCTCGGCGGCATTCTGGTCGAGGCGGCACGCGATAACGAAGGCAAACCTTTCGCCGTCTGCGGCATTGGCGTCAATGTGAACTATGTGCCTTCGGAGGTTCCCGATGGCGGCCTGCCGGCAATCGGTCTCTCGGACCTCAACGAGAATGTTCCCGCCGTCGATGTGCTACTCAAGGAGGTCTATCACACCGTCGTAAACGCTGTGGACGCGTGGGCAGAGCGTCTCAACGCCAAGGAAGAAGACGCCGGACCGCTCGCGCCCGTCCACGGCGAATATATCGGTCATCTCAATTGGATTGGGGATCACGTTATCGCCCGTTCCCCCGCTGGGGACGAACTGGCGCGTGGAATCTTTCAAACGGTCGATGACTTTGGTCGCGCGTGCATCGAGACAGAAGACGACTTGCGATCCTTCCATTTTGAGGAGGCATCGCTGCGCCCCATGGGTAAATAAGGCGCCACAGCCACCCATTCGGCTGCATTACCCGGGTCCCCAAGGCCACCATTCAAAACAAAAGAGCCCCGCTACCGTAATGAACTGCATCCCAATTCTTGGACGGGCTAATTAGCGGCCTACGCCGCACATAGGGACTGATTCCGGAACTCCTCCGGGGTCAGTCCCTTTAGTTTAACCTGCCTCCTTCTCGTGTTCC
>CABUUJ010000061.1 GCA_902494715.1 uncultured Collinsella sp.
CGCGACGAGGAGAAATGGCCCAAAACGGCAAGGGCCATGCGCCATTTGCTTATGACCGATGCGCATTACCGCAGCTCAAGGTAGGTATAGGACCCGCACGATTCGCTACTCTCGGATTTTCAAAAAAGTTTATTGAATTGGATTTTTACTCATTTGAAGGAATCGATCGAGTCCGTATCCCCTGGTATGCGACAGGGCGGTTAGTTCAGATGTATCGATATATAAGAAAAGCCCCCGTTGCCGGGAGCTTTAAACTCAATTGGTGCGGCGTATAGGATTCCGCGCATCCGCTGCGCGGATCCGCACCGGCTTCGCCCGCCTGCCGGCGGACTCGCCCGCTCGCTAAAAACGCTCCGCGTTTTCTTGACGCTCGCGCCTCGAACGAGGTTCGAATCTCCGCAATGCCCCCGTAAAGGAAAAGCCCCCGTTTCCGGAGGCTTAAAACTCAATTGGTGCGGCGTATAGGATTCGAACCTATGACGTTCTGATTCGTAGTCAGACCCTCTATCCAGCTGAGGTAACGCCGCAACGCACGGATTATTATGCACGTGACCCCTCAATGGGTCAAGCAACAATTTGGAAAAATTTTATGAAGCACCGATTAAGTTCCTTCGCGGATCCGCACCGGCTTCGGCCGCCTGCCGGCGCCCTCGCCCGCTCGCTAAAAACGC
Source organism: uncultured Collinsella sp. (assembly GCA_902494715.1). Classification (GTDB taxonomy): domain Bacteria; phylum Actinomycetota; class Coriobacteriia; order Coriobacteriales; family Coriobacteriaceae; genus Collinsella. The sequence goes on from CABUUJ010000061.1 coordinate 672, forward strand.
TCCGCGTTTTCTTCACGCTCGCGCCTCGACCGAGGTTCGAATCCATGCGGTGCTTCCATAAAAGAAAAGCCCCCATTGCCGGAGGCTTTCAATTTCAATTGGTGCGGCGTATAGGATTCGAACCTATGACGTTCTGATTCGTAGTCAGACCCTCTATCCAGCTGAGGTAACGCCGCAGCGCGTTATTCATAATGCCATCGCCCCTAGGTCGCGTCAAGAAAAAATTCTCTTAAAGTCAAAAAAATTTTTAGCCGCACGCATCCAAGCAACGGAAAAGCAGGTAGATGGCTCGCGCCTGCCCAAATATTTTTCCCCTCCCCCATGTTGTTGCCCCACATTCAAAAATGGGACGCTTGTAGCGCTTTGCACGACGCTTTTGGGACCCAAGGCACTTCCTAAAATGCCCCCGACCGATAGCCTCGTAAGTAGGAAGGGCCCATGACGGCATCCGTTGATCCACGCAGCGACTCATGGGTCGAAATGAAAAGAACGCACACGAAAGGACGAGGACCTATGAAGATCACCAAGAAACTACTGGCGGTATGCGTTGCGGCTCTTGCCCTGAGCATGGCCCTCATGGGCTGCAACGGCGGCACAAGCTCTTCCAGTGGCGGGAGCGCTTCCAAGGGCACTACCGAGCAAAAGGAGTCCAAGAAGCCCGCGGACAACCGTATCGACTTCACCTGGTTCAAGGCCTCTGTGCCCGAGGGCTATGACGTCTGGTCCGACAGCGGCGACGGCGGCTTCGTCGGCAGCATTTGCTTCAAGAATGTCGACGAGAGCGATAAGTCCATCTCCTTTGATGTTGAGTCCGACGACGCCGAGACGCTCGTTGCCGATGAAACCGAGAGCGACGGCTACGAAGCAGGTGAAGATATCACCATCGGCAAGTACACCTGGAAGACCGTCAACTTCACCTGGAACAAGACACCGAGCGTCGAACTGATCTCCGAGATTCCCGATACCGGCCAAAGCGTCGTTATCTACCTGTTCATGACGACTCCCGACGACCCCGCCGTCAAGGCATTCCTCGAGTCCCTCGAGTTCCCCGAGAACCTCGAAGAGGCGCATAACGAGGCCAAGAACATCAGCATTGCCGACCTCTGCAAGGAAAACGGCCTCACTGAGTACAAGCCGGGAAAGTAGCCCCGCAGTTCATTTGTGTACGACAGACGTTGCTCCACACAACGGTCTGTAAGGAAAACGGAGAGGGTCGAGCAAGAAAGGACGAGAACCCATGAAGATCACTAAGAAGCTATTGGCGGTATGCGTTGCGGCTCTTGCCCTGAGCATGGCCCTCATGGGCTGCAACGGCGGTAGCTCTGCAAAGCCTGCTGGCAGCGACGCCGGCAGCGCCCCCAAGCAGGCGACCGAAAAGAAGGAGTCCAAAAAGCCCGCCGACGACCGTATCGACTTTACGTGGTTCAAGGCTTACGCACCCGAGGGCTACGACGTATGGGCGCGCAGCGGAAGCGATGGCAATGTGTCTGAAATCCTCTTCAACGGCATCGAGGATAGCAACAAAGTCATCTCCTTTGGCGTAAGCTCCACGAAGGACGCCGAGACGGTTGTCACCAACGACTCGGCCCGCGATGGCTATGAGCGTGGAGAAGACGTGACCATCGGCCGGTATACCTGGAAGACCGTCAACTTTACGTGGCACAAGACACCGAGCATGCACCTCGCGACCGATATTCCCAACTCCGGAAGAAGCGTCGAGATCACTCTCTTTATGGCGACCACCGACGACCCCGCCTGCAAGGCATTCCTCGAGTCCATTGAGTTCTGCGAAGAAGATCTTGAGGAAAAGAAGCTTGAGGCCAAGGACATTAGCATCAAGGATCTCTGCGAGGAGAACGGACTTGTCATCTCCGGAACGAGAAAGTAGCGCCAAACCCGGCATGACGCCACGCGCAGAATAGCCCGCAGGGCAGCGCGAGCGCGCGAGCAGGGCCCGATTCCCGCTTCCCCCGGAATCGGGCCTCTTTTTGTTTTGGCCGTCTTCCGCGTCAAAACGTCGCAAGCCGCGCGCAAACAAAGGCGGCGGAGCCCCATGGCCCCGCCGCTCATCATGCGATATGTTTGCAAGAGACCTTACGCCTCGGGCTCGATCTTCTCGAGGCCGCCCATGTAAGGACGCAGAACCTCGGGAATCGTGATGGTGCCGTCGGCGTTCTGGTAGTTCTCCAGAATGGCGGCCATGGTGCGACCGGCCGGCAGGCCGGAACCATTGAGGGTGTGCAGGTAGCGCGAACCCTTGAAGTTCTCGGGGTCGCGATACTTGATGTTGGCGCGGCGAGCCTGGAAGTCACCGCAGTTGGAGCAGGAGCTGATCTCCTTGTAGGCGTTGTAGCTCGGCAGCCAAACCTCGACGTCGTAGGTCTGACGGGCAGAGAAGCCCAAGTCGCCGGTGCACAGGCTAATCACGCGATACGGAAGGCCCAGCTGCTGCAGCAGGTACTCGGCCTCGGCGGTCATGCTCTCGAGCTCCTCGTCGGACTCCTCCGGCTTAGCGAACTTGACCATCTCGACCTTGTCGAACTCGTGCTGACGGATGATGCCGCGGGTGTCGCGACCGGCGGAACCGGCCTCCTCGCGGAAGCAGGGGGTGAAGGCGGTGTAGCGGCGCGGCAGGGTGTCGGCGTCGAGGACCTCGCCGGCGTGCAGGTTGGTGAGCACGACCTCGGCGGTGGGAATCAGGAAGTTGTCGCCCGAGACGTGGTAGGCGTCGTCCTCGAACTTGGGCAGCTGACCCGTGCCAAACATGGTCTGACGCTTGACGACGATGGGCGGCCACCACTCCTTAAAACCACGGCTGGTGTGCGTATCGAGGAAGAAGTTGATGAGGGCGCGCTCCAGGCGGGCGCCAGCGCCACCGAGAACGGTAAAACGGCTGCCGGAGAGCTTGTTGCCGCGCTCGAAGTCGAGGATGTCCAGATCGGTGCCCAGATCCCAATGCGGCTTAAAGTCGAAGTCGAACTCGCGCGGGGTGCCCCAACGACGGCGCTCAATATTCTCGTCCTCGTCCTTGCCGTACGGCGTGGCCTCGCAAGGAATGTTGGGCAGGTGAGCCATGAAGTCGTACTGCTCCTGCTCGAGAGCAGTACGGCGCTCGGCCAGACCGTCAATCTTCTCGTTGACGGCGCGCACGGCCTCCTTGGCGGCCTCGGCCTCGTCCTTCTTGCCCTCCTTCATCAGGGCGCCGATCTTCTTGGACTCGGCATTGCGCGTAGCCTGGAGCTCCTCGACCTCGGTGATGACGGCACGACGCTCGTCGTCGAGCTCAAAGAACTTCTCGCGATCCCAAGACGTCTGGCGGTTAGCCATGGCGACATCGATGGCATCGGGGTTCTCGCGAACAAACTTGATATCAAGCATTAGATCCTCCGGCGATATACATTCCATTTAGGTTGCAACCTTGTACATGTATGGGCAAGTATATACTTATGAGCGTTTACGACCCAACTCAACTACGCAAGAAGGCACCCAATGGACGCAGTTTTTTCCTTTTTGTTTGGCACCCGCACCGGTTTTGCCATCCTTTTCGCCGGCGGCATCCTGTTATTTGCGATTCTTGCCTTTGTAATGGAGAAGCGTACCCATAAGATGTACGTCGACCGCGGACCCAAGTCCGAGGATGAGGAAGACAGCTTCTGGGACTAACCTGCCAAAAAGGGCCAGGTTTATTTTGGTCGGTTTTATCTGGGCAAACGCAAGCGCCCCGCAACCGGTAACGATCCGGTTGCGGGGCGCTTTTCGCACATACAACAAAACCGCAGGAAAAACCTGCCAAAATAAACCTGTCCCTAAATGGCAGGTTTTACTGGAGAGTTGCGTCGATTGCCTTGACCAGGGCACTGCGCATGCCGGCATCCTCGAGCGCGATGACGCCCTTGATGGTGGCGCCACCGGGCGAGCATACGGCATCCTTCATCGCCGCAGGATGCTGGCCAGTTGCAAGCTGCAGCTTTGCCGTACCCAACACCATCTGGCTCACAATGCGATAGGCATCGGCACGCGGAATACCGTGCTTGACCGCCGCATCGCCCAGGGCCTCGATTGCCATGGCGACAAATGCCGGAGCGCAACCACCCACCGTGCCGCCCACAAACAGCAGGCTCGTATCGAGCTCGACCACCGCACCGAGCTTGCCAAGCAGATCAAGCACCACTGCGCTCTGCTCATCACTAAGCGTGGAAGCCGTCTCGCAAGCGATGACGCCCTCGCCCACCGAAACCGGTGTGTTGGGAACCGTCGAGACATGTGCGACGCCCGGCAGGACCTGCTCCCACTTGGCACTGTCCCAGGTCCAGGCAACCGACAGAACGACCTTTTTGGCAAGAGCATCCTTGAGCGGGGCGAATACCTTCTCGATCATGTACGGTTTGACCGCAGCGACCACGATATCGGATGCGGCGACAACCTCGGCGGCATCGTGGCAGGCGACCATGCCGCGCGCCTCGCAGCGCTCAACCAGTGCGTCGTAGCGACCCGCGCAGGCGCACATGTCGCTCGCAGCTACACCGGCAGCGATCCAGCCATCGGCCATAGCGCTCGCCATATTGCCAAAACCGACAAATCCAATCTTCATATCTCATAGTCCTCTCAGACACATTCCTCAAAACGAAAGGTATTGTCCCACGCCATTGTTTCGTATTGCCGACCTATTTGTGATACGGCTCGCCACGACTGATCTTGCAGGCACGGTAAATCTGCTCTAGCAGCGCCACACGCGCCAGGTTATGCGGCAAGGTAATGCGTCCAAAGCTGAGCATCTCGTCGGCTCGTGCGCGCACGTCATCACTCACGCCGTCCGAACCGCCGATTACAAAGGCAATGTCGCTGCTGCCTCGCAGCATAAGATCGTCGAGCCGCGCCGAGAGCTCCTCACTCGAACGCTCCTTGCCCTCGATAGCTAGCAGGATCACATGCGCCCGAGACGGCAATGCAGCAAGAATTGCCGCCCCCTCCTTGTCGCGTGCGGCATCCACGCCGCCCGCCTTAGCCGGGTCGATATCGGCCACCTCGCGGATATCAACCTTGGCATAGGCACCTAGGCGCTTGGTGTACTCAGCGCACGCGTCCTTCCAAAAGCGCTCTTTGAGCTTGCCAACACAAACGACGGTGTATTTCACGCGTGTCTACTCCTTTGACTCGTTCTGAACCTTACCGGCAGCCAGCATCTGCTCGAACATAGAGGCCGACTGCGAAAAGTCGCTCGGCAGCACGACCGTCGAGGTTTTACCCGTGCGAGCGAACTCCGTCATCATCTCGGACCACTGCGTAAACATGAACAGTTGGTTGGCCTCGTCATTGCCGACACCCGTCTCCTGGATGATCTCGAGCGAATCTTTGATACCCAGTGCAATGGCCTTGCGCTGGTTGGCGATGCCCTCACCCGCCTTTTCCATAGCCTCAGCCTCGGCGGTCGCCTCGGTGACGCGCTTGATGCGGTCGGCCTCGGCGAGCTCCTGCGCGGCAGCGCGCTTTCGCTGGGCGGCATTGATGTCGTTCATGGAGTTCTCGACCTCGGTCGGCAGCGCGATTTTGGTGATGAGTGTCGACACGAGGGTGAAGCCGTAGGCAGCCATCTGCTCGGACACGGTGGCATTAACGTCCTTGGCGATGTCATCCTTCTTGGCAAAGACCTCATCGAGTGTGTAGACGGGAATCGAAGAGCGCAGAGCGTCGGTGATGAAGTCACGCATCTGGTCGACGGGCTCCTGCAGCATATAGTAGCTCTTGTAGATGCCCGAATCTGCCGGGCCGGCGCCCATGTCATAGCTCACGTGGTACTGAGCAGAGACCTCAAGGCCGATGGTCACGTTGTCCTGGGTCTTAACGTCGATGCCAAAACCGTTTTTCATGGTGCGCAGACTCACCGTAGCGGCCTTGCGGTCGATCACGGGCACCTTCATGTGGAAGCCCGCGTTGACGATGCGGTTAAACTTGCCCAGACGTTCGATGATCACGGCATGCTGTTGTTCAACGACATAGCAGGCGTTGGGAAGCAGCAGCAACAGAATGATGATGGGAATCAAAAGGCTGGTAAGGGCGGCGATGATACCGGACAACAGCATGGTCTCTCCTCTGATAGGCACACGTTGGCATTAGGATACCCGCACGAAGCAGCTATGTGACACCAACAAGAGGACCCATGGTCAAAAAAGGCCAAATATGAGTACTGTTACCGGTTTAGTAACAGCGTATTTGGGTCAAAATCGCCTCGTTGAACCCGAGGTCTATCGAAATTACTTCATTTTGTCTCAAGGTTGAGCCAAATTAGCGTACATCTGTTGCGTAAAATGAGCAAAAATGGCTTCATGAAATGTCTCTATTTTCATGTCAGTACTCATATTTGCCACTTTTTGACCACAGGGGCATCTACCGCGCGAAATCGATATGTCAAATCTGCCAAAAACGGCCCATAACAAAAAAGCTCCCATTGCTGGGAGCTCTTTCATTCAATGGTGCGGGCGAAAGGACTTGAACCTTCATGGGGTTGCCCCCATACGGACCTGAACCGTACGCGTCTGCCAATTCCGCCACGCCCGCGTGCAGGAATTAGAATAACGGAGCGCCATCGCGAACGCAAGAACTATTTTTGAAAAAGTTTGCAGGCATTTTCCCAAGCTGCTCGCGCGATTGCCTCAGCATCCTCGCCGGTACGATCGACACGGTCGTTGACCAGCGCGTTTGCCGTAATGGAGATCATTGCGGGCTCGCATTCAAGACCGCGGATGGGCTCCGGAGCCATATACGGGCAATCCGTCTCGAACAAAATTCGATCGAGTGGGGTTGCCGCGAATGCCTCGCGCACGTCGTCGTTGCGCTTAAAGGTAGCCGCACCACCATAGGCGATATAGCAGCCCAGCTCCGCAAAGCGCTCCATCGTGGCGCGGTCCTCGCCAAAGCAGTGCAGCACACAACCGGCCTGGGGCACGCCCACCTCACGAAGCACGTTGTAGGCGTCCACGTGCGAGGTGCGCTCATGGTCCGTGTCCTCGTGGCGCAGATGCAGCTCCACCGGCACGTTACGGCACACGGCAAGCTCGAGCTGACGCGCCATGCAGTCAATCTGCACGTTATGGGGTGCCGGCGCGATATCGTCGTCATAGTCCATGTGGTAGTCCAGGCCGATTTCGCCAATACCGGCGCATAAGGGATCATCGAGCGCGGCAACGACCTGTGCGTGAACGTCGTCGGTATAGTCCGGTGCGCCATACGGATGCACGCCGGCAAGATACTTGATCTGCGGGATATCCTGCATCGGCAGAATTTCGCGCGTCAGCCAGTCGCTATAGTCCGTCACGCTGCGTTTATCAGCGATGGGGTCGAACATCGTCACCAACAGGTCGACGCCCGCCGCCTTGGCACGCACGAGCGTCTCAGGCACATCCTTGCCCCAGAACGAAAGCAGATGTGCATGCGTGTCGGCAAGCGGCGCCAAGGGCACGGGACAAGCAACCGTCTTCTTTTTCTTGGTAAACGTCACACGTTCGGCATTAGGCATCATGGATTAGCTCCTGGGCCAGACGGACAAAGTCAGCAACATCAAGCGTCTCGGCGCGCGTGGTGGGTGCAATACCGCAAGCCTCAAAGGCAGCATCGAGCACGTCCTTGGCAAAGCCGTTGGCGCTCATGGAATTGCGGATGGTCTTGCGACGCTGAGCAAATGCAGCATCAATCACGCGGGCCACAAATTCGCGATCGAGCCCCTCGGGCACCACGCCGTCAACACGGTCGATACGCACGACGGCCGAGTCCACGTGCGGCGCCGGCATAAAGCAACGCGGCGGCACCTCAAAGCGACCCGTCACCTGCGCGTACAGGCCGAGTTTTGCCGTGTAGCCGCCATAGGTCTTGTTACCGGGCGTTGCGGCAATGCGATCGGCAACCTCCTTTTGAACCATGACGACAGCGCGCTTAAGCGCGGGCATCGTCTGGAAGAACTGAAGGATGATCGTCGCCGCCACGTTGTAGGGCAGATTCGCGACAAACACCGTCGGCGTACCGCCCGCAACCTGCTCAATCTGCTCCGGGCCCACCTTGAGCGCATCGCCCATGATAAAGCGGAAGTTGGCATAGTCGGCGGCGTGGGCGTCGAGCACCGGCTCGAGCTCGGGATCTGCTTCGATCGACGTGACGCACGCCGCTTCCTGCAGCAGCGCAAGCGTCAACGTACCGCAACCCGGACCCACCTCGAGTACGCGCTCGTCACCTGCAAGCTCGGCAAGCTCGCAGATACGCTCGATCACATGGTTGTCGATTAGAAAGTTTTGGCCCAGGCGATGCTTGGTCGCAAGGCCAAACTCCTCCAGCAGCTCCCTAGTTGCCGTGGGGTTTGCCAAAGGCGAAGTTGTCATGGTTGCCTCCTTAACATGGTGGCTGCATCGTAAAGCAAAAGGGCATGGACCGTTGCGGCCATGCCCTTACATCCAAACAGCAAATTGCCGATATGGCGCTCGCGCGGTCTCTACGCCAGACGCGGGAACAGCGGCTCGCCCTTCTCGACGGGCTGACCACCGGCAAGCAGGCCCCAAGCGCAAATGCCCTTGAGGTCGTCGCTCGCGGCCTCGTCCTCGCAGGACAGGCGGCGCAGGGCCTCGGCAGAAGTCTGGGGCATGAGCGGCATCAGCAGGTGAGCGGCAATGCGGATGGCCTCGAGCAGGTTGTAGATCACAAACGCCAGCTCGTCAGCCTTGGCCTCGTCCTTGGCAAGCGCCCAGGGCTCGGAGTCCTCGATGTAGTGGTTGGCGGCATGGATGAGCTCCATGACCTCGTCCTTAGCTCCACCATAATCGAGCACGTCCATCTTGGCCATGTAGCGCTCGACCAGACCATCGGCGATCTTTGCCAGCGGGTTGTCGAACGCATCGAACGATGCGGGCTTGGCGGGCGCGCAACCATCAAAGTACTTGCCGCTCATGTTGAGCGAACGCGAGATAAGGTTGCCCCAGCTGTTGGCCAGGTCGGCGTTGTAGACCTGCTCCATGCGATCGAAGCTGATGGCACCGTCGGTGCCGGGGACGACGTCGGTCATAAAGTAGTAGCGATAGCCCTCGACGCCCAACATGTCGATAACGTCCTGCGGAGCGATGGCGTTGCCGCGGCTCTTGGACATCTTCTCGGCCTTGCCGGTCTCGGCATTGCGCACGGTCAGGAAGCCGTGGGCAAAGACGTGCTCGGGCAGGGCCTCGCCGATGGCCATGAGCATGGCGGGCCAAATGACGCAGTGGAAGCGGATGATGTCCTTGCCCACGATGTGGAACTGCGCGGGCCAGCGATAGGCCAGCTCGGCACGCGCCTCGTCGGTGTCGACACCGTAGCCGACGGCCGTCATATAGTTGAGCAGCGCATCGAACCACACGTAGGTCACGTGACCCTCGTCAAACGGGACCTGAATGCCCCAGTCAAAGCTCGTACGGCTCACGGAAAGGTCATTAAGGCCGCCCTCGACAAAGCTACGTACCTCGTTCATGCGGAACGCAGGCTCGACAAAGTCGGGGTGCTCGTCGTAAAGCTTGAGCAGCTTGTCCTGGAAAGCGGAAAGCTTAAAGAAGTAGGACTCCTCCTGCACGCGCTCAAGCGGACGGTGGCAGTCGGGGCACAGGTGCTGGCCGACGCTGCCGTACTCCTCGTCGCCCTTCTGGACCTGCGTATCGGTGAAGTAGGTCTCGTCAGGCACGCAATACCAACCGTCGTAGCTGCCCTTATACAGGTAGCCGGACTCCTTCATGCGCTCCCACAGGTACTGCACGGCATGATGCTGGCGCGGCTCGGTGGTGCGGATGAAGTCGTCGTTGGAGATCTCGAGCTTGCTCCAAAGCTCCTTGAAGTGCGGAGCCTGGCTGTCGGTCCACTCCTGCGGCGTCATGTTGTGCTTGGCTGCGGCCTCGGCGACCTTCTCGCCGTGCTCGTCCATGCCGGTCAGGAACTTGACGTTATAGCCGGCGGAGCGACGATAACGGGCCTGAACGTCGGCGATGATGGTGGAATAAGCCGTGCCCAGGTGCGGATCGGCGTTGACGTAGTAGATGGGCGTCGTGATAAAGAACGAAGGCTTACTTTGATCCATGGGGTTTGTCCTCCAGAAAAACGTTGCATACAGGGGATGATTCTAGCGCAAGGGCTGGATATCCTCCATCTATTGCATATCGAGCACCATGGCATAGACATCGCGCTTACGGCGCGAGTACTTCTGCGACAGGCGCTTGGCCACCGCAGAGGCGGGCTCTCCCTCCTCGAGCGCGGCGCGGATATCCTCGCGCAGAGCCTCGTCGGAATCCGCTGCCGCGGCGCCAACCGGCACGATACCGGCCTCCTCATCTTCGCTCGGCGGCGCGATGACCAGCGCAATCTCGCCCTTTACCTCGCCGCGAGCACGCAGCTCCTCGGCGAGCTGGGCGGCGGGCCCGCGCAAGACCTCCTCGTGCAGCTTGGTGAGTTCGCGGCAGACGGCAACCTCACGTTGGGGAAAGACCTCCGCCACGGCCTCGAGCGTCGCCACGATGCGATGTGGAGACTCGTAGAAGATGAGTGCGCCGGGCACCACGGCAAGACGCTGCAGTCGGCGCACGCGGTCGCCGTGCTTGCGACCCAAAAAGCCTTCGAAGAAGAAATGCTCGCAGGGAATGCCGGACGAAACGAGCGCCGTGACGCAAGCAGAAGGCCCGGGAATAACTTCGACGGGCACATCGGCCTCACGCGCCGCCTCGACCAGCGCCTGGCCGGGATCGGACACGCTCGGCATGCCGGCGTCCGAGGCAAAGGCGAGGGTCTCCCCCGCCAGCAGGCGGTCGACCAGGCCGGCGGCGCGGCTGGCGATCACATTCTCGTCGCAACGGACAAGCGGCTTGGAAATGCCCAGGTGCATCAGCAGCTTTGACGTCACACGCGTGTCTTCGCAGCAGATGACATCGGCAGCGGCAAAGGCTTCGCCAACGCGCGGGGACAGGTCGCCCAGGTTGCCGATGGGCGTGCCGACCACATAGAGTTTGCCCGTATGGGCGCTGTTTTGCGTCATATCAACCTATTCAATCATGCCGCGCTCGAGCGTGCCGAGCGCCGCGCGGGCGTCCCATGCTGCAATGCGCTTCTCGGTCTTCCACGTTTGGAAGAACCAACCGGCAGCCGGCGCAAACGAAGCCAGCTGATTGGCGATAAACACGCGTTCGTAGGCATTGCGGCCCTCGGGCGTAACCGACGAGTTGGCAAAGATCGCCGCGCCCGACCATTCGCCCACCAGCACGGGGAACCCAGTTGAAATCGCTTCTTTAAGCTCGCGCTTGTTACGCGAAATCGCCGTCGTCAGCCCGCGGGGGCTCGTGATGTCGAGCGCATGCTCGTCGCGGTAATGGTACAGGTGAAGGTCCATGTAGACGTTCTTGTACTTGGCGCCGCGCATAAAATGCTTCCACTCGCTGGGATGCCCCGACGACGAGAAAACGACGATCTTATCCTCGGGCATATACGAACGGACGAGCTCGTAAGCATCGCGATAGAAATTGCGCAGGTAGTGAGCAGGAATGCCATCCGTCATGGTGAAGAGGCTCTTGCGGACACTCATCTGCGGCGTATCCAGCAGCTCAATACCCAGCAGGCTCTCGGCCTCGCCGTAGCGATCGGCCAAGCGC
>CABUUJ010000062.1 GCA_902494715.1 uncultured Collinsella sp.
CTGTGGGCGCCAGCGGAATGTGGGGTCACCGCGCGGTCCGCATCTTATGGTGTCGACGCCAATGGTATATGGGTGCGCGATTGGCGTCATCAATTCAGAAGATATCAGTGCGGAATGTTGTCTTGTTTAGCAGTGTTCTGCTGAGCAGCAATCGGCTGGACAGCAATCGGCTGGGCAATCGGCGACTGCTTTTTCCGCGATTGGAGATCATCCCATTTTTCCAAACCACGGAAAAACACGAATGCAATGACGCTAATTACAAAAGCAAGCAAGAGGAAAATGAAACCGAAAAGGCTCAGGAAGTTGGCAAACGAGACAACCCCAGAAAGCAAAAACTCAATGAGTATCGGAGGTATCCACATGTACAGCCACGAACGCAGCGCTTGAGCGCTACCAGGATGTGCATCCTCGCCAAACACAATCAATACGATCATCAAGCCGAAGCAAACCGCAATTAAAACTTCAACTCTCGCATACACGTCGCCATCGACATACATCGACCCCATAAAGCCAAACGCACTAACGATGAGTGCCGTGATGAGTACCAATCTGCCAGCAAGACGTCCGAATCGATCCATGACTTCGGGATCGGTATAAAACGACACAGAATGACGCCCTGTCGAGAACAGCGGCTTACGCGCATCGGTCAATGCGGCATCTCCCGACTGGACTGACAAAATTTCAGTAATTTTGTCATTGCGTCCGTCGAAATCGACCAACTTGACCAAATAGCTCTCTAAGGCAGCAGCGTTTGAATCCAGAGCATCTTCGAGACCCGAGACACGATCAACAGCAGAAAAAGAACGGAGCACATTAAGTGCAAGGAAGCCGAAAGAGCCCAAAAATGCCAGCACCAAGAAGACGACAACGAGAGGGCCAAACGTTCCAAGTGAAACGATAAGCTGACCGAATGCGCCGCGGGCACACTTAATAATAAGGAGATAGAGAAGCGCAACGGCAATGGTAGTAATGAGAACGTTTCGCTGCTCCTTCTTTACAGCAGCAATCTGAGCATCGCTGTCAGCGATGCCCTTGACGACACCGTATTCACGCGTGTCCGTTTCGATAGCGGCCTTCAGCTGTCCATCGGCAACTCCGCGAGCGTCATCCAAATATTGTGAATATGCCGCGGACGGCAGATTCTCGACATCTGCCAAAAGCCTAATCTCAAGGATGTCGAGCACGCCATGGTCCTCACAAGAGGTCAAGAGGTCAGAAACGTACCCACGCGGCACGACATCATCCTTTACCTGAGCACAGAACAGTGATCCCATCGCGATGGGGCGAGTTCCAAAACGTTCATCAAGTTCCCAGCCCAGAATATATGGAACTGGCGTAGATTCCATGTCGCCTCGAAGCTTAATGCCCTCAAGACGGGCATTGCTGCCCAACTTAACAAGTGTCGAGACGGGCGCATCCATTGCCGGATTAAGTCCACGAAGCGCGATAACTGCAGCTTCACCTGTCGAGCCCTGCATCGTTTCATATAAGTCGGTATGGCCAGAAAGCCAAATCCAGGCAGCATAGTTTCCATATTTTCGATAAAACGAGCGCACGGCGGCCTTATCGTCGGCGACCTTATCCATAAAGACAAGGACAACGTCGGTGTCTATGCCGCCCTCGGTATTTGCCCCATCGCGAGCAGCGATGATTGCTGACATATCAACATCGCCGGCAAAATAGAGCAAAAACTCATCGAGCGATCGAGAAGACGAACAGACGCCAAAGAATGCAGAGGGTTGCCGCAATACCGACTTAAGCGCACCCTGGGCCATAGCATGCTTGTTTTCACCGGACGTCAACAAGCCCTTAAATAGGCAGGCCGCAAAATGCGGATCGTCCGATTGACAAGCAAGAAGCTCAAGACTGTGAATATCAGAAGCCAAACGAACCCTTTGACTGTCGGCGTTTGCTTCTCGAGATAAGACGAGCAAGAGGAATCCAGAGGGCAACACGCCAGATGAATTCGTACCATCAAGGCCTGACTGCCGAGCATAGCGATCAATTGTATCCACAGCCATCGATGCAATACGCGCCGGCAAAGCATCGGGTGCATTAGTCAGCGAGACATCCTCGCCGCGCCACGACATAATCTTGCCGTTGGACATCTCATAGATGACGCAAGCAAGGGCCAAGTCGGGATTGGAAGCTGTCTGGATATCCTCTTCGACCAACTGGTGAATCCTGGTCTGCAGGTCATTTTCACCCCAGTCGCCCATCAGGTTTTCGAGCTGTTGCTGGCTCATGCGAAGCTTGGCCTCGTCCCAATTGGAGGACAGCGCGCGAGCGAGCAACACCGGATCGCTATACTGCTTGCCCGCAAACTCGTAAGGCTTGCGAGCGCTGCCGGCGTCCATGGTGGGAAGCTTACGATAGAAATTATCTGGGTCGGCCATCCAGTCTTTAACCTCTTCATAGCCAAAACGCTCGCCCGAAAGCTCAAACGTCAGGCCCTTGAGGAGGTTTCCCAGGGTTGCATCATCTGGATGGTTAAAGTCCGCAGGCTCACCCGTCTCTTGGCGATCGGAAAGCGTATTGTCGTCTATGAACTCCTGCAGCGGGTGGACATTGTTTTCATAGAGCGTCCAGATTGTATAGCCAAACGAATACCAGTCGTTACGAGGGTCGACCATGCCGCCACGACCAGGCGTATAGCCATCGGAGCGCGTCATGGTGTTTGTCAGGCGACTGTCAAATCCGGCAAGCGAGCGGGCAGAGCCATAATCTCCCAGCACAATCTGCTTTTCGTACAGGTAGACGTTCTGCGGCTTAATGTCACGATGGACAATGCCAAGCTCGGTATGGAGCAGCTCAATTGCCTGGCTGAGCTCGGGAATCACGCGGCTCTTAACCATATTCTTGCTACGGGGACGATCAAAAAGGCATGTGGCCAGCGGCGTAATGGAAACATCCCACAGCTGAGGAGCCGCAGCCCCCACTTCGGTCGCGCTCAGGCCCTGGTGCAGATAGGCAAAGATGGGCAGCAGATGCGTTTGAGACACGGGGCGGCCATTAAGCCCCATTACGGCGCTTACCACCTTTTGATATGCCGAACGCTCGGCGCCCACAAGAGGCTTAAAGACCTTGGCAACACATGCCAAACCATCGCTCACCCGCTCGGCGGCAACAATGGTAGATTGACCGCCATGGCCAATGACCTGTCCCAAATGAATAATAAACTGCTGCCCGTCATTCGAGACAACTGTCGCATCCTCTGCAACAAAAGGCGAGGCAGATGCAGCGGCGGCATGTGCGCCCCCACGAGAAACGGTCACCGTTTCACCGTTGGGACTGGCCGTGGCGCCGCGCGAGACAGTTACCGTCTGGCCGTCGGCGCTCGCAGCGCGCGGCACCGTGACAGTTTCGCCTGCCGCAGAAGTACCAGGGCGTGAAACAGTAACGGTCTTGCCGTCAGCGGAAGCACCAACAGACGGCCTCGCAACCGTTACTGTTTCACCATTCGATTCGGTCATCGGGCGATGCACCGTTACGGTTTCGTTTGTCGATGGCGCGTCGTCGCGGCGGACGGTGACCGTTTCACCAGATGCCGGAGCGTCAGCTCGACGTACCGTCACGGTCTCTCCAGGCGCAGAAGCCTGGTCGCCACGGTTCACGGTAACCGTCTCTCCCCCTACGGGCGCATTCCCGCGGCGCACCGTTACGGTCTCATCATTGCCATTGCCACCATCTCGGTGTACCGTAATCGTCTCATCAGACATGGCTACTCCCCCACTTCAATTACAATCAGCGTTGCATCGTCCGTCGAGCCGTTCACCCGAGCCTCGGCATATAGCTCTTCGCACAACTGTGCACATGTCGAATCGCTCGCAAGCATCTGCTGCAAACGTTCCTGCGCAATCTGCCCATCGATACCATCGGAACAGATCAGATAGCGATCGCCCGGAAGCATCACGGTCGTCTTGACCTCAAGATTGCGACCGCCCTGATTGAGTCCGATCGCGAGCTCAATACAATGCGAAACGGCGTCGTCTCTGTATTCAGCGCCAACGCCGCCCACGCGCCGCTCAGGCGTGTGGTCACAGCTAAGCACGGCAAGCACACCGCCACGCAGTCGGTACACGCGAGAATCGCCGGCATTAAAAACAGCACCGTGCCCGTCAGGAGCAACCACGAGGCCAGCAACCGTGGATGCAGCAACAGGCAGTCCATAGCGAGCCGCATACGTCTCAACATCGTTCTCGGCTCGCTCGCCCGCCATGCGTAGGCGCTCCTGTAACGCGTTGACGGTATCGGCATCAAAGACGCGCACGGCCTGTGCAAACGCCTGAGCAGCGAGCGTCGAGGCGGCCGCCCCGTGCCCGCCTTCGCTCACGCCGTCAAAGACTGCCATGCAGCCCATCTCGCGCTCGCAATCGCCTACCAGGCCATAGCAAAGGACGTTGCCGTCAAGAAGCAAACGGTCCTCGTTGACGGGGTGATTGGTTCCCGCTTGGGTTTTTGCTGCAGCGATAAACTTCGTCATCGCCAATCGCCTCCCATCGATCCAGGCACGAGCTCAAATGCGATATGCGCATCCTCGCCCTCGCCCTGCGGCACGGCGCGCGCCACCATACCGGGACGACCACGCCACTCGGCGCGGTGTTCAAACAAAAAGTCGGAAAGCCCGTTAAGGTAGCCGCTCTCCACCAGATTGCCAATACCACGGCCACCCTTGGCTTTGACGGCGTCCGTCATGGCAATGGAATGCAGCAGTTCGCGGGCAGCATCGGTCGCCTCGACCGTAATATCGGGCTGCGCCTTATGCACGTTGCGGTTAACGGCATCGATCTTGGAGTTGAGGATCTGAAGCGCCACGGCGTCGTCGATAAAGTTGAAGATAACCACGTTGTCGCCGATACGACCCAAGAACTCGGGCTTAAACTCGCGATCCATCTCGGTGCGCACGCGCTCGCAAATCTCGTTATAGGGCGTGTTGGGCGCGATGGTATTACGCACCTCGTTGCCCTGCGCATCGATCTCAAGCTTGGAAAAGCCGATGTTGCTCGTAAAGAAGATGACCGTCTCAGAGAAGTACACGGTATTACCCTGGCCATCGGTCAGGCGGCCATCTTCGAGGATCTGCAGGAACTTGTCCATAATGCTGGGCGCGGCCTTCTCGATCTCGTCGAAAAGAACCACCGAGAACGGATTGGCCTTGACCGCATTGGTCAGCTGACCGCCCTCGGCATAGCCCACGTATCCCGGAGGAGCGCCAAAGAGCTTTTGATCGGAGTTTTCGGCACCATACTCGGACATATCAAAACGCAGCATGCTGCGCTCGTCGCCAAAGAGGAGCTCCGTAATGGCCTTAACGATCTCGGTCTTACCGGTACCGGTAGGGCCGCTCAAAAACAGCACACCCTTGGGTTTAGAGCCAGACGAATGGGTGGCGCCCGAAAGGCCCATAACGGAGCGCTTGAGCACGGTGACGGCCTTCTCAACGGCCTCGTCCTGGCCCTTCACGCGGCGTTTGATCTTTTCCTCGGGATCCTCTTCGAGCTTCTCGAACATCTGCTGCCATTTGTTCTCGCGAAAACCGTACTTGTAGACGTCGACGAGCTTGGGAAGGATGGCCTCAATGGAAGCATCGGGGGCTTGCATATCGCGCTGATACATGCGCTGCAGCCCCTCGAGCTCCTTAACGCTCATGCCGTCGGTGGTGTCGATAAAGCGACGCACCGCACGGTCATCGGAATCGGACAGCGCCTCACCAAAGCCAAACTTGCTTTGGATGTAGGCCTCGCGCATGTCACGATCGGGATGCGGCAGCGTGATGGTGCGCAGGAAGGGATTCTCCTCGATAAACCACACAGGCAGGTTGCGCACGTTATCCGTTACCAGAATGAGTGTATTGACGGCCGTACGGTTAATGAGGCGCGCCTTGCTGGCACCAAGGTACAGGTTAAGGAAGAACTGCGTCTCGTCGGGCATAAGACCGGTCGAGGAGGCAAGCAGGCGCGACGCCATGTTGACGATCACGCAAAGCGGCTTAGCCTCGGTGCCGCCATCGGGATTGTCGTTGTATTTAAGGCGCAACATGGAGCGGATAACCTCACCGTATGAAGGCAGGCTCGACTGCTCGGTGGCATACGCCTGGCGGCCATCGGCGATGCAGGCGTTCGCTTCCATCATGCGGTCATCGCTCTTAGAAGCCTCATCGTGTGCCAGCGACACCAGGCGCTTGCAATCGACGTTGCCCATGCTGCTCGAGAACAGCTGGATGGGATCGAAATATGCCACGTTGTACTCAACCGAACCGTTTGCGTCTTCAAAGAGGCCGCGCACGACCTCGGCAAGCTCCGAGAACTGGAGCCCGCCGTCGACCACATCGGGATACTTGTCGTTAACGTTGCCCTCAAGGATAAAGAGGCTCTTCACCCCTTTAAAGTTGAGCATCTCGCGCTGCCAGGATTGGCGCTCGAAATCAGTTGCCATGTGTTATACCTCCTTGGCAGAAAATTCATGGTGGTAGCGGTCGGCAATACCAACGGTGATAATCGTGCCGTCCTGGACATAGTTTTGAAGCTGACGAGGCTGTTGAAGATACTGGTCGTAATCATCGTGCGGGCGGTCGCTCAGGTAGATTACGCGCTGGTTAGTCGAACCGCGCAGCGCGCAGTCGGGCACGTTAAGCTCGTCTATGTACGGACCATCAATCAGCACATCGATGAGGGGCTTGAGTGTCTCCCACGTATCCGCACCGATCACTCTCGGCAGCTCTTCGAGCGTAAATCCGGTGTAAACGAGAATGTCATCGTAAGCGCAACGGATCGTTGCCAGCAGCTTCACGAGCTCTGATGCCTGCTCGAGCGGATCTCCACCCGAAACCGTCAGCCGATGTACGCCGTGCTCGCGCGCGGTATCGAGCAACATCTGCGCAAGCTCATCAACATCGACATCTTGATCGGGCGACTGGCCGCGCCATTGGGGCGAAATACATCCGGCACAACGCTTTGAACAACCAGCGGTCCAGACAACAATACGTTCTCCCGGACCCAGCGAGACGACGGGGGCAAGCACATGGCTAACGAACATCGGCGTAATCCTCGCCCGGATCGAGTGTACGGTACACGGCCGAGGTACGTGCAAGCGAGCAACCGCATTCCTCACAGCCATCCCCAACCTTTGCGCGCTCATCAGCAACGAGATGCAAACGACCGCACTCGGGACACTCGACAAACCAGCCCTCGACACCCGCAGACTCACCAGCGGCAGAAACAACCGGTGCCGCAGCAGACGCGGGCTGTGGCGCAGACCAAGCCTGGGTCTGCACGGGTTGCGCCGCAGGCGGTTCCTCCACAGTAACCGTCAGACGCAATTGGGCAAACTCGCCAGACGCAGCCGGAATGAGTAGCGTATCTCCGGTATGAATCGGCTGGGCCACGCCGGGAACCAAGTTGAGGATCTGGCCGCCACGCATAAGAGCCGTTCCGTTATTGGACCCCTCATCGGCAACCATCCATGTGCCCCGCTCAAAACGAACACTGGCATGCTGCCGGGACATGGCAAAGTTCGAAGCCATAGAAGGAAACGCGTTGCGTCCAAGCACGGCAGCGTCCGTGAGACGAAGCTGCTCACCCATAACTGGATCGGCAAGCGTAAGCGCAGGAACCGCAGGAGTAGCTGCAGCATTCGCCATGGGTTGCGGCGCGGGCTGCGGCATTGGCGCAGGCGTCGGCTGTGGCATTGGCGCAGGCGTCGGCTGTGGCGCAGCAACCGGAGCGGGCTGCGGAACGGGCATGGGGGTAGGCTGCGGCGCGGGAGCAGGAGCAGCCTGATATGCCTGCTGGGGCGCGGGACGCTGAGGCCGCGAAACACCGCTCATCGATGACGTTGCAGGATGGACGGCGGGAGCCGGACGCTCGGCGACCGCGGCGGCAAAGCCGGACGCTGAGGCGGCTGGCGCCTCGGGTGCCGAGACCGCGGGCGCAGGGGCCGAAGGCGCGGGAACCGCACCAGCGGGGCGCGGCGTCCCGCAGTCCTCGCACATATCGCGGGCATCATCGTTCATAAGACCACAGATAGGGCATTCCCATGTCATGGTTTACCTCATTTCCCTTTGCTTGAGCTGACTTGCTTGACGGCGATTACGCAGGCGACGCTCCGCATCTGCGGAAGGCGTGGGCGGCACGTAATCGTGCGGGTGAATCTCGACTGCAGCATCCGGACTTGGCGGCCGCACAAAACCAGCCGAGGTGTCCGCAAAGACGCCGCGCTTCTTAAGGTCTTCACTGAACTGCTTATAGAAGTCACAAAACTCCACCTGGTCCTGAACGGCCTTATCGACGGTTGACTGATCCTGGATCTTCATGTCTTTGATAATCGTGGGATTATTCGGGTCTTCAGAAAACTCAGCTGGGTCAGCCTCTACGACACGCATGATGACCTGCTGTTCGCTGCTACCCTTAAGGACAGCGACCGCTTTGTGTTCGTTTGTGTCAAACATAAGACGCCAGGGTTTGCCCGAGCCATCCATAACGGCATAACGGACCACATTGACACCACGTTCAGCCATGGCATCATTAATTGCACGCTCGATATACTCGTCTTTTACGGCCTTATCAAGCTCAGCGTCGGCGATTTCGATTTCTTCGTAGATATTATCGATTTCATAAATGTGTTTAAGAACAGTCGGGCGATGGTATCGATCGTTGAGTAGCTCTACTCGAATCTGGTACTGCGTGTACTGCTCATGCTTCTCGGCAGACTCATACTGGGCACGCTTCATGACATGATCGAAATCCTTGATGCTCTTATTAATAGCAAGCAGCTCCTCAACAGTTGAATCGGAATCAAGCGCATCATAGGCGGCGCGGATCGATTCGAATTTCGCGCTTATTCGATTACGCAGCGCCATATCCAAGGCTTCATCCTGCATCAAAGAGATGGCGACTTCCGACCACGCGTCAAATGATTGCGCCGCCCCCTCAAACGTTTCAACGCCCGAAGAAGACTCCGCCGCCGCGGTTATCTGAAGCAATGCCCTCTTCAGATCTATAGGATTATCAGGCGTTACATCAAAATCAATCGCCCTAGCAAGACCTTCTGCTCTCAGCTTTTCAACGGTCAAAGCAGCATCAATCTGACTTTTGCTCATCTCCATCCTCTGCTTCAGATGAGCGTCAAAAGTCATTTGTGGAAACAGGACGTGAAGCGTTGAAAGCAAATGAGCCAACGCCTTCTCCATCCTCACCCTTGTATCCCTACCAAGACTCATCGTGTTTTCTTCATGTTCGGCATAAAAGGAGCGAGAACAATTGGTGATCAACTCATCCAACATTGCCCGTGTTGATTCATCCAGCCCGGAAGCTATCTCATCAATCCGTTTCCTAAGGTCAGCGAGAGTCTCATTGAATTCCTCTTTGGCAGCATAACTTGCATTTTTTTCCGCCGTCTCACGGGCAGCCAACGCACCCGTAACAATTGCGGTAGGAGCCAAAAGGACCATACCAACAGCGCCGGCAGCACCCAAGCTTGTCCCAGTAGATGCGGCGCTACTTGCCGCAGGGCCAACAGATGTAAACATCCCAACCACGGCGCTCATACTTGCTATCCCTCCGTTTTTGACCAGCTTGGTCCTTGCGTCTTTCCTACATCTTTCTACCGCCGCTCTGCGCGATTCTGTTGCGCAACATTGGCGAGTGGCAGATTTGTCGATGTTGCGCAACAGAAGGCAGCGGCTAGCGCATATCCTGCTAATGGAAGAAAGGATGAAAGCGCGCCATGACCGGATCCTACGAAGAAGTTCGACTCGTCAAATTTCATACGCCAGCACTGCTCTCCGAACGTGAGCAGGCTGCGGCACGGCGTCGCTTCTGTACGCTTCTCGTTCCGCCGCAAAAGGGTGGCTTTGGTGGCAACGCCTATGTCCGCCGCGTCCAAAGCGGCGATCGCGCCTTTGAGCTTGCGCTTAAGATGCCTCGTCCCGATGCCCAGCCCGAGCAAGAACAGCTCAACCGGGAAACCCTAGAAGAGGAATATCGCACCCTCTCCGTCGTATCCAACCTAAGGGGTTTCCCCGATGTCTACGGTTTTGGCTACACGGCAGACGGAACCCCGGCGCTGCTTATGGAGTGGGTTGACGGCGTCTCGCTTCTTGATGCACGGCCAGCTCTGAGCGATGGCACTGAAACCTGCCCCGGTGATATCGTCGCCGCGCTGGGTCTGAGCGTGCTCAAGATCATCCTGTCCACGCAATCGCTCGACACGCCCTTTGTTCACCGCGACCTCTCTATGCGCAACATCATGCTGCGTCACGATCGCATCCCGCTCGAGGAGCAGGTGTCGAGCGGCTATTTCGACATCTGCCTGATCGATATGGGCAGTGCCAAGCTCGTTAAACCGGACTTTTCCTTTACCGTCGACGTCAACGCTTTTCGCGGTGCCACGCCGGCATACGCGGCACCCGAAATGCTGGAGCGGTTTAAGGCCGACCCCGGTGCGCGTGACAATCCCGCCGTCGACATCTATGCGCTGGGAAGCATCCTCTACGAGCTTTATTGCGGACACGCGCCCTTTGAGGCAGAGCTCAGGCGCTCCGGAGACCACGCGCGCCTCAAGCGCACCGTGCAGCCGCAACCCCTTGCGCCCGCAACTCCCCGTGAGCAGGGCTTGGTCAACGCGATTATGGCTTGTCTTGCGGTATCGCAAGATGCTCGTCCTTCGGCAAATGAACTCGCGGCGCGCCTTGAGCCTTTCGCCCGTACGGGTGCTCCGCGAAAGCGCCGGCCCGTGGCGGATCGCGGCAGCGCTACCGCGCGGGCGGACGCCACCGTCTCCACCCGCGCGGCTGCACAGACGCAGCCCGCGTCTCGCCCAACCCCATCCACCGAGACCGTCCGCAGCGCCGAGTCCATGCGTCGCGCGCGCCTTGCCGTCAAACGTCAACGCACGATGGCACTCACGATGGTGATTGCTGCCCTGGTAGCAATCGTGGTCATACTCGTCCTCGCATCTGCCGGCATGCTTTAGCCGGCAGTAAAACCCAAATCAGCAAATAGACCCATTTGCAAAAAGCGGTGGCGGGCGCAACTCTCAATAAAGCCGCGCCCGCCACCGCCGCCATGCATCGCACGCCAACAATACGAGGTACTAGGAAATCAAAAGCTCAAAGGAATCCGTGATGCGCGTTCCCATGGTAACGGCACCGTCTCCCGATTCGACTGTGGTATTCAGGTAGTACTTGCCGTTCTTCTTTTTTGGTACACCCGTAACCGTAAGGTCGCAGCCCTCCTCCTCGACGGGAAGCGAGAACTCAAAACCCTTGTTTCTAACAAACGTACCGGTGACGTCCGTGTAGGTGCGATAGTCGTCACCATCGGATTGGGCGACGGTTTTTTCGGCGTTGTAGGTATCGTGGGCATGCAGCGTGGCCGAGATGTCTGCAACCGCTTCGCCGGAATCGCTGATGCTCTTAAACACAATCACAAGGTCGTTTTTGCTCGCGCCGTAGCAAGTATGACCCCAAGAGTTGCCCGTCTCCTTAAGTGCTCCGCGCCACGTGGTGTTGGCAAAGCTCGTGGGCTTATCGATGTTGAGCTTCGCTGTGCTACCGGAGGTCGTGGTGGTCGACGAGGTCGCATTGCCCGTCGTGAAAGAGCCCTCGGCATCGGAGCTGGCGTCCTCGCCGTTCTTGCCTGCGGTTTTGAGCTCCGCCTTAGCGTCCTTAAGGTCGGACTTTGTCTGATCGAGCTCGTCTTGCGTTTTTGTGAGTTCCGAGAGTAGCGAATCGTGCGGGTCCTATACCTACCTTGAGCTGCGGTAATGCGCATCGGTCATAAGCAAATGGCGCATGGCCCTTGCCGTTTTGGGCCATTTCTCCTCGTCGC
>CABUUJ010000063.1 GCA_902494715.1 uncultured Collinsella sp.
CGAGCCGGCGTCGAACGGCGACACGTCGGTGTCTACGCCACGCACCACGATCTGCGAGCTCTCCACGCCCAGCTCCTCAGCGGCAATCTGCGCCAGGATCGTATCGACGCCCATGCCGTTATCGGTGGCGCCGGTGCCGATGGTAATGAAGCCGTCCTCTTCCAGGCGCATGTCGATGCCGGCAATGTCCACGTTGGAGATACCCGAGCCCTGCATAGTGAGCGCGCAGCCAAGGGCGCGCACGCGGTCGCCCAGGTCCACGGCCAGCGGCTTGTCGCGCCAGCCGATCATGTCCATCGCGCGCAGCAGGCAGCGGTCGAGCGCGCAGGCGTTGAGCTTCTCGTTGTAGTACTGCGGCATGGTCTCGCCCTCGCGCACAATGTTCTTAAGGCGCAGGTCGGCGGGATCCATGTGCAGCATGTCGGCGAGCTCGTTGACGGCGCTCTCCACGGCAAACTGGCCCTGGGTGGCACCGTAGCCGCGATACGCGCCGCCGCGGTTGGTATTGGTGTAGACGGCGTCCCAGCTAAAGCGGCTCGCCTTCACATGGTTGTAGATGGGCAGGCTCTTGTGGCCCGAAAGGCCAATCGTCGTGGTGGCGTGCTCGCCGTACGCGCCGGCGTTGGACAACGTGTGCAGATCGATGGCCGTGATGGTGCCGTCGTTCATGGCGCCCAGCTTAACGGTCATCTGCATCTGGTGGCGCGAGTTGCCCGCGGTGATGGTCTCCTCGCGGGTGTAGCAGCAATAGCTCGGACGGCCGGTCTGCTGGGTCACGAACGCCACGAAGATCTCGCAGCAGCCCGTCTGCTTGGAGCCAAAGCCACCACCGATGCGCGGCTTAATGACCTGCACCTGCGACTGCGGGATGTCGAGCGACTGCGCGACCATGCGGCGCACGTGGAAGGGCACCTGCGTAGAGGTGGTCACCGAGATGCGGCCGAACGCGTCGGTCGTCGCGAAGGCACGGAAGGTTTCCATGGGCGCGGTCTGCGTGGCCTGGCTGGTGTAGGTGCGCTCAAAGACGATGTCGCTCTGGGAGAAGGCCTCATCAAGATCGCCAAAATCGCTGGTACCGCTGCACACCAGGTTGCGAGCAACGTCGCCGCCCTGCGGGAACATAAAGGTCACGTCGCCCTCGGGGTGGACCACGATGTCGTTATCGAGCGCCTGGGTAAAGTCGAGCAGCGGCTCGAGCACCTCGTAGTCGACCTTGATGAGCTTGAGCGCCTTGTCGGCGGCCTCCTCGGTCTCGGCGGCGACGATCGCCACCTCTTCGTTTTGGTAACGGACGAGGTTCTCGAGAATCAGGCGGTCGTAGGGCGAAGGCTGCGGATAGCTCTGGCCGGCGATGGTAAAGCGGCGCTTGGGCACATCCTCGTAGGTGTAGACGCCCACCACGCCGGGCACCTTCAGGGCGCGCGACGTATCGATGGAGCGGATCTTGGCGCGGGCATAGGGGCTGCGCTTAAGCTTGACGATCAGGGCGCCGGCGGGCACCAGGTCGCCCGTGTAGACGGGACGTCCCTCGAGCAGGGCCTTCGAGTCCTTCTTGGGCTGCTTGTGGGTGATCTGCTTGTAGGAGACACCGTCGCAGCTGGTGTCGTTGACCGGCAGCTCAGGCATCTCAAAGCCCACCTGCACGCCAGACTCGTTAAGGAAGCGCACGATGGCGCGCAGCTGGCTTTCGTAGCCGCTGCAACGGCAGAGGTTGCCGGCGAGCTGGCGCGAGAGCTCCTCGCGCGTGGCGACGAGGCTCGGGTCCTCCTTGGCGGCGCGGGCAAGCGCCAGCACGTTCATGATGAGGCCGGGGGCGCAAAAACCGCACTGCTCGGCGCCTTCGGCAGCCATAGCGCGGGCGAGTGCCTCGGACTCGGCCTTGAGGCCCTCGAGCGTGGTGATGGAGTGGCCCTCGACGCGCGCCGCGGGAACCGAGCAGCTCAGCACCGGGTCGCCATCGAGCCACACCGTGCACAGACCGCAGTTGGTGGTCTCGCAGGCACAGCGCACCGACGCGCATCCCTGTTCGCGCAAAAGCGAAAAGAGCATGGTATCGGGGGCAATCTGAACCTTGACCTTGCGGCCGTTGAGCGTAAAGGAAAGATCGATGAGTTTGGCAGCCATTAGCGCACCTCGCTAGAATCGACGCCGGGCACGCGGCGGCAGGAATACTCGTCCGTGGCAAACTTAGGCACTTGCACGCCCTCGAGCTCGCGGGCAAGCGCAGCCGAAAGCTCGATGCCGGCGGCGCGGCGCACGGCCTGAATCGCCAGCGGCGCCGAGATGCGGCGGCGGTAGTCAGCCGAGCCCCACAGGTTGGTGCCATAGCTCAGCGCGCGTACGGATGCGGCCAGGGCGCTCAGCTCGTCCTCGGAAGGCTGCTCGGCGGTAAGGCCGCATGCCTCGCCCTGCAGCAGGGTCGCGCGCAGCGGACGGGCGCCCACGGTGACGTGCCAGGAGCCGTCCCACCAGGCGGCGGTGACGTTTAAGGAGGGGAAGTCGGTCGCGGCCTTGCGCACGGCCTCGTAGCTCGCACGGTAATCGTGCTTGACGACCACGACATGCTCGATCACGTCGCGCACGTAGCCCATGTCCACGAAATCGGCAAGCGGCACGCGACCGGCGCCCGTCAGCTCAACATAGGAATCGAGCGCGAGGAAGGCGGAGAGAACGTCCGAGAAGCCAAAGCGGCCGTAGATGCTGCCGCCCACCGTGGCGGTGTTGCGCAGCTGCACGCCCACGATGTCGTGGACGGCGAACTCAAAGACATGGTTGACAAGCGCGTTGAGCTCGACATGGCGCTCGAGCTGGCGCAGGGTGCACATGGCACCGATGCGAAACTCGGTCTCGGTCTCCTCAATCTGATCCAGTCCGCAGGCCGAAAGGTCAATCGCCGTCGCCACGCGACGCGAACCCAGGCGCATCCAGATGCCACCGCCCACAATCTTGTTGTTGCGGTTCTTCTGTAAGAGCTCATAGGCTTCGGCCGCGTTTCCAACACGGACGTAGGTACCGAACTTGAGCACGTTCTCCCCCATCTCTCCACTTGTCCAGTACTTTTAAGTGTACCAAACGAGGGGCCGCGACCTTCCACAGCACAAAAACCTCCCTCCCATCCATAACTTGCGGTGAAATACGGACTGTTTGTCGGGCTTAGGGCGCCCAACAGTCCGTATTTCACCGCAACTTAAGGGGCGATCGGCAGAGGGCCGAGGGAAATGATCCGTTTTCCTCCGTCCCATGCGGATCAAAAAAGGCTCCCAGCCGGAATGGCTGGGAGCCTTCTGCGATACTATATCGAGCGAAGATTTAGCAGACGCCCTGGGCGAGCATGGCGTCGGCAACCTTCAGGAAGCCGGCGATGTTGGCGCCCATAACGAAGTTGCCCTCCTGGCCATACTCCTTGGCGGTGTCGTCCACGTTGTGGAACATGCCGCGCATAAGCTGCTCGAGCTTGCCGTCGACCTCCTCGAAGGTCCAGGACAGGTGCTCGGCATTCTGGCTCATCTCCAGGCCGGACACGAGCACGCCGCCGGCGTTGGCAGCCTTACCGGGCATAAAGGCAACGCCGTTCTCCTGGAAGTAGGTCGTGGCCTCGATGGTCGTAGGCATGTTCGCGCCCTCGCCGACCACCTTGCAGCCGTTGGCAACGAGCGCCTGGGCGTCCTCGAGCAGCAGCGTGTTCTCGCGAGCGCAGGGCAGCGCGATGTCGCAGGGCAGCTGCCAAACGCCACGGCCGTCGCCCTCGTGCCACACGGCGTTGGGCTTCTCGTCAACGTACATAGCGAGCGTAACGCCCTTGTCGTGGCCGGAGCGCTTCTTGTTGTAGATGTGCTCGAGCACGGTGTAGTCGATGCCGTCGGGATCCTCGACCCAGCCGTGGGTATCGGAGCATGCGAGCACCTTGCCGCCGAGCTGGGAGACCTTCTGGACGGCGTAGATGGCGACGTTGCCGGAGCCATGAACGACGACGTTCTTGCCCTCGAAGGAGTCGCCGCGGCTCTTGAGGTACTCGTCCACAAAGTAGGCCAGGCCGTAGCCGGTGGCCTCGGTACGGGCAAGCGAGCCGCCAAAGGAGAGGCCCTTGCCGGTAAGGACGCCGGTCCACTCGTTGGTCAGGCGCTTGTACTGACCGAACAGGTAGGCAACCTCGCGGCCGCCAACGCCCAGGTCGCCGGCGGGAACGTCGGTGTTGGGGCCGATGTGACGATAGAGCTCGGTCATGAAGGACTGGCAGAAGTGCATGATCTCGTTGTTGGACTTGCCCTTGGGGTCAAAGTCAGAGCCGCCCTTGCCGCCGCCCATGGGAAGGGTGGTCAGGCTGTTCTTGAGGATCTGCTCCAGACCCAAGAACTTGAGCATACCCAGGGTGACCGTCGGGTTAAAGCGCAGGCCGCCCTTGTAGGGTCCAATGGCAGAGTTGAACTCGACACGGTAACCGCGGTTGACCTGAACCTTGCCCTGGTCGTCGACCCAGGGAACACGGAACATGACGATGCGCTCAGGCTCGACGAGGCGCTCCAGCAGGGCGGCCTCCTCGTACTCGGGATGGGCGTCGAGCGCCGGCTGGATGGTGCCGAGGATCTCGGTCGCGGCCTGGATGAACTCAGGCTGCTCGGGATAGCGGGCCTTGAGCTCTTCGAGAACTTTCTGCGTGTAGCTCATGCTTCCTCCAATGATGGGAAACGAAAAATGTTGGTCGCGGCACCCTATGCGCCGCGAACTTTATCGAGTATGGATAATATCGCACTGTTGCGGCAAAGTTTCGCATAAGCCGACGAGCGGATGTTTCGTTTTGATTACGATGCAGGTAGAAGCGTTTTTGAGTGTCTGACGTGCAAAACCCGTGTTTCAAACCTGTTTCGTCCACGTGTTCCAAACCACCACATTGGGGACAGGCACCTTTGTGATGGTTTTGGTGGTTAGAGGACGAGCTGATGGTAGTCGGCGGGGGTTATGCAGCCCTCGGTGGCGGCGCGGAAGGCGGCGAGGGCATCGCCCGAGAACGGCATGGCCCAGCACAGCCCGCAGCCGGCGGTGATGGAGCCGGGCAGCGGCATGATGCGCCCGGGCACACCGGCGGCAAGGCACAGCTGCTCGCATTCCATCACATCGAAGGTGCTATCGAACGAAACGATGATCTTGCGTTCATGGTCGAGAGCATCACCGGACGGGCCTTCGCGGTGTGCATCACGATACGCCGCGGCGGCCGCTTCCTCTTCCGCAGTATGTCCACAGCCACCGCAACCGCAGGTACAGGGTTCGGACCCGTCGCAAGTGCAAGGTTCTCCCGTGTCGGGACAAATATCGTGAGACATGGCAACTCCAATCGTCTAGGCGAGTAACTCGGCCGCCGCAAACTCCTCGGGCGTATTGACGTTCTCGAAGCAGAGCGTCGAGTCGGCGACCGCGACAATCTGAGGCTCGTCCAAATACCCGGCATTCACCCGGTCGATCAGGCAGCGGATTCGCTGACGGTCACCGGCGAGCAGCTCTTGGGCAACCGGCGCACACGCGTCACGGCGCCAGACGGCGCAAAGCGGCTCAATCCCCCGCTCCTCGCGCGGCACGCACACGTCGAGCGCCTCGGCCTCAACGCGATCGGCAAGCGCGCCGATGAGTTCCGGCGAGACAAACGGCATATCACAGGCGACGATAGCAACGAGCGGCAGCCGGGCCGCAGTCAGCGAACTCGCGATGCCGCGCATGGCGCCCGCCGGCCCCTCAAGGTCCGACACTATTCGCGGCACCAGGCCGCCAAACGCGCGCTCCTCAAGGTAGGCAAGCTCGCTGGGACGCGACGTCGTCACGACCAACTCGCCGGAAACTGGCGCCAGCCGACCCAGCACGCGTTCGATGAGCGGCTCGCCGCAAAACGCCATGCGCGCCTTATCACAGCCCATGCGCGAGGACAGCCCACCCGCTTGGACGACACAAGAAAGATCGGCACGTCTTACGGTAGTCATACGGCAAAACACCTCCATCAGCATGCTCGAGACCCGGTGCACGAAGCTAAATACAGCCACCGAAATAGCAGCGCTACGAAAAGCTCGTGCAAAAACAAAACAGCGCCTTTGCGGCACGCAGCAAGACCGCGAGCACAAAAGCGCTGGTAGCGTATGGCGGGAACGTATGTGAATCGAACACATCCAAGACGTTTTGCACGCCTCGCAACGGTTTTGAGGACCGCGGAGCCCACCGGAGCCCATCCGTTCCCAAGTGCGGCGGTATTTTACCAAACCAAACAGGCCCCATCCCAAAAAGACGAGCAAGAAGTTGCGGTGGAATAGTTCCTGTATTTGCTGCCAAAGCCTCCAAAGAGGAACTATTTCACCGCAACTGAGGAGGCGGGAGCGGGTGACCGGCCTAGCGCAGGGACCTCAGGCCGCCGGCGTCCTTGTCGAGCACCGTAAAGCGTACGGCATCCAGGTGCTCCAAGATGCTGATGGCACGTTTGCGCGACACACCCAGCGCCTCGCGCAGCACGCTCGTGGTGGCAGCGCCGCCGGCATCGGCGATAGCGGCGGCAACAAGCTCGCGCGCATGGGCCTCGGCGGCAGCAGACAGGGCAACGTCGCGCTCGACCTTCACGATCGAGCGATTGAGCGAAAGCTCGCGCAGGGCACGCGTCATGGTGTCGCGATCGAGCTGCAGTTGCTCGCCCACCTCGGGCAACGTCGGTGCATCGAGGCCGGCTTCATCCAGCAAGGCAACGATCCGATCGCAGGCCTCTCGCACCACGCGTGCGGCTGCGGCGGCCGAATGCGGATCGAATACCTCGGCGCCCTCGGCGGCGCACACGCCACGCGAGCAGCCCTCGGCAATCAGAGCCGCGGCAACCGTATCGTCAGCGGCAGGCCACGCAGCATGGGCAACGGCGCCGGGCGTAAAGCCCGTCTCCTTGGGAGACGCCGTATGCATGGCTGACAGGGTCGCCGCCAGTGCATCCATCGCGGCGTCGAGCACCACGGCGTCCGCCAAGAGGTCCGCATCACCCGCGTCAAGCTTGCGAACAGAGCCCTGCGACACCAACCCGCGCAGTGCGGCATCGACCTCGCCGACACCAAGATCCAAAGCTTCGGCGACATCAACCGCCGTAACCGGCAGCATCTGCAGCGCCAGCCAAGCGCCCAACCCGCCCGCGATATCGCCGGACTCAAGCGCCGCAAACAGTGCGCGCTCGCCGGCAGAAAGCTCGCGCGAGCGACGGCAGCGCGAAAGCAGCACGCGCCCGCCGCCGATGAGCATAACGGGCGAATACGACAGCACCACGGCATGGTCTCCGGCACACAGCGGCAGCGGCTCCTCCAGGCGCACCTGCACGGTACGGGTCTCGCCCACCGCCATGGGGGCCTCGCCCTCCAAAAGCATGATGCGGCCGACGACCTCGGCCGTGCCGGCCATCACATGCACACGCGCGCCCGACTCGAGCACGCGCGGCTTGGTGCCCTCGCGGCCCAGGTAGGTGAACGTCATCATAAAGCGCAACGTCTGGCCAAAGCGGTCCGCCACGCCCAGCATCTCGCCACGGTCAAGCGCCGCGACACCGTCACCAACTAGGTTGAGCGCCACACGCTGACCAGGCAGCGCGCGCGGCGTATCGCCATGCACCTGAATCCCGCGCACGCGACAGACCGTACGCGACGGCAAAGCCATCAGCTCGTCGCCCACCGCAACCGGCGCATCGTGCAGCGTTCCCGTTACGACAGTGCCGACGCCCTTAATCGTAAAGCAGCGGTCAATCGGCAGGCGCGGCGCGGCATCGGTGCGCTCGGCACGGTCGCGGCAGGCATCCCAGCAGGCACTTACCTGCTCGTCGAGCACCGCAAGCAGCCCGTCGATCCCCTCGCCCGTCTTAGACGACACGGGCACAATCGGCGCGCCCGCAAACACGGTACCCGACAAAAAGTCATCGACATCGAGCTCGGCAAGCTCGGTCATCTCGGCATCGGCCAGGTCGCACATCGTCAGCGCGACCACCATATGCGTAACGCCCAGCAGCTCCAGCACATGCACGTGCTCGCGGGTCTGCGGCATCACGCCCTCGACGGCCGAAACCACCAGCACGGCAACGTCGATACCCGTGGCGCCCTGCACCATGGCGCGCAGGTAATGCGCGTGGCCCGGCACGTCGACCAGGCCGACGATCTTGCCACTCGGCAGCGCCAGTTCGCCAAAGCCAAGCTCCACCGTCATGCCGCGACGACGCTCAACTTCCAGGCGGTCGGGGTTTTTACCCGTCAGCGCCTCGATGAGCGCCGACTTACCGTGGTCGACATGTCCCGCCGTACCTACGATAACGGGGCATTCCACCAACGCTTCGGCCTCACTCATCGGCGCACCGCCTTCTCAACGCATGCGGCAAGCGTCGATGCCGCCGTCTCGATATCGCGGTCGCCCATAAGCGTACGGACGTCAAACAAAATGCGATCGTGCGAGGTTCGCGTGACGACCGGCGTGTCGAAGTCCTGGACAAGCGAGCGCTTGAGCGCATCGACCGTCAGGCGCGCGTCAACAAGACGCACGGCAACGCACATGGTGGGCAGCTCGACGGTAGGCAGCGAGCCGCCGCCGGGAGTCGACGATTCCTCGACGATCTCCACCTGAACGACGCACGGGCAACCGGCCTTTTCGAGCCCGGCGACCATACGATCGCGCAGCTTGCGGGCACGTCGCTCCAAATGGGCCTGCGGCAGCGTAAGCATGCTGAGCACCGGAATATCGCGATGGGCCACGTCGGCACCGTCCATGTAGATACGCAGCGTGGCCTCGAGCGCCGACAGAGCCAGTTTGCCCGGACGCAGAGCACGCATGAGCGGATGTGCGCCGCAGGCCTGGACCAGATCGCGACGGCCCATGATAATACCCGCCTGTGCGGCACCGAGCAGTTTATCGCCCGAGCACGACACCAGATCGAGCCCAGCCGCTACCGAAGCCGGCGTGGTTTCTTCGCCGCCGCGCACCAAGATGTCGTCGGGCAACAGCGCGCCCGACCCCTGGTCCTCGTAGAACATCAGGCCATGCTTGTGAGTAAGCGCCGCAAGCTCCCGAGAACCCACCTCCTCGTGAAAGCCCTCGATGCGATAGTTAGAAGGATGGACCTTAAGGATCATCGCCGTATCGGGCGTGATGGCGCGCTCGTAGTCGCCCAAATGCGTGCGGTTGGTGGCGCCGACCTCGACGAGTTTGGCGCCCGAAGCCGCCATGACATCGGGGATGCGGAAGCTGCCGCCGATCTCGACAAGCTCGCCGCGGCTGACGATGACCTCCTTGCCTGCGGCATGGGTCGCCAGCACCAGCAGCACCGCGGCGGCATTGTTGTTGACCACGAGCGCGTCCTCGGCACCGGTGAGCGAGCGAATCAGCTGCGCGGCGTGCTCCTTGCGCGACCCGCGCGAACAGGTGTCCACACTGTACTCGAGCGTACTGTACCCGCGCGCAACCTCGGCCACGGCCTTTGCCGCCGACTCCGCGAGCGGGGCTCGGCCCAGGTTGGTATGGATGACCACACCCGTGGCGTTGACGGCAGGACGCAGGCTTGGCAGTGCGGATCGATGTGCACGCCACTCGATCGCCGAGGCCAGCTCGCGCTTAGAGCGCGGGGCGGCACCGGCGCGAATGGCGGAGCGCTCCTCGTCGAGCTCGGCCGTGACGGCGGTATGCACCACCGCGTCGCAGGTCTCCCCCGCCGCCTTCACAACCGGCCACTCTGCGAGCAACTCGTTGACGGAAGGAATAGCGCGAAGGCGGGCGCGTACCTCATCGGACATGTTCTGGCTATCGCTCATGTGCGGCCTTTCAAAACCAAAGGTGAATCAATCGTTCGAACGTCAAACCATCAGCCAATTCGATCGGCTGAGTCAATCAATCGCTATTATCCTCGCGCGCCGCGATCTTTTCCACGCGAACAGCGTTTTCCTGGGTGAGCGCGGCGCCCGTCAACGGGTCCCAACGCAACGGTGTATGGTCGAGTGGGCCGACGCCCAAGCCTTGAGCGCCACCGGCATCAGCGCCAAACGAACGTCCGCCGGGGGCGGCCGACGTAAAGATGCACGCCGGATGCAGGTACGGCGTCGTCTCCACGCGAACGCGGTCGCGGCCCATATCGCTCACGAGTTCGACGATCTCGCCGTCGGCAATACCCATGCACGCAGCAGCATCGGCATTCATCTGCACGGCATCCAGGTCCGATCCAGCCTCGGCGGCACCTTGGGCCGCAAGCCTTCGCGAGGTATGCGACTCAAAGGGACGATTGCCGCTAATGAGGCGAAACATCCCCGGACCGGGCTCCACCATGGGAGCGATCCAGTTGGGTACACGACCCATGCCGGCTCGTTCCCATACGTCGCTTGCCAGCGCAATCTTGCCGCCGGCAAGCGGAATCACCGGCTCGCCCGTACGCGACGGCAACGCAACACCCGTGTCGGCCCAGCCGCGCTCCTTGAGCTCGTCCAGATTGATCCCAAAAGGCGCCACCTGGGCAGCCGCCAGATCGTCAGACGTAAACTGGAAGTACTCGCCCACGCCACACGCCTGCGCCAGACCGGCAAAAATCTCCCGACCGGGACGCGTGTCGTCATGCTGCACGGGCAGCACGGCGTTGCGGTAGAACACGCGCGCATCGTTGACGCCCGCCACCGTTCCCACGCCGCGGTCGGCCTCCAGATACGTCACGTCGGGCAGCACGAAGTCAGAAGCGCGCGCTGTCTCGGACCAGCGAATATCAATCGTCACGAGCAAGTCAAGCTGCTGCAAAATACCCAACCAAGCCTGCGCATTGCCATAGCCCGCACCGGGGTTACTGGCATAGACGATGAGCCCACGCAAATCGCCGGCAAGAATCGACTGACCGATGGTCGTGCACAGACCGCGCACCGGATCGACCAGCGGATAGCGCTCGGACCCCAACTTGGGCTCACGCGGCATTGACGGCGTCGCAAAGCGTGCGGGATCAAGGTCGCCCAGCGCAAGCGGTGTAGGTGGATTGAGCGCGCCGCCCGCATGTCCAATACAGCCCAGCAGCACATCGACCAGACATATCGCGCGCGCGGTCTGGGTGCTATTGGCATACGCGATGCCAATGCCGCCATGAAAACCGGCGTCCACTATGGCAGCAGGCGCGGCGGCAGCCAGATCGCGCGCCGTGGCGGCGATCTCTGCGGCCGGCACGTCGCACATCGACTCGGCCCACTCGGGCGTCCAAGCATGGGCCGCCTGCGCAAGCTCGTCAAAACCCGTGGTATAGCGGGCAACAAACTCGCGGTCGTACAAGTCCTCGGCAATGAGCACATGCGCAATGCCCAGCAGCAAGGCTAGGTCGCAGCCCGGGCGTACGCGC
>CABUUJ010000064.1 GCA_902494715.1 uncultured Collinsella sp.
CAGGGCGGCATGCCCTGGGACCGAGGCACTGCCGCTCCGGCGACCCAGCCTGCGCCGACCCCCAAGCCTGCCGCGCTGACATCTCAGCCTACACCGGCTCCGATGTCCCAGCCCGCCTCCCCGGCTCCCGCGCCTGCTGCATCGACCGTGCCGGTGTCCAAGCCCAACAACGCCGCCCAGGTTGCTGCCGCCGGCGCCGCCGAGACCCCCGCGGTTGAGGATGCCGGCGAGCTCCAGCGCAAATGGGCCGAGGTCGTCGAGCGCGTCAAAGCTCAGCAAGCCTCCTACGCGGCTCTTCTGCTCAACGCCCGCGCCACGGCCGACGACGGCTCCAAGCTCACGGTCTCGTTCCCCGCGGGCTCGACCTTTGCCATCAAGATGCTCGGTCGCGCCGACACGCAGTCGGTGGTCCTGCCGACAGTCAGTGCGGTCTTCGGTCGTCGCACCGTCGACTATGTCCTGAATGGGGGTGGCACGCCGGCTCCTCAACATGAGGAGCATTCTCCATCTGCACGGGCTGCGGCATCTGCGGACCCGCAACCCGTGTCCTCGGCGGCCACTGCATCCTCGAGCACCAGCGCGACGCAGCCAAAAGCGGCACCGGTGGCGGCACCGACCCCGTCGGCGCCTGAACCCGCTGCGCCCAAACCGGCCGCTCCGGTCCCCGCGCCCAAGCCCGCCGCCGCGCCTGCGCCCAAGTCATCCGACCTGGCTAAGGCCCCCTGGCTGCGCTCCGACAACCCTGCCGGCGCTCCTGCCACGGGCGAGCTCCCGACCGAGCCCGCGCCCCGCGCACCCGAGCGGGCGTCCGCTCCCAAGACTCAGCCGTCTGCGCAGGCTGCGCCGTGGGAATCCGAGCAGGTGCCCTACGACGACGCCATGGTCGGCGGTTTTGCTGCCGATGCCGGCGGGGACGATCTGCCCCCGTTCGACGTGCCGGGTGCGGCGTCCGCGCCCAAGGCCGCTGCTGTGGCACCCGCAGCCTCTGCAAACGACGACGTCCCCGCCGCTCCCTGGGAATCCAATCCCGGTGCTGGCAGCCCCTTCGGCCATCAGGGCGCAGCCCCGAGCATCCCGCAGACCGAGGACGAGGCCAAGGCCCTCATCCGCAGCGTCTTTGGCCAGGCCACCATCTTCAAGCCGGTGGAGTAGCTGCGCAGGCGGGTATACTGCTCAAGAAGAGGACCCCTTGTCCGGGCGCATCTGTATTTCGGACATGTGTAGTGTGGTGCCGCGTATGTCGCATTTGAGCAGACAGGTGCGTGACGGTCGGCCTAGGATGCTGAGGTCGATACGATACGTCGCATGGCTGTCCGTGTACTCGACTTGCTCGGCGTTAATGGTTGCTCCGATTGCCAAATAAACGCCTAGCTCGGCATCGACAATCTTGAAGTCCTTTATCTTGACCTTGAACTCTTGATAGAGGGACGGGCTGTTGTAGTAGACGGTTCGGGTTCCGTCGGTGCACTCATCGGTCGTCTCCCATTTGACGACGGGCTGGTCCGAGCTGGCTATCAGCAGTTCTGCTCCAAAAGCTATGGCATGGGTGATGACAACCAGCAATGCCCAGCCGACAAAGAGATAGAGAACCACATATGCAACGGGGTGTTTTGAGCGGATGTTTTGGAGCGCGTTGGGGGCATTCATGGGGCACCTCCAAATTAC
The DNA here is from genome assembly GCA_902494715.1 of uncultured Collinsella sp. GTDB lineage: Bacteria > Actinomycetota > Coriobacteriia > Coriobacteriales > Coriobacteriaceae > Collinsella. Next base: position 1,666 of record CABUUJ010000064.1, read on the forward strand.
TATCTATGGCAATCAAATTATACCCCGCTGCCATGCGCGTCACCGTGAGCAACGGATCGGCATGCAGGTCTTTAGCGGTGCACATGAAATGTCGGATTCCGGCTCTACAAGATTTAGCTTTCAATATTATGCAGATGCGAATTATTCAACTTTGCATAATCTTCGGGTGCGGCTTGCACTCCAGGACATGTATATCGACTGAGGTAGCGTGACTGCCCCGCTTGCTGGCCGCGCGCCGTGGTACGATTTTTGAGTTTGAAAGTCCCGCCGCGTCCCGGCTGCCCTTGCAGCTCGGCGTGCGGCCGCACGTAAAGGAGCCATCATGGCCGGTATGAACATGCAGCAGATGATGAAGCAGGCTCGTAAGATGCAGGAGCAGCTTGCCGCCGCGCAGGAGAACCTCAAGTCCCAGACCGTCGACGCCTCTGCCGGCGGCGGTATGGTCAAGGTGACCGTTAACGGCGAGATGGAGCTCGTCAATCTCACCATCGATCCCGATGCGCTCGATCCCGAGGACGTCGATATGCTGCAGGACATGATCATGGCTGCCGTCAACGAGGCCGTCCGCGGCGTCAACGAGCTCGCCAACAAGCAGATGGGCGCCATCACCGGCGGCCTCAACATCCCGGGCATGCCGTTCTAAGACACGCATATATATGAGTGCGAATCACAGTCTGCAAAAACTGCTCGATGAGCTGGGCCGTCTGCCGGGCATTGGTCCCAAGTCGGCCCAGCGCATCGCCTATTACCTGCTCGAGGCCGATGCCGAGGAGGCCCGCCGCCTGGCCGAGGCCATCCTGGAGGTTAAGCAGGAGGTCCACTTTTGCAGCCGTTGCTTTAACTACGCCACGGCCGACGAGTGCTCCATCTGCCAGGACCCGATGCGCGATACCACTCGCATTTGCGTGGTGGGCGAGCCGCGCGACGTTCAGGCAATCGAGCGCACGGGCAGCTACCATGGCCTCTACCATGTGCTGGGCGGCGTGATCAGCCCCATGGACAAGATCGGTCCCGAGCAGCTGCATATCCGCGAGCTGCTGGCGCGCCTGGGCCACGAGGATATCCACGAGGTCATTATCGCCACCAACCCCAATATCGAGGGCGAGACCACGGCGAGCTACCTTGCTCGCACCATCAAGCCACTGGGCGTCGAGGTGTCGCGTCTGGCGAGCGGCCTGCCCGTGGGTGGCGACCTGGAGTATGCCGACGAGCTCACGCTCGGCCGCGCTATCGAGGCCCGCCGCGCGATCTAGGCGGCGTCAGCTCCGCGGCATGTCCCGTCGGCCTGCCGCACGGGGCGCTCATAATTGGGCACGTGTTCATGCATTTGTTGTGCAACAAACCTGCTTTTCATCCGCTTATCGCGTGGATGGGTCCACTTGCACCTCGTATTTGCCCATTCGTTGCGCAACCTTTTTGGTTCGCTGATACACTCAAATGTGGATATGAAAGAATGCGCCGCTTTTAAGCGGCGTGTTTTTGTTGGAGGAGAACGCATGCGGCCCGCTGGCACTCAGACAAAGCATGGCGCCGCGGTGCGCATGCGACGCCGGCTGGGCTTGGCGCCGCGGGCGTACGCACTGCTATCGTGCTCGCTGGTGCTGGTCATAGCTGGCGTTTCTGCCTATGGCATGACCGTGCCGTCCATGATGCAAGCGCATGCCGCACGCGAACCGCGCGTGGGGCATGAGGTCAAAAGTGACCTGGGCACCACGACTGGATATGCTTGGGCAAGTGTGGTCGCGCATATTGTGTTTGGCACCGACGATGCGGACGGCGCCGAGGCCCCGGACAACGAAGTCACGCTTGCCAATGGCAAAACCATCGTGCTCACCAACACCAAGATCATCGATCGGTTGTCCAACAATAGCGTGGCGGCAACGGTGAATAAGGTCGAGCAGCAGAAGGGGCAGGACGCCCAGCAGTCCGGAAAGCCCGGTAGCTCGGATACTTCTGGCTCCGGCTCGGATTCGTCGAGTTCGGGCGGCGGCTCTGGGTCGGGTTCCTCTACCGGAGGGTCTGGAAACGGTGGTTCGACGGGCGGCAACACTGACAACGATGCAAACTCCGGTGGCCTTTCCGCTGCTGAGGAAGAGAGCATTCACAGTTGGCTTGTGACCAAGTACAACATGCTCGACGGCTATGTTTCTCGTGCCAATGACGTGGTCTCGACCTATAACTCTACGGGAGATCCCAGGCCGTGCGACAGCCTGGTCGGGGAGATGTTCGTCATTCGAGCCGAGTTCGGTCGTCAGACATTCTCGCCCCGGTCAAAGTGGTATCAGCAGTATGCCAATCTGTGGGGCTGTTACACCAACCTATGTCAATGGGTCGGCCATTACGGCGATGATGACGTCGCGCTCGGTAACTTCAACAATAACGTGGCGGCGCTTGCCCTATGATGACCGATCTTGCATCCACCACACCACAATCGCTCGGTCGCGATCCCATGGTCGGCCTGCGCCTGGCGCGTGTCGACGGGTTTGAGCCGGCTATTGCGCTCGGTCAGGACGAACTGCCTGCCTATCTGCGTCGTTTCACGATGCTGTTTGCCGACGATGCCACCATGCGCCGTGGCGGTATCGGCCGCGTGACGCGTGCCGTCAACGCCCAAGGCGAGGCCGTGGCGCTCAAGCAGCTCATCTTGCCGGCGCGCGATGAGTTCGACGACGATGCCGCTCACGAGGCGCTGGTCGCCAAGTTCAAGGCGGCGTTTCGCGAGGAATATGAATGCCACCGCGCCCTTTCGGGCCTTAAGGGCTTTCCCCGTCTCTATGGCTGGGGCGAGGTCGATGGTGTGCCTGCAATTGTCATGGAATGGGTCGAGGGCGAGACGCTTGCCCGCTTGCGTTCGCGACTCGCCGTGGACGATGCCGGACGCCTGTCGCCGCTTGTGGCGGCGCGTCTGGGTCGCGACCTGTTCGATCTGCTCTGCCGTATGAGCCTGGTGGGCGAGGGCTTTGTCCATCGCGATATCTCGCCCGCTAATATTATGGTGCGCACGGCGCGCCTGCCGCTTGACCGGCAGCTTGCCGAGGGCACCTTTGACCTGTGCCTGATCGACTTTGGCTCGTCGCTGGCGCTTGAGCCTGCGTCGGCCGTGGCCGGTACCGGCGGCAAGGCGTCGTTTACGGAGCGTTATGCCACGCTGCGTCGCGCGACGGTTGCCTATGCCCCGCCCGAGATGCTCACCGACGATATTCCCGACCTGCGCGCTTTGCGTATGTCGCCGGCGATTGACGTCTATGCCGCGGCAAGCACGGTTTACGAGCTCATTGCCGGCGTCGTGCCATACGAAGCCGCGCCGAGCACTTCGGGCACCTCGGGTTCGCGCAAAAAGACGCGCGACATCGCCAGCCCCTACCGTCTCAAGATGGACACGCGGCCCGACTATCCCATTGGTGCCCATGCGCCCGGTTGCGATTTGACTCAGCTGCTTCGTCGTGAGCCCGATGTGGCGCTCGCCGCGGCCGAGCAGGCCCAGCAGCTAGGGCTTGAGCCGGATTCCGAAGAGCTACGCGATGCGCTGGCGTTTGTCGATGCCCAGCTGTTCGACGTGGTGATGGCCTGTCTGTCCAGCCATCAAAAAAATCGTCCCGAGCCGGCGGCGGTCGAGGCGGCGCTCTCGGCGTTTTGTGACCACTATGCGCAAAATGTCGGTCGTTCGCTCCGCGGCGAGCCGCTCACGCCGTGCCCCATGGATGCGTCCGGCCGCGCGGTTCGTCGCGCGCTGATGGTCGGCGCGACGGTCGTCTGTGGCGTGGTTTGGGCTGTGGTCGTGGTTTCGGCCGCGCTGCTGGCGTCGGGCGCTCGCTTGACGGCGACTTTGGGATCGCTCGTGTGGTCTGGGTCGCTACCGGGTATTATTGCCGCACTGGCGTTGGCGCTGCCAGGCATAGCCGGCGTTGCCGCGGGGGCACTTGCGCGCGATCGGCGCTCGGGCTTCCTGCAGGGTGTGCTTGCGCTTTCTGCCTGCGAGGTTCCGGTGCTGGTTGTGGCTGCATGTAGCGTATTTTCCCAACGCGCCGTGATGGGCGGCCTTGTTGCCGCTCTGGTTGCAACCTATACGCTTACGTGGTTTTTGCTTGCGATGGGCTTTGCCTTTGAACTTCCCGTTTCGGCACCGCGACGCACAAAAGCCCAGATGGCGACTCCGCTTGCCGGTGGAGCCGCAGCTGCCCGTACTTTTGGCGGACCTGTCGAAGTATCGTCCGATTCTATTTCTACGACCAAGGAGGCCTAGGTCATGGCATCTCAAGTTGAGCTCACCCCATGCGGGGCCATGTTTGACATCTTTAAGCGCGCGGCGCATCTGAGCCATATCGAGCTGTGCGGCTTGGTGCTTTCGTCCCGTCCGCTCGCCGACGGCCGCAGCCCGCAGAGCCGAGCCGCCGATCGCTCTTGGGTTTCCCGCTTTATCGTTCGCGCGCCGGTCGGCACGCTTCAGCAGCGCTACTTTGCCGAATACGGTACCTCGGCTGCGCGTATTATGTCGCAACTGGCCCTGCGCCAGCGCAATCCCATGGACTCCACGGCTGTGATCAATATGGTGTGCGGTCCTGCAGGTGAACCGATGGTACGCGCGCTCGAAGAGTGCCACCAGGACACGAATCTCTATCGCAACGCGCTCGATCGCCTGTCCCAGGCGGCGGAACTCATGCCCGCCGAGCGCGCCGAGGCCGTGCTGGTGCTGTTTGTCGCCGTCGGTTGTTCGGCGGATGTGCGGTCCTCGGTGAACTATGCCATCGACTACGCGCACGCGACCTGTGGCGGAGGCACATCCACGCCGCGTTCGCTTGGCATGTCGATGACCGCGGGCGAACGCGAACCCGCCCCGGCGCACCCCTTGGGCTTGCTGCGCGTACAAAACAGTTTTGTCGTGAGCGCCCCGCGCTGGATTCAGCCGAGTGAGCAGGGTGTTGAGATTGGCGCGCTGGCCACTGGTGAGGGTGATATTACCGAGGTCGGCGACGATGTCTCGGCCCGCCATGCCCATATCTGGTGCGATGCTCAAAATATCTGGCACGTCGAGGACTTGTCGTCCACCAACGGAACCGTGGTGGTAAACGGGGCCACGCGCGTCTGCATTTAGGTCGAGCCCGGCCGTTCCGCCCAACTCAATCCCGGCGACGAGCTCAAGCTCGGCGAATCCACTACCTACGCCATCCTCTTCGGTGCTCTCTAGCCGGCAGATAGGGACGTTCCTTTTCTCTGCCGGCTGGGGACACTCCTTGGCGCGCCAGAGCCGGTCGCCCGGGGATGGAGGGGCCATTTTGGCCCTTGGCGGTCACCCGAGGTAAACCTTTACCGCCCGCCTATATTTGCCGAAATTACACTTGACGGCGGGGTACAATAAACCCGCATGCGGATTTCCGTTGCGGGCGCTTCCCATCGCCGGGGCGTGCCCGGGAGCATCCGGCATGCGGCCTTTGCGGCGCTCGGTCATGTGCAAGACGGGCGGTCGGGTCTGTGGGGCGCATCAGCTGTCCCTCGCCTCGGCATGTCTTCTCTCCACGCCACGTACCTGCTGCTGAGCCTGCCTGCCAGATGATTGGAAGCAACAGCGTAAATCCCATCACGCCAACATCCCGGCGATCGCCGGGGCCTGTATACCTATATGAGAGGAGAGGGGTATATGGCGCGTAAGTTTAAGTCTATGGACGGCAACGAGGCGGCCGCATATGTTTCGTATGCGTACACCGAGGTAGCGGGAATCTATCCCATTACGCCGTCCAGCCCGATGGCCGACCATGTCGACCAGTGGGCGGCCCAGGGTCGCAAGAACATCTTCGGCACCCCGGTCAAGGTCGTCGAGATGGAGTCCGAGGCAGGTGCAGCCGGTACCGTTCACGGTTCGCTGGGCGCCGGTGCTCTGACCACCACCTACACGGCTTCTCAGGGTCTGCTCCTGATGATCCCGAACATGTACAAGATCGCGGGCGAGCAGCTCCCGGGCGTCTTCCACGTCTCCGCGCGTTGCGTCGCTTCCCACGCCCTGAACATTTTTGGCGATCACTCCGACGTCATGGCTTGTCGTCAGACCGGCTTCGCCATGCTCGCCGAGGGCAACGTCCAGGAGGTCATGGACCTCTCGCCGGTGGCTCACCTTGCCGCCATCGAGGGTAAGACCCCGTTCCTTAACTTCTTCGACGGCTTCCGCACCAGCCACGAGATCCAGAAGGTCGCCATGTGGGACTACAAGGATCTGGCCGAGATGTGCGACATGGACGCCGTCCAGGCTTTCCGCGATCACGCGCTCAACCCTGAGCACCCGCACACCCGCGGTAGCCACGAGAACGGCGATATCTTCTTCCAGAACCGTGAGGCCTGCAACAAGGTCTACGACGAGCTTCCCGCCGTCGTCGAGGGCTACATGAAGAAGATCAACGAGAAGCTCGGCACCGATTACGGCCTGTTCAACTACTACGGCGCTCCCGATGCCGATCGCGTCGTCGTGTGCATGGGCTCCTTCTGCGACGTGCTCGAGGAAGTCATCGACTACCTCAACGCTCACGGCGAGAAGGTCGGCCTGGTCAAGGTTCGTCTGTTCCGTCCGTTCTCCATCAAGCACTTCGTCGACGTTCTCCCCGAGACCGTCAAAAAGATCGCCGTCATGGACCGTACCAAGGAGCCGGGTTCCATCGGCGAGCCGCTCTACCAGGACGTCGTCTCCGCTCTCTACGAGGCCGGCAAGACGGGCATCAAGGTCGTCGGCGGCCGTTATGGCCTGGGCAGCAAGGACACGCCTCCCGCGTCCGCGTTCGCTGTCTTCGAGGAGCTCAAGAAGGACGAGCCCAAGCGCGAGTTCACCATCGGCATTGTCGATGACGTGACCAACCTGAGCCTGCCCGAGGCCGAGGATGCGCCCAACACCGCAGCCCCCGGCACCATCGAGTGCAAGTTCTGGGGTCTGGGTGGCGACGGTACCGTCGGTGCCAACAAGAACTCGATCAAGATCATCGGCGACCACACCGACAAGTACGTCCAGGCCTACTTCCAGTACGACTCCAAGAAGACCGGCGGCGTCACCGTCTCGCACCTGCGCTTTGGTGATTCTCCGATCCGTTCGCCGTACTACGTGACCAAGGCCGACTTTGTCGCCTGCCATAACCCCAGCTACATCGTTAAGGGCTTCAAGATGGTCCGCGACGTCAAGCCGGGCGGCACCTTCCTGGTCAACTGCCAGTGGAGCGACGAGGAGTTCGCCGAGCACATGCCCGCCGTGGCCAAGCGCTACATCGCGAACAACAACGTCAACGTCTACCTGATCGACGCTATCGACCTGGCCGCTAAGGTCGGCATGGGCAAGCGCACCAACACGGTGCTCCAGTCCGCCTTCTTCGCGCTGGCCAAGGTCCTGCCCGCCGAGGACGCCCTGCAGTACATGAAGGACGCGGCTACCAAGTCCTACATGAAGAAGGGCCAGGCTATCGTCGACGCCAACCACAAGGCCATCGATGCCGGCGCTACCGCCTTCCGTAAGTTCGAGGTTCCGGCCGACTGGGCAACTGCCGAGGATGCCGCTCCCGTCGAGCTCTCCGAGGAGACCAAGTCCGCTATCGCCCAGCAGGTCAAGAACCTGCTCGAGCCCATCGATCGCATGGACGGCGACAGCCTGCCTGTTTCCGCCTTCGTCGATTGCGCTGACGGCCAGTTTGAGCTGGGCGCCTCCGCATACGAGAAGCGCGGCGTCGCCGTGGTCGTTCCCCACTGGGACGAGACCAAGTGCATCCAGTGCAACCAGTGCGCCTATGTGTGCCCGCATGCCACCATCCGTCCGTTCGCGATGACCGAGGACGAGGCTGCCGCCGCGCCCGAGGCTACCCGCACGCTCGACGCCATGGGCCCCAAGGCCAAGGGCATGAAGTTCACTATGGCTGTGTCCCCGCTCGACTGCATGGGTTGCACCAACTGCGTCAAGGTCTGCCCCAAGGGCGCCCTCGAGATGGTTCCCACCGAGCAGGAGATGGACCAGCAGCCCGTTTGGGACTACATGGTCGAGAACGTCTCCGAGAAGAAGGAGCTCATCGCGGCCAACGTCAAGGGCAGCCAGTTTAAGCAGCCCTACCTGGAGTTCTCCGGCTCCTGCGCCGGCTGCGCCGAGACCGCCTATGCACGTCTGGTGACCCAGGTTGCCGGCGACCGCATGTTCATCTCCAACGCCACCGGCTGCTCCTCCATTTGGGGCAACCCCGCTGCCACCGCTCCTTACTGCAAGGACAAGGACGGTCACGGCCCGGCGTGGAACAACTCCCTGTTCGAGGACAATGCCGAGCACGGTCTGGGCATGGCCGTCGGTTACGAGGCCGTCCAGAAGAAGCTGATCGCCGCTACCCAGGACATCATCGCTGCCGATGGTCCGTCCGATGAGCTCAAGGCCGCCGGCCAGGCTTGGATCGACTCCGTCAACGACGCCGAGGCCTCCAAGACCGCTGCCGCTGCCTACGTTGCCGAGCTCGAGAAGTGCGGCTGCGACGCTTCCAAGGCGATCCTCGCCGACAAGGCTTACCTCACCAAGAAGTCCTTCTGGATCTTCGGCGGCGACGGCTGGGCCTACGACATCGGCTTCGGTGGCCTGGACCACGTCCTGGCTTCCGGCCACAACGTCAACGTCTTCGTCTTCGACACCGAGGTCTACTCCAACACCGGTGGTCAGGCCTCCAAGGCCTCGAACCTGGGCCAGGTCGCTCAGTTCGCCGCTGCCGGTAAGGTGACCAAGAAGAAGTCCCTGGCCGAGATCGCCATGAGCTACGGCTACGTCTACGTGGCGCAGGTCGCCATGGGCGCCAACCCGGCTCAGACCCTCAAGGCCATCCACGAGGCCGAGGCCTACGACGGTCCGTCCCTCATCATCGGCTACAGCCCCTGCGAGATGCACTCCATCAAGAAGGGTGGCATGCAGAACTGCCAGGCCGAGATGAAGAAGGCTGTCGAGTGCGGTTACTGGAACCTCTTCCGCTTCAACCCCGAGGCTGCTGCCGGCAAGAAGTTCTCGCTCGATTCCAAGGAGCCCGCGGGCGGTTATCAGGAGTTCCTGATGAACGAGGCCCGTTACGCTTCGCTGACGCGTTCCTTCCCCGAGCGCGCCGAGGAGCTCTTCAAGGAGAATGAGCAGGCCGCTATGGACCGCTATCAGCACCTGCTGAAGCTCAAGACGGTGTACAACGAGGCCTAAGTCTCCCACCGCAGGATCTGAGGGCTGACCTTCGCGGACGTCCTCGGACATGAAGGAACCCCCGCTGCGCACTACGTGCGGCGGGGGTTCCTTCGTCCTGACGCTCCTATTTGGCAAGGTGTTTTTTAGAATCCATTTCGCGCTCGGCCTCGAAGGCCTGCCTGTCCCAATCGAGCGGAAGTCCGGCCTCGACCCATGCCTCGTAGGCCCTC
>CABUUJ010000065.1 GCA_902494715.1 uncultured Collinsella sp.
CGAGAGTACTGCGGGGTCAGCCCGTGGGAGGCCAGGGCGCCGCTGACCGGTGGACGGCACCGATCCGTACGCTTGAACTGAGAAGGGGGAGGCCTCGCGGCCTCCCCCTTTTTTGCGTTTGTGTGGCATAAATGACTCATTTACGCCAGACGATTTAATTCTTTTTGGTATTGAGCTTTTATTTAAAGAAAATAAAACGAATAACAAGGGCAACTGCTATAGCCGCAATGATCAAAAGCAGGATTGTCATTCGATGCTGCTTGTGTCGTTTACTTGACGAAACGAAGATCGATTTTCCTTGTTTTGGCGTTTCGAGATAGCGAGCCGAATGCGTCAAGGTTTGCTTTGGTCGAGGACCTCTTTGTTGATGAGCGGCGGATGCTTTCAGTGGCTCATCACTAGCTGCGCTGTTTTTAGATAATGGTGCGTCTTTCAGATATACAGGGTCTCCCGAGGCGACGCCCATATGTTTACGTCCCGTTTGGGCATCCTCGAGCGTTTGATATCGATTTCTTGTCACATACTCGGGCTCAGGATCATTAATGGGCTCTTGCGAGATGTGGGGGCGATGGAACCGTGGCGGCTGCGTGGAAGTTTCTTCCCCCTGCGTCTGCATAAACATTTTGTTCTGGTTCTGGTCGTCCATGATGCCCTTTAGCTCGTTACCAACAACGTGTACGCGCTCATTGTAAGCCCCTTGTTATTTGTAGCTGCGAACATACTTGTTATTTAAGCTCTGGTTCAAAGAACCTTAACCTTATTAAAACCTGAGTCATACACACTTAGATATGCTTATAGTACTGGACTCAAAAAACTTTATAGTCGATGTATATATAAGCACTGTGTGGGCATATATAAGAGCGTCAAAAGAAGTCCCAGTCACCTAGAAGATGGCTCGGCAGTCCTAAAAGGAGTGGTAAACATGGCAAGCATGGTTCCTTATCGTTCGGTTTTTGGTGTTCGTCCTTCTGCTAGCTCGCTGTTCGATCTGTTTGATGATATGACCGACCTTGCAAACAACTCGATTGCTTCCAAGGCGTTTCCCGTTGACGTTGAGGATAAGGGCGACGGCTATGAGGTCAAGGCCTATCTGACCGGTGTCGCCAAGGACGATATCGATGTCGAGCTTAACGAGGGTCGTCTGTCCATTAGCGTGAATGTCGAGGAAGACGAGGAGAACGAGGGCAAGAACTTCCTGCAGAAGGAGTTCAGCTCGTACAGCGCGACGCGTGGCGTGTATCTAAAGGACGCTTCGAGCGAGGGCCTCTCGGCTAAGTACGCTGACGGCATCCTGACCGTTACGGTTCCCAAGATCGTCGAGAAGAAGAACGTTACGAAGATCTCCATCGACTAACTTCGTTGGTGTTCTGCGCTATTAAAAGACAGCAAAAGGGGCTGGGAAGCGATTCTCGGCCCCTTTTGCTGTCTAGGACAGTCTATTGAATGGTCGCCGGCTGATACTGACTCGCAGGGCGTATCGAGAGTTTTCGCGATCCTTGGAGAAGGGTTGCGGAGCTGCCGACCTCGTCATCCAGGGTTGCGGCCAGAGCTTTGGCATAGCTTTTGACGGTAAGGCTCGGACGATTGTTATCTTGGCTGATATGCATGGCAATGAGCTGTTCGGTGCGATCGGTAACAAGTTCGCGCGCGGCTTCGGCGGCTTGGCCATTGGAGAGGTGTCCCCTTGCAGACAGGATGCGCTCCTGAAGAAAGCGGGGATATTCTCCCTCGCGCAGCATGGTCACATCATGGTTGCTTTCGAGCGCAAGGACTCGACAATCTTTGAGGGTGTTCATGGCTTGGCTCGATAGCTCTCCGGTGTCGGTGGCAAAGCCGATGAAATCATCGAGGGCGTCGAATCGATAACCGACTGGATTGATGACATCGTGTGATGTTGAGTAGGTTTGCACGTGGATGCCGGCAATGGACAGGGCGTCGCCGGGATCGAATTCCTCGACAGGCAGATGCGAAAGATTTTCTTTGTTCGAAAGAGTGCCCCTGCTGGCAAAGAGGGGGCCGTGCCAATGCTTGCACCAGACATTGAGGCCCTTGATGTGATCGCTATGCTCATGAGTAATAAGAAGAGCCGAGACGTTGTCTGCCGAGAGCCCCAGTTCTGCCATGCGCTTTAATGTCTCGCGGCGAGACAGTCCGTCATCGACCATAATGAGCCCCTGCGGGCCCTCTATGAGTGCGCAGTTGCCTTTAGAGCCACTGCCGAGGATATGAAGGTGCAGGCAAGACATAAGATTCCAAAGGATACAATGGGTGCGGACGAATAGAGGAGGAAGCGCATGCCAACGGTATCACAGCATTACGGACACCATGCCGTGCCTGGGGCAGTCGATGAGACCCGGACGAGGCAGCAGGCTGCTCCTGTCGTGCTCATGGTATCAGGCGGCGCGGACTCGACGGCACTGCTTCTTATGGCGTGCACATCAAAGCTGGATATCCAAGACGGACGCGGTGTTGCCCCCATTGCTCGCGAGCGCCTGCATGTGCTGCATGTAAACCATCATCTGCGCGGCAAGGCGTCCGATGGCGACGAGGCCTTTGTGCGTGAGCTCTGCGCGCAATATGGTTTACCGCTGTGCGTGGAGCACGCTTATTTTGATGGGGAGTCGGGCAATATTGAGGCCGCGGCCCGCGAGGTGCGCTATGCCGCGGCGCGGAGGTATGTTCGCGAGCTCTGCGCCCAGACGGGGGCACCGCGAACGGCGGCTCGTATCTGCACCGCGCACACGTCTTCGGATCGCGCGGAAACGTTTTTGATGAACGCGATTAAGGGTTCGGGGCCCGCTGGCCTATCGAGCATTCCTCGCCGGAGGAATATCGTGGTGCGTCCCTTGCTCGACCTAACTCATGGCGAGCTCGTGGGCTATCTACAGGTACATGGTCAGCCGTGGCGTGAAGACGAGAGCAATGAGGATATCTCGTATCTGCGAAACTACGTGCGCCATCGAGTGATGCCGGTGGTGGCGCAGCGCAACGCGAGCGTCTGCAAGACGATTGGCGCCGCCTGCGAGATCTTAGGCGATGAGGACGCGTTTTTGTCTCAGCTTTCGGCACAGGCGTTTCGAAGCTGCCTGCGTAAGGAGGCGGCGGGCGCGCTGGTGCTCGATGCCAGGCGCCTTGCTGCGGCCGAGGTGGTAATCGCGCGGCGCATCGTGCGACTGGCGATTAAGCGCATCGATCCGGACGCTCGTCCAGAGATGCGACATGTGGAGCGAGTCCTTTCCTGCGTTGCCGAGGGCGCCGGCTCGGTCACGCTTCCGGCGGGGATTGACGCACGCATTGAGTTTGGCATGCTGGCGTTTAAGGCGCCGGCGGCTCGCGAGGGCCTGGTCGCGGACTGGGTTACCGTACCTGGTCGTTTGCCGTTGGGCGGGGGACGTATGCTGGTCACAGAACCGATGGCCGTTGAGCCGGGATGCGATATCGTGCGCCGCGCCCGTGAGCTTGCGGCTGCCGGGGAAGTGACAGCTTTGGTAGACGCGGCTGCCCTGGGTTTTGCCGACAGCGATAGTGAGCGGATTCTGGCGGGCTCGCGTGGCGAGATCCCTGCCGAGGCGCGATTGGCACGCCTGTGGGTGGACGGTCCCGCACCGGGAGACGTGATGTGCCCGTTAGGGATGAGTGGCCGAAGCAAGAAAGTATCCGACTTGCTAGGTGAGGCTCGCATTCCCGTTTCCGAGCGGGCCGGCGTGCCCATGGTGAGGACGGCGCCGGGGGGTGCCGTGGTGTGGGTCGCCGGAGTTCGCGCGGACGAGCGTTTTAAGTGCACGGCCGCAACGCGCGTGGCATATCTGCTCCGCGTGGTCGATGCGGAATAGCGTCCCACGCCTGCTATTCTGTGCGACGTTGACGGTATTCCCGCGCTGATGGCGCACGGGCTGGTAAATTTACCCCGTGCGCTGCTAGAATGTGTAGTTCGCGTCCATACGGCGGTGTGTGGGCGATAAACACAAGAAAGGGTTGTCATGGCTTCTCAACATCCGGATATCGAGAAGGTTCTGTTCACGCAGGAGGATATCGACGGTATCGTCTCTCGCCTAGGCGAGCAGATTACTCGCGACTATGCGGGTAAGGATCTGGTGCTGATTGCGGTCCTGCGCGGCGCCGTGGTCTTTATGGGCGACCTGATGCGTAAGATCGAGCTGCCGACCAACATCGATTTCATGGCTGTTTCGAGCTACGGCGACGGTGTGAAGTCCTCGGGTATCGTGCGTATCATTAAGGACCTGGATATCGACATCCGCGATCGCGACGTGCTGATCGTCGAGGACATTCTGGACTCGGGCCTGACGCTCAAGTATCTGATGAAGAACCTCGAGAGCCGCAAGCCCGCTTCTCTGGAGGTCGCCGCCTTCCTGTGGAAGGACGTTGAGGACCGCGTCTCGGCCATCACGCCCAAGTATGTTGGAACCCATTGCCCCGATGCCTTTGTGGTGGGCTACGGCCTCGACTATGCCGAGCGCTATCGTAACCTTCCGTATCTGGGCATTTTGAAACCGGAGGTTTATTCGTAAGATGCCCGACGACCGTAACGATAACAATTCCCAGACTCCCCGGGAGCCTAAGATCCCGGGGATGCCCGGAGGCAAGAGGCCCACGCGTACGGGCTGGTTGTATTTTATTTTGGCTTGCGCGCTTCTGGGCTACGCCTTCTTTAACATGGGCTCCGGCTTTGCCAATTCCAGCAATACCGTTAAGCTCGCGACGAGCGAGATGGTGAGCGCCATCAAGCAGGATCGCGTCGAAGATCTGACCTATACGGTTCAAGACGGAAGCGTGACGGGTCATTACTGGAAGACGAAGAAGGACAAGGGCGATACGAGCGAGCTCAAGAGCTTCTCCTCGACCTATGTCGGCTCCGATTCGCTTGCCGAGCTCATGGCGGAGCATCCCGATACCAAGTACATCGTCAACACCAACGATCCCGATTTTTGGGGCGACTTGGCGATGAGTGTGCTTCCGACGATCGCCCTTATCGCCATCATGTTCTACTTTATGCGCCAGATGATGGGCGCCAACAACAGGAACATGCAGTTTGGCAAGACCAACGCCAAGACCAACGAGGCCACACGCCCCAAGGTCAAGTTTGAAGACGTTGCCGGCGTGGACGAGGCAGTCGAGGAGCTCGAGGAGATCCGTGACTTTTTGAGCGATCCGGATCGCTATCGCAAGCTGGGCGCCAAGATCCCGCGTGGCGTGTTGCTGGTTGGCCCTCCGGGCACCGGTAAAACGCTGCTGGCCAAGGCCGTTGCCGGCGAGGCGGGCGTGCCGTTCTTTAGCATCTCGGGTTCCGACTTTGTCGAGATGTTCGTAGGTGTCGGCGCCAGCCGTGTGCGTGACCTCTTTAAGGAGGCCAAGTCCCAGGCCCCGTCAATCATCTTCATCGATGAGATCGATGCTGTGGGACGTCAGCGCGGAGCTGGCTTGGGCGGCGGTCACGACGAGCGCGAGCAGACGCTCAACCAGCTGCTGGTCGAGATGGACGGTTTCGAGGAAAGCGAGTCGGTCATCCTGATCGCCGCGACCAATCGCCCCGATATTCTGGACCCGGCATTGCTGCGCCCCGGTCGCTTTGACCGCCAGGTCACGGTCGATCGTCCGGACGTAAAGGGCCGCGAGCAGATCTTGCGCGTGCATGCCGAGAATAAGCCGATGGACGAGGACGTTAAGTTTGAGAAGCTCGCCCAGATGACCGTTGGCTTTACTGGTGCCGATTTGGCGAACCTGCTCAACGAGTCTGCGCTGCTGGCCGCTCGCCGTCATCGTTCCGTGATCTCGATGGACGAGGTCGAGGAGTCGATGGAGCGCGTGATTGCCGGACCGCAGCGCAAGGGCCGCGTGATGACCGAGGCCGAGCGCACCACGATTGCCTACCACGAGAGCGGTCACGCCCTGGTGGGCCACATCCTGGAGCACTCCGATCCGGTCCACAAGATTTCGATCGTCAGCCGCGGTCAGGCTCTGGGCTACACGCTGCAGCTTCCGCAGGAGGACCACTTCCTCAAGACCAAGAACGAGATGCTCGACGAGCTCGCCGTGTTCTTGGGCGGTCGCGTTGCCGAGGAGCTCATGTGCGATGACATTACGTCGGGCGCGAGCAACGATCTGGAGCGCGCAACCAAGATGGCGCGCGAGATGGTCACGCGCCTGGGCATGAGCGAGGAGCTGGGCACGCAAGTGTTTGGCGAGGCGCAACATCAGGTGTTCCTTGGTCGCGATTACGCCGATCACCAGGATTACTCCGAGGAGACGGCGCGCCGCATCGATATCGAGGTTCAGCGCATTATGCGTGAGGCCCATCGTCGTGCGGTCGAGATCCTGGACGCCCGTCGCGATCAACTCGATTTGATGGCGAAGGTGCTGCTTGAGCGCGAGACCGTCGAAGGCGACGCCGTGAACGCCCTGCTCGACAACGAGTGGGATGCGTACCTTGAGCGCGAGGGCGATATCCTGGCGGCCAAGGAGGAGCGCAATGCCAAGGCGGCCGGCATGCCGACCAAGAAGCGCGCGCCTCGTATGAGCGAGGAGGAGCTGGCGGCTGATGCCGCGGCCTTTGCGCAGGCGGCCATGCAGGAGGATGCCGAAGCCGCATCCGATGATGCTGACGATGACCATGCCGTCGTCGATGCCGATGCCGATGCCGACAAATAGTCTTTGTGGCGAAAGCCTCCGCGGGGAAACCTGCGGAGGCTTTTTCTTTTGAGCGATATGGGGCCGTCTGTTGATTGGGGACAGACTTAAATGAGCGTTTTCACGCATTTAAGTCTGTCCCCAATCAACATTGCTGCGGCACTTTGCTCGGCTAAAGCGTACAATAGCGCCTATGCGAAAGGGGAACAGATGATCAACGAAACTATGTATGCTCGCGGTGCGGAAAGCTCCATCATCCGTGAGATTTTTAGCTATGGCCTTGAGCGCAAGGCACAGATCGGTGCGGAGAACGTATTCGATTTTTCGCTGGGCAACCCGAGTGTTCCGGCGCCGGCTGCCGTGGCGGAGTCCATTAAGAAGGCCTTGGGGCTGCCGAGTGACCAGTTGCACGGCTACACTCCCGCTCCGGGCCTGCCGCAATGTCGAGCAGCCGTCGCCGAATCGCTCAACCGCCGCTTTGGAACGAACTATGAGGGTAAGGACGTCTTTATGACGGTTGGTGCCGCGGCTTCGCTCACCTGCACGCTCAACGCCGTTACGAACCCGGGCGACGAGGTTATTGTTATCGCCCCGTACTTTCCGGAGTATCGCGTTTGGATTGAGAAGGCCGGCTGCACGTGTGTCGAGGCGCTTGCCAACGAGGACACATTCCAGCTGAGCGTGGATAACGTATTCAAGGCGATTACCGACAAGACGGCAGCCGTCATTATCGACTCGCCCAACAACCCGACCGGTGCCGTATATACGCGCGACACGCTGACGCGACTGGCCAATGTTCTGCGCGAGGCCAACGCTCAGCGCGATCCCGAGAATCCGATTATGCTCATCTCGGATGAGCCGTACCGCGAGATCGTGTACGGTGCCGAGGTGCCTTGGGTGCCCTCGATCTACGAGCACACCATCGTGTGCTACTCGTATTCCAAGTCGCTGTCGCTGCCGGGTGAGCGCGTGGGGTGGATCTTGGTTCCCAACACCAATCCGCAGGCTGCCCGTCTGATGCCGGCTGTTGCGGGTGCTGCCCGTACGCTGGGTTTTGTATGCGCACCGGCACTCTTCCAGCGCGTGATCATTGATTGCATCGATGAGCCGAGTGATGTCGGGGCCTATGCCCGCAACCGCACGGCGCTCACCGATGCTTTGACGGACTACGGCTATACCTATGTTGAGCCGGACGGTGCTTTCTACCTGTGGGTGAAGGCACTCGAGCCCGATGCGAATGCGTTTTGCGAGCGCGCAAAGAAGTATGAGTTGCTTGCGGTTCCCTCGGACAGCTTTGGTATGCCGGGTTGGTTCCGCCTGGGCTATTGCGTGAGCTACGAAACGATTGTCAATTCGCTACCCGCTTGGAAACAGTTGGCGGACGAGTATCGTTAAAAGTAAAGCGCTCTGCCTACAATGTTTTACGTGAAACGGGGTTTGGTGTTAAGCCGGACCCCGTTGTCATGGACGTTGTGTCTTTGGGATGGAGTGGTTTTACGACTATCGAAGGCTATGCGTACAATGAATATAAGCGACGGCCGTGCCAGATAAGGAGACCTGATGCCCTACCTGCTTTCTTGTGACATTCATACCCATACGATGTTCTCTGCGCATGCATATTCGACCATTGAGGAGAATGTGTACTGGGCGGCAGAGCGTGGTCTGCAGGTGCTCGGATCTGCCGACCATTTGAGCTCTATGGTTACGGCTTGCCCCAATGACCTGCGCAGTTACCAGTTCTTTATCAACCAGGATATCTGGCCGCGCATTTGGAGCGGCGTGCTGGTGCTGCGTGGTGCCGAGGCCGATATCGTTTCGCTGGACGGAAGCCTGTTTGGCGAGGACACTCCTGTCACGCTCGATATTGCCGGCGATTCGTACAGCCGTCAGCATTCGCTGTTCGATTTGGTTACGCGTAATTTGGATTATTTGGTTGCGAGCGTGCATAATCCGCAGATTGCTGAAGGCGCGACGCTGGCCCAGACGACCGAGATGTATATCAATGCCCTGGAGCACCCCAAGGTGTTCATGCTGGGTCACACGGGGCGTTCGGGCGTGCCGTTCGATATCGACGAGGTGCTGTTGGCGGCTAAGGCCAAGCACAAGATTATCGAGATCAACAACCATAGTCTTGAACACGGTGCCGACACTGAGCATTGGGTCGTATGCCGCAAGATCGCCGAGCGCTGCGCCGAGCTGGGCGTGGGCATTGGCGTTTCGACCGATGCGCACATTGGCATGGCAATTGGTAAGCTCGATTACGCTCGCAAGATGCTCGACGAGATTCACTTCCCGCTGGATCTGATCGTGACGCGCGATCGCGAGACGCTGCTGCGCGAGATGGCGGCAGCCGGTGTGTGCGACCTGCGCAAGGGGATGTAGCGGAATTTATAAACCAAGCGAAGGGGGGCGGCCCAGACGGGTCGCCCCCCTTCTTGTCCCAAAAATCTACTGAGGTTGGTTAGCAGCGTTCGAGGACCGCTACGGTTTCGGTGTGGTCGGTATGGGGGAACATGTCGACTGGCGTGATCTTGAGCAGGCGATAGCCTCCGTCGAGGAGCTGGTGCAGGTCGCGCTCTTGGGTCACGGGGTTGCAGCTGATATAGGTGATGCGGCGCGGCTTAAGTGCGCAGGCAGCTTCGAGGAACTCGGGCGTGGAGCCGGCGCGCGGCGGGTCGATGGAAAGAACGTCGACGCGTTCGTTGTTGTCGGCGGCATCCAGGATGTAGTCGGTGGCGTCGTCGGCCATAAACCAAGCGCTGCGGGTGAGGCCGTTGAGCTCGGCATTGCGACGTGCGTCGGCAATGCCCGCCGGGTTGCGCTCAACGCCGAGCAGCATAATGCCGATACCCTTGTTCTGGGCATCTTTAGCTGCGCACAGGCCGATAGTTCCGCTACCGCAATAGGCATCCATGAGTACGTCGCCCTGCTGCAGGTCCATGCCGTCAATCGCGAGCTGATAGAGCAGCTCGGTCTGCTGCGGGTTGGTCTGGTAGAACGCGGTGGGGGAGATATCGAACTCGCAGCCGAGCAGCTGGTCGCGCATGCACTCGGCGCCATATACAATGCGGGTTTCCTCGCCGAGGATGGCGTTGCCGGGACGTCCGTTGATGTTTTGGGCGACGGTGACGATGTGCGGATTGAGTGCGGCGACAGCCTCAAAGAACTCCTGCGCATGCGGCAAGTCGCGCTGAGCGGTCACGAGCGTGACCATGACCTGGTCGGTACGCCAACCGCAGCGGACGACGGCATAGCGAAGCAAACCAAGATGCTTGTCCTCATTAAAGGCGGGAATATGCAGCCGCTCAGCTTCGCGTGCGATGCCGTTGAGAATCTGACGGGCGCCCGGTGCCTCGACGGGGCATTCGGGTACGGCAACGATCTTGTGCGTGCCGCGCTCAAAGAAACCGCAACGGACGGCGCCCTCCTTACCGGGAGCAAAGGGAGTGGCAGCCTTATGACGAAAGCCACGCGGCGCAGGATATTTGCCCGGGTCGCCCAGGGTGACTCCCATACCGCGAATGGAGTCGACGCTAATACCCTCGCGCTCGCAAAGAGCAGCAAAAAGCTCCTCCATAGCAGCCTGCTTAGCTGCCAACTGCTTTTTATAAGGACGATTGAGCGCCGTGCACCCACCGCAAGCTTTCATGATCGAACAGGGAGACTTGGGGTCCACAGCCTTACGCGCAGACGAAACCTGATCTTTATGTGAGCGCTTGGAGCGAGTCTGAGATGCCTTATCCTCGTTCCGACGAGAGCCGGGACGCTTGGCCTTAGCCTTGCCCTTAGCCGACTGACCCTTCGCATTTAGAGACGACTTGGATTTCTTAGAAGATTTTTTCTCCCCCGACCCCTCAGCCGCCTCGATCAAAGCACGACGAGCCTTACGCTCCGCACGAGATTCTGCCATCAATAACTCCACTAATTCATGAATTAAAGCTGCAAGTATTGTACCGTGCCAAGCCAGCAGACGATATACAAGCGGTTTAATCGTGTCAGCGATAAGCCCAACGACGGTTGCCCGCCGCGTGAGGGGTGTGGGGGTTAAGTTTATCGCGAGTTCCGCACGAACAGGAGGCCACTTAATGTGGCCTCCGTCGTGAGCAGGACTGTAGAGCAGGAAACTTAACCCCCAC
>CABUUJ010000066.1 GCA_902494715.1 uncultured Collinsella sp.
CCTCGCCCCATGTCGTACAGCTCGGCCGCGCGCAGCCTCAGACCGACGTCGTACAAAGCGTTTCCAGCCATAAAAGGGCCTCCCATTTCTCGTATCCAAGAAATGGGAGGCAGTTCACTCCTGTAACCGGGGCCGTTCGATGTTTCACATGAAACGTTTTGGGGTGCGACTCCCCTATGCGTTCTTCTGAACTTTGAAGCGCTGCTTCAGCTGTCCGCAAGCGGCGTCAATATCGTTACCACGGGAGTTACGAATCGTGGTCTCGATGCCACGGGACTCAAGACGACGCTGAAGATCCTCAACCTTATGAATCGGCGACGGCTTGAGCGGGCTGCCCTCGATGTCGTTAAGCTGAATCAGGTTGACGTGGCACAACGTTCCCTCGCAGAAGTCGCAGAGCGCCTGCATCTCGGGATTCGTATCGTTGACGCCTTCGATCATGGCATACTCATAGGTCGGGCGGCGGCCAGTCTTCTCGGTGTAGAGTTGAAGCGCCTCGTGAAGGCGAAGTAGCGTGTACTTCTTAACACCGGGCATTAGCTTATTGCGTGTCGACTGGATGGCGGAATGCAGGGAAACGGCAAGCGTGAACTGCTCGGGGATGTCGGCAAATTTGCGAATACCGGGAATAACGCCGCTGGTAGAGACGGTGAGGTGACGAGCACCGATGCCGATGCCATCGGGGTCGTTGAGGATTCGCAACGCCTTGAGAACCTCGTCGTAGTTGGCAAACGGCTCGCCCTGGCCCATGAAGACAACGCTCGTGACGCGCTCGCCAAAGTCGTTGGATACATGAAGTACCTGGTCGACGATCTCTTGAGCGGTCAGAGAGCGCTTGAGGCCGTTGAGGCCGGTAGCGCAAAAGGCACAGCCCATGCCGCAGCCTGCCTGGGTGGAAACGCAGACGGAAAGCTTGTTGCGACGGGGCATACCGACAGTTTCGACGGAAATGCCGTCGTGGTACTCGAGCAGATACTTGCGCGAGCCATCTTTGGAAACCTGCTTGGTGAGTTCAGTCGGCGTATCAAAGGCAAAAGCCTCTTTAAGCTGCTCGCGGAAAGCCTTGGGAAGGTTGGTCATGTCGTCGAACGAACAAACGTTCTTCTCAAAGACCCATTCGATGAGCTGCTTCGCGCGGAAGGCGGGCTGGCCAAGCTCGGCCACGAGCTCGCGAATATCGTTTTGGCTCAAGTCGCGAATGTCCTGAGATTTAGTCCTGGGATTCATGGAAGCCTTTCGATTTTGGGGAAACGTAGAGGGTATCGCTACAATATGGTATCAGCTGCAGAAATTATAGAGGAGGAGTCTGCCCATGCCGGGTAAAAGCCTAGAGAACATGCACGTAGCGGTCTTGGCGGGCGGTCATTCCGCTGAGCGCGAGATCTCACTTAATTCGGGAAAGAACGTTGTGGTGGCACTGAAGGAAGCCGGCTACACCTCGGTGGAGCTGCTCGATACGGCCGCTGATGACTTTATGGTAACCATGGCAACCGGCGGCTTTGACGTGGCGTTTATCGCCATGCACGGTGCCGGCGGCGAGGATGGCGCCATGCAAGGCGCCATGGAGACCCTGGGTATCCCCTACACGGCTTCGGGCGTGCTTGCCAGCGCCTGCGGTGCCGACAAGGAGGTCTCTAAGCTCCTGTACGCCAAGGCGGGCATTCCCATTGCCCCCGGCCTTGCGCTCGAGGTGGGCGATGAAGTCGATATCGATCATATCGTCGAGGTTTGTGGCGAGCGCTGCTTTGTGAAGCCGGCCGTCAACGGTTCCAGCTATGGCATTTCCCTGGTCCATGAGCCCTCCGAGCTGCCCGCGGCAATCGCCAAGGCGTTTGAGTACGGCGACAAAGTACTGGTCGAGAAGTGCATCGAGGGTACCGAGATCACCGTCGGCGTATACGGCGAAGATGACGTGCGCGCTCTGCCGATTGTCGAGATTCGTAAGCCCGAGGACTGTGAGTTCTACGATCTGGACGTGAAGTATGTCGACCCTACGGACATCCATCGCATTCCGGCGCAGATTTCACCCGAGAATTACGCTCGTGCCCAGGAGCTTGCCTGTGCTGCTCACAAGGCCCTCGGTTGCCTGGGTATCTCGCGCAGCGACTTTATCGTGAGTGAGGACGGCCCCGTTATCCTCGAGACCAATACCATTCCCGGCATGACCGATACGTCGCTGTATCCGGACGAGATCCGCCACACCGACGACATGACGTTCCCGCAGGTCTGTGACAGCCTGATCCGTATGGGCCTTCGTCGAGCGGGCATTGCATGCTAATCGAGGACGCGGTTTCGTCAGGAACGCCGCAGTTTGTCATCGACTCCTATGCCACGCTTGCCGAACGCGCCAAAACGCAGTCCTTTGGTCTTATCGAGGAAGATGTGATTGTCCTCGATACCGAGACCACAGGTCTTTCGGTGCAGGACAATGAACTGATCGAGATCTCGGCGGCCCGTCTTTCGGGCCGCGAGATCGTCGACCGTTTCGATACCTTCGTGCATCCCAAGCAGCTGATTCCCGCCGAGATTACCGAGCTCACGAGCATTACAAATGCCGATGTGGCAGATGCCCCGTCGGCCGTTGAGGCCGTCGCCGCTCTCGCCGATTTTGTCGGTGGTTGCCCGGTGATCGCACATAACGCCACGTTCGACCGCTCGTTTATCGAGTCGGTCAAAGGCGGCGTCAACGTGAGCGATATTTGGATCGATTCGCTGGCGCTGTCGCGAATCGCGCTTCCGCGCCTGGCCTCGCACAAGCTGTCTTTTATGGCCGATCTGTTTGGCTGTGACTCGGTATCACACCGTGCCAATGCCGACGTCGACGCCCTGTGTGGCGTATGGCGCGTGTTGCTCGTGGCGCTCACCGACTTGCCCCAGGGCCTCATGGCGCGCCTAGCCGACATGCATCCGGATGTGCCTTGGTCCTATCGTCCTATCTTCTCATTCTTGGCAGGGCAGAACCCTGGTTCTATCTTCTCTCTCAGCGCCGCTCGTGCTGACGTTCTCAAGGCCGATCGCGCCGACGATCGGGTGGACGCCGACGAACTGCCGGTCCTCAAGATGCCGAGTCGTGAGGAGATTGAGGCAGACTATGCGCCAGGTGGCCTGGTCAATCGCATGTACCCCACCTACGAGCCGCGTGATGAGCAGATTGCGATGGCGCTCGAGGTCCGCGATGCGCTGGTCACGGGCACTCATCGTGTAATTGAGGCGGGCACGGGCGTCGGCAAATCGATGGCCTATCTGGTGCCTTTTGCCGAGGCAGCACGCCGTAACAACATCACGGTTGGTATTGCGACCAAATCGAACAATCTCGCCGACCAGCTCATGTACCATGAGCTGCCAAAACTTGCCGAGCAACTGGACGGTGGTCTGTCATTTTGCGCTCTCAAGGGGTATGACCACTATCCGTGCCTGCGCAAGCTTGAGCGCATGAGCCGCGGCCAGGCCGAGATTACCACCAAGCGCGATCCGGCGGACACGCTCACGGCGGTCGCGGTCATTATGGCGTACGTCTGCCAATCAGCCGATGGCGACCTCGACTCACTTGGCATTCGGTGGCGCAGCGTCAACCGCCCCGACTTTACGACGGCCTCGCGCGAGTGTGCTCGTCGCCTCTGCCCGTTTTTCCCTGATAAATGTTTGGTCCACGGCGCTCGCCGTCGTGCGGCGCATGCCGATGTGGTGGTCACCAACCATTCCCTGCTGTTCCGCAACGTTGCGGCCGAGGGCAGGATTTTGCCTCCGATTCGTCATTGGGTAATCGACGAGGCCCATTCCATCGAGCGCGAGGCGCGCCGCCAGTGGGCGCGCGTGGTGTCGGCGGACGAGTCACGCGTTCTGTTTGAGCGCCTGGGTGGCTCGAGCACCGGCGCGCTAAGCCAGGTTTCCCGTGATTTGGCAACCTCCGAGGGCTCTACGCTCTATCTGGGCCTTACTGCCAAGGCGACGTCGACGGTTGCGCGCGCGAGCATGGCAATCGCCGACGTGTTCGATGGCGTTCGCGAGCTCGGCCGCCGTGCCCGTGGGGGTTATGACAATGCCAATCTATGGATTGGCCCCGAACTGCGCGAATCTGACGACTGGCATGATTTCTTACAGTCGGCCTACGCTGCCATCGACGCGTTGGAACAGGCTGACAAGAGCGTCGACGCGCTGGTGCAAGCCGTCGCCGCCGACAAGCCCGAGGTTGTTGTCGACCTGGGTGATATCTCGCGCCGCTTGCACGAGCTGGCCGAGAACCTCAAACTCATCATTGACGGCACCGATGAACACTACGTGTATTCGCTGCAGGTCAATCGCAGGTTGCGTGCCGGCGGAGAGTCAATGACCGCAGAGCGCATCGACATTGGCGAGGCCTTGGCAACCGAGTGGCTGCCCGAGGTTCACACGGCTATCTTTGCCTCGGCGACCATGACGGTGTCCAAAAGCTTTGAACACTTTAACCACGCGGTCGGCCTCGATCGCATCGGTGCTTCAACATCCTCATCGTTGCACTTGGACTCGAGCTACGACTTCGATTCGAACATGGCTGTAGTCGTTGCGGGTGATATCCCCGATCCGCGCGATCGTGAGAGCTATCTTACGGCGCTCGAGCGCGTGCTGGTCGACGCCCATCTTGCCATGGGCGGATCGGTGCTCACACTGTTCACCAATCGGCGCGACATGGAAGACCTGTACGCCCGCGTTGAGCCCAAGATGGCCCGTGCGGGTCTGGAACTCAACTGCCAGCAGCGCAACTCATCTCCTCGTCGCCTGCGCGACCGGTTTATCAGCGAGCCGACTTCATCGCTTTTTGCGCTTAAGGCCTTCTGGGAGGGATTCGACGCCAGCGGCGAGACGCTGCGCTGCGTCATCATTCCCAAGCTGCCGTTCTCGAGCCCCACGGACCCGCTCTCGTGCGAGCGCAACCTGCGTGAAGACCGCGCTTGGGCGCGCTATTCGCTGCCCGAGGCGGTGCTCGAGGTCAAGCAGGCGGCCGGCCGCCTTATCCGCTCGTCGACCGATTGCGGCGTGCTGATTCTGGCCGACCCGCGCCTGGTGACGAAGGGCTACGGAAAGAAGTTCTTAACGTCGCTGCCCACGAGCTCCTACCAGCGCATCGAATCGGCACAGATTGGGCACTATCTGCAACTGTGGCGTGCACGCCACGAGCGGCGGCGCTAAAGCGGACAGACGAGGGTTTTTGCCATATCGCACAGACGCTTTGACAGGGCGGGGTCATCCAAGATGCGGATGGCTCCGCCCGCTGCGATTACCTGGCTCAGTAGCCAACGCTCGGAGCCATAATGCACGGTTACCGTTGCCATGTCTGCCCCGCTGCGCTCGATTAGGGTGATGCCGGCCCAGTCCAGATGCTCCGCCATATCGAATGGCATCAAGAGCTTTGCGCTACGCTGCGTCCGAGCAAGGGAATCGTGGAGGGATGTGACGTCCGGTGCATGAGGCACGACGGAGTCTTCCGTCAAGGCGAGTCCCTCGATTTTATCCATGCGATAGGTGCGCTGCTCATCGACCGCGATGTCCCAGGCAATCAGGTATGTTTGGTCGCCGTTTGCCGTAATGCGCAAGGGGTCGACCAGACGCTCACGTGACCGTGCATCGTCCATCGAGCGATACGAGATGCGGCAGCGAACACCGTCCTGAATGGCGCAGCTCAGCTGCTGCCAGTGCGACCCGTGGTTGACGGTGTCAAAGACGCGCTGGTTATAGCCGAGCTCTTTGGGAAGAAGGGCGCGCCGTATTCGAGCCGCCGCTTGGGGTTCGATTCCCAATGATTCAAGTTCATGGTTGAGCACAGCGCCCTCGGCGGCACTCAGGCGCAGCGGTAACACGCGCCCCGCATCACCGGTGAGGACCACGCACTCGCCGCGGCGTTCGCAGATAATACGTGCGCCCGATTCTCGGTCCGCAAGTGTCGAGACGATCTCGAGAATCTCGTCGAGCGACACCCTTGTGATGTCAAAGCGGCCGCAAATCTCGGCTCGTGTCATGCCGCTCTCGCCGGCGGCGTAGAGGGCCTCCATGATGTCGATGGCGCGCGAGAGTCTCTGCTCGCTGGTGAGTTTACGCACGGGCATGCTCGTGCACCGTCCTTTCAATGAGGCGGTTCCACGCCTGTTTGAGCGATTTGGGGGCCACGGGCCTCATGCCGTCCACGGCGTGGGCCATGCAAAATGAGGCGGCGGCTTCAAGGTCACGCACGTCAACGGTCCAGGTCCATCCCGCATCGGTGTGTGCGAGCTCACCTCGCCCGCGCGTGAGGCCGTTGATCATATCGATCTGCGTCTGAGGGGCGAACGAGAACGTGGCTGCAACGGGCGGTCGGTCGGCAAAATCGAATTCAAAGAACAGATAGTCGTTGAGATTGAAGTCCGCAGGGATGGCGTAGGCCTTCGAAGGACGCCAAGCGCGAACGATACGGTCGCAGCGGAATGTCCTGATGCCGTCGGTGACATTGTCGAGGCCGCAGAAGTACGCCACGCCCTCGCGTTCGAACATGCCGTAGACGCAGACGGTACGTTCTTTCTGCTCGCCGCGTCCGTTCTGATATAAAAATCGCAGCGCGCATCGCTCGGCAAAGGCGCTCCATACCGCATCGACGGTGGGAGAGCGGCGGATTGGTGTTTCGTCCACCGTCGTCCTACCGGTGAGATAGGCAATCTTGGAGCGAATATCGGCAAGCGGCGCGGCAAAGGTGGATGAGCCGGCCGCTAGCGTCTGGTCGATGGCGTTGAGCAGGATATCGGCGTCGTCTGCGGTGATGAGGCCGCCTGCAGCAAACGTGTGCTCGCGGTCGATTGTCCACGAGCTTTCCTCGGTCTCCTGCGCGCCGGCGGGGCGAACCTCCTTGATTAAGATGCCACGCTCGAGCAGTTTGTCACGATCGCGCCGAAACTTGCGCTTATCCGAGTCGATATTGCCCGAGCCATATCCCAGGTCAGAATCCAAGACGATCTGCTCGGTCGTCAGCGGTTCGGGGGAGCTGTTTAGCACAAAGAAAAGATTGAGGATGCGCTGAGCCGTTTTATCGAAACTGGGCTCCGAACTTCCCTTTTTAATTGTCGCGGTCGCGTCGCTTGCCGTCATAGAATCCTCGCATGAGAAGGTAGTTTGCTGCCATGATTTTAGTCCGATATGGAGATTAGGCTATATCCTTGTCCGCTCGGGGCGTTAAGATGGCCGAATTCGGTCGTTTGCGCTCGCTCGGGGTATACTTTCGACTATATACGGTTCTAATGTGCATGCATTGGGCCTATTTGTCGGATTATGGATGTGGAGCGCACATGGCGAACACCCAGAACTATATTAACCACCTGCTGCAGAACACCGGCATTACGCCGGCATGCAGCGAAGAAGAGCGCTTGGCTGCCGAGGATATCGCTCAGATCTTCCGCAACCACGGCTTTGACCCCGAGGTTCAGGAGTTCAATGCCCCGGCGCCCAGTAGGTTGGCATTTGCCGTTACCGGTATTCTTGCGTTTGCCGGCGCCCTGCTGATGGGCATCGGCGGCGGTATCGGCTTGGTCGGCACCTTGCTGGCCATTGTCGGCGCCGTTCTTTACGTGCTCGAACGCACAGGGCACCCCGTGGTTTCGCGCCTGGGCAAGACGGGCGTGAGCCAAAATGTCATCGCCTACCACAAGGCCTCGGGCCCGCTCGCGTCTCCGCGCAACCGCCCGGTGGTCGTTGTCGCACACTACGACTCTCCCCGTGCTGAGCTGCTCGCCCGCGAGCCCTATGCTTCGTATCGTGCGCTCATCGCCAAGCTGTTGCCCGTTGCCACGGTTGCCCCCGCTGCCGTTGCCATCCTGCGTATCCTGCCGCTCCCCGGCGCGCTCAAGGTTCTGCTGTGGATTGTCGCGATCCTCGCTTCCCTCGTTGCACTTGCCAACGCGGCAAACATCATCTCTAACCGCCATATTCTTCCCTATACGTCCGGCGCGGTGTGCAACAAGTCCTCTGTCGCCGCTATGCTCGGCGTTATGGACAACGTTGCTCCCTTCCAGGGCGAAAACGAGTTTCCCGACGATGTTCCGTTCGACACCTATTTTGGGGAGCAGAAGCGTCGTGCCGAGGAAATGGCGCGCGCAGCGGCGGAGTATGCCGCGGCCCAGCAGCAAAACGACTACGGTAACACCATCGAGTATGAAGAGCCTACCTACGCCGAGGACGAGTTCGGTCAGCCGATTGCTCCCGACGCTCAGGCCGAGCCCGAACAGGATGAGGCTTTCGACGAGCAGATCGAGGGCTTTGAGGGTGCGTCTGCCGACGAGACGCTGATTGGCGTCATCGTGCCCGAGGATCAGAATCAGGCTGTCCAGGCCGAAGAGTTCAATGACGGGGTTCCCGCTGCCGAGCCGGCGGAGGAGCCTGCCGAGCCCGAGCCCAAGCTCTATCGCAACGCCGCCGGCAACATCCGCTTTGGTTCGGATGCCATCCGTGCGCTCGGAATGCTTCCCGAGTCCTGCACGCTCGATTACGAGGAGGGCGAGGAGCCGACGTTTGAGCCCGAGCCTGCGCCCGTTGTCACTGCGGATGATGAGTCTGCCGCGGTTACCGCTGCCGTTGCCGAGCCCGAGGCGGTGTCCGCGTTCGATCCCGCGGCAGGACTGGACATTTTGGCTCCCGCCGCGCCGGCGCAAGACGTTGCGGACGAGTCTGACGACGATTACGTCGAACAGCCGAGGCGCGTGTCTTACGAGAGCGATACTGATTTCTCGGCCGAGATTCCCGCGGCAACGCCCCATGCCGACATTGCATCGGCGTTCTCGTCGATTGGCGCCAGCGCTTCCAACTTCTTTAAGGGTGCGCTTGCAAAGGGCAAGAAATTTGTCGACGATTTCGAGGAGAAGCGCGCTGCCGCACGCGAGGCTGCCGAGCAGGAGGCTATCGCTCAGCAGCAGGCAGCCGAGGCGGCACGTGAGCTCGCGGCGCAAGAGTTCGAGCAGAACGAGGCTATGCAGTCCGTGCCCGTCGACGCCGCCGAAGCTACAACGTCTTTCGAGGCTCAGCAGCACGTCGATAGCACCATGTCGTTTGATGCCGCGCAGTTCGATTCCACGATAACGTTTGAAAAGCAAGGCACCGCAATTGCCGAGCCCCTTCCTGTTTCCGATGAGCAGGGCGACACGGCAGACGATGACGAGCCCATTGATGCTGCCGAAATCCAAGATGCCGCCGAGGACGAGTCCGTCGAGGCCAACTCTGACGAAGAGCAATACGCGGCAGCCGATCAAGGTGATTCGACCGAGGTCGAGCAGGAGGAAGTGCCTGCGGTTTCCGAGACTCCCGAGACGGATGAGTCGAGGCCTTACTCCACGCAGATTTTCACCATGCCGACCCCGAGTGGTTCCGGTGCCACGGTTGCCGATGTCGCTCCCATCCAGGACGAAACGGTCGATTCCCTTATGGCCCAGATTTCCTCCCAGGCATCACCGCGTCCGCAGATGAATGTTCCCGATCCGGCGTCGGCACCGTCGCCTGCGCCCTCTTCGTCTCCGCTGGCTTCGGTCCCCGATCCGTCGCTGCCGTCGATGAAGCAGGCAAACGTTGCGTCTCGCACGTCGCTGTTCGACCTTCCCGATCCCTCTGCCCAGGTCAACGACCCCTTTGCTACTGCCCAGGGTCCCGAACCCACATCGGCACCCGTTGCGCCTCCTATGCCCGTTGCGTCGGGCGCGCAGCCGATCGAGACCATTTCGGCTCCCGCCCCGGCGGCACCCAAGTCTCGTAAGCGCGGCCTGGGTGGCCTGTTCGGCCGTAAAAAGAAAAACGAGCAGGACAGCATGAGTGACTGGCTGGGCGTCGAAGACGATTACGATGCCAAGAAGTCCGGTCGCGGTATCGGTTCGTGGGATAACTTCGAGGACGATAACGATGGCTGGAAGGGCGGCGCTACGTCTTCCGATGGCGCTTCTTCCGAAGATATGCTCTCGGCTGTCGCCTCTATGGGCGATGATGAGCTGCTCGGTCACGATATCTGGTTTGTGGCAACGGGCGCCTCGGATTGTGATGGCGCCGGCATGAAGGCCTTCTTGGCTTCGCACCGCGATAAGCTCCGCGGCGTATTCTTCATCAATCTTGAATCCGTCGGCGCCGGTAGGCTTTCGGTGGTGACGGTTGAGGGCGAACAGCAGCTGCTCAGGGGCGATCGCCGCATCATGAACCTGGTCAGCAAGGTGTGCAAGTCGTTCCATGTCGATTGTGGCGCGCTCGAGATGCCCTATGCCAAGACCGATGCCTATGCCGCGCTCGAGGCGAGCCGCCGAGCCCTCACCATCGCCGGCGTGGACGGCACGCGTCTGGCTTGCGCTCGTACCGAGGACGACCTGCCCCACAATGTCAACCCGACGAACATTGCCACGGTATCCGAGGTCGTGACCGAGGTTATCCGCCGTTCGTAGACGGAGCTCTAAGGAGTCAACGTGTTTTCGTATATTAAGCGCCATTGGCCTGTCTACGTGATTTTGACCTTGATTGCCATTGCGTTAGGATTTGGGGCTGCCTACATCGTGGGTGCGAAGGGCTCGACCCCCGCCTCCGCAATCAGCGAAGAGGTGGAGCAAGAACAGAGTACGGGTGCCGATGGGATTCCTGAGTCCGAGCAGGCAATCGTTGATGGTGGATCTTCGTCTGCAGAGTAGATACGGCGATTTACATGATTGAAAGCGGGCGAGCCAGGGGACTGGCTCCCCC
>CABUUJ010000067.1 GCA_902494715.1 uncultured Collinsella sp.
GGGACGGTGCAGGCAGACCTTCCTGAGCTTGCCGATCTCGGAAGGCACGTGCAGACCTTTCGTCATGGCCTCCTACCTTTCTTTCGGGCCCCTGTCAGGGCCGATTCGTTAGCGCCCCTCCGTGTGAGGCGTTATTGCTGACGACATATTTATATCCAAAATCAGTCCATACTTCCACCTTGCCCCCGAACGGTTTTATATGAGGGGTGAACGGCATACACATATACTTCACGCATGGCATACTTTGATTAAATAAAGTGGATTTACGTGCTTAAACGCTTTTTAACCGCAGGATCAATTGAAACTAACCTTTGTTAAACCACCCTCAAATTGCATATTTCACGCAACGATATGAATATAATTCGCAATTCTCGCTGTGTCTCAACCATTTTGATTTTTATTCAGAATAAAGTTCGTCCTATTCATTTTTGGCAAACAGATTACCGTTTACCAGACGTTGGATACCGTTCACCGGAAGCTCAGTATAAGGCCCGTCGAATACCCGATTGATCTTGCGTCTCCATTTGTAACAACTTGTCTTTTTCGGCAGCAAAGACAAACAGACCCGTTCCCAAAAGGGAGCGGGTCTGCATTCGGTACACCTAAGGCCCGGTAAGGTTTAGGCCTTCGAGAACCTCAAGGGACTAGCGATCGAACTCGGCCAGCGCCTCGCCCAAAAGCCTCAGGCCCTCGCGAAGAACATCTTCGCTCGCGCAGTAGCCCAGGCGCGCTCCGCAGGGAAGCTCAAAACGGCTACCGGGGACCAACAGCACTCCCCTATCGGCCAGCAGGCGCTTGCAGAACTCCTCGTCATCCTCGGGAATATCCAGCTGGATAAACGAGGTGGACACGCCCTGCGGGGCCGTCCAGGAAACACGATGCTGCGTATCGATCCAAGCCTGTGCGATATCGCGGTTACCAAACACGATCTTGCGATTGCGCTCGAGAATCTTGTCCTTGTGCTCGAGCACGTAGGTCGCCAAAGCATCGTTAAACACGCCACCGCAGATCATGGTGTAGTCGCGGTAGGTGCGGATGCGGTTGGACACCTCTTCGTCCGCAACGACCCAGCCCACGCGGGCTGCAGGCGTCGAATAGGTCTTGGACACTGAGTTGGTGACAATGGCCCTCTCGTACACGTCGGCCATCGACATAAAGGACTCAGTGTTCTCGAGCGGCAGATACACCTCGTCGCAAAGCACATAGGCGCCCACCGAACGGGCAATCTCGGCAATCTGACCGAGCGTATCGGCATCAAGCACCGTACCGATGGGGTTCGATGCGTTATTGATGCAGATGAGCTTCGTGTTGGGGCGAACGAGGCGTTTGAGCTGATCAATATCGGGTTTCCATCCGAGCTCCTCGCGAAGCTCCCAATACTCGACCTCGGCACCAAGCGTACGCGGGATCTCATAGAGCGGCGCATAGGTAGGCCACTCGGCAACCACATGATCGCCGGGCTCGACAACGGCCATGATGGCGTTGAGGTTGGCGCCCGTGCAGCCATTGGTCTGCAGAATGTGATCGGGATTGACCTCGCGACGATACAGCTTGGCGACCTCGGCTTTAAACTCCGGCGAACCCTCGATCCAGCCGTAGTTCATCTTCTCGCGATCCAGACGCTCGTAGAACGTGGCGCCGCCCTGCTCGTCAAGCGCGCGAAGCTCGCCCATGGTCAGCGATGAGATCGTCGACTGGGCAATGTCCCACGTAGCGTTCTTCTCCCAAACGTTGAGCCATTCCTCAACGCCAATTGTCTTGATATCCATGACTAAGCTCCAATCGCTAGAACACGAGGATGATGCCGGCAAAGGTCATGGGAATCGAGATGATGCCCAAAAGGCAAAGAAGCCGACACCGTTGGGGTATCAACGTGACTGCCTCTAGACATATTGGACACCTTATCTGATGCTAATTTAACTTATTAAACAAGAATGGGGTGGTGCGAAAACCCGCACCACCCCATTGGGAGACATCTAATGGCAGCTAGATGTTTGTAGCAAGACCTGTACGATTCTTTGAAAACCTTAGAGGTCCTCGCGCCAGAAGGGCATGCTCATGCAGCGCGGGCCGCCGCGGCCGCGGGAGAGCTCGGCGGAGGGCACGACGAGCAGGTCCAGGCCCTCCTTGTACAGCACGTCGTTGGTGACGGTGTTGCGGGCGTAGACGCAGATCTTGCCGGGCTCGACGCACAGGGTGTTGGAGCCGTCGTTCCACTGCTCGCGGGAGGCCGCGATCGGGTCGCCGCCGCCGCAGGGGATCAGCTTGACCTGGTCGACGCCGGTGGCGTCCTCCAGGACGTGCTCGAGGGTGTCCTCGATCAGGCGGATGTTCACGTCGCCCGGGTTCTTGCCGGCGGTCAGCTCGTAGACGCGCAGGGTGCCCATGATGGCGGGGTGGATCGTGAACTTATCGACGTCGATCTGGGTGAAGACCGTGTCGAGGTGCATGAAGGCGCGCGAGACCGGGATGTCGAAGGCAAGGATGCGCTCGACCTTGGAGTCGGAGTTCCAGAAGATGTTCTGGGCCATGATGTCGATAGCGGCGGCCTGGGTGCGCTGGGAGATGCCGACGGCGAGGGTCTTCTCGTTGATGTTCAGCACGTCGCCGCCCTCGGTGTGGAACTGGCAGTCGCGGCGGAAGTACAGGGAGACGTCCTTGTAGTCGGGGTGGTACTTGAAGATGTACTTGCCGTACAGGGTCTCGCGGTTGCGGGTGACCGAGTACATGCGGTTGAGGTTGACGCCCTCGCCGACGACCGCGAACGGGTCGCGGGTGAAGTAGAGGTTGGGCATCGGGTCGATGATCAGGTCGGACTCGGACTCGGAGTTGACCAGGGAGTCGAGGGTCGTGGACGCCGTGAGGGGCATGTCGATCTCGGCCTTGGTCATGCCGGCCATGGTCTTCTTGACGAACTCGAGGTTGTCCTCGATGGAGTCCAGCTTCTCGCGGACGATCTGCGGCATGTGCTGGCCGCGGATGCCGGCCTCGGCGATGTACTGGTCGGTGAACTCGGCGCGGGCGCCGGGGACCTGGTCGAACACCTCGGCGACGAGGTTCTCGAGGTAGAGCACCTCGACGCCCTGGTCCCTCAGGATCTGGGCGAAGGTGTCGTGCTCCTGCTGCGCGACCTCCAGGAACGGGACGTCGTCGAACAGGAGTCGCTCGAGCTCGTCGGGCGGCAGGTTGAGGAGCTCGTCGCCGGGACGGTGCAGGCAGACCTTCCTGAGCTTGCCGATCTCGGAAGGCACGTGCAGACCTTTCGTCATGGCCTCCTACCTTTCTTTCGGGCCTTACTGGCCGAATGTATCAGCGCCCCTCCATATGGGACGCTGCTTGCTGACAGCTCTAGTTATATCCAAATTCCATTCGTAATGCTACCTCGCCCCCGAACGGTCAGCAAAGTACGATGAACGGTATATCGCATATGATTTCCCATGATGCACTTCAGTTTCGTAAAGCAGATTTTCCTAGGTAAACGTTATTTTTCTAGGAAATCAAGCTTGAACACTCAAAGTAATCCATGATTCAAAATTGCATAGTGAAAACGGTTTTCTGCATATAAATGACGCTTGCCCTCGATTCGACCTACATTCGATTATATTCAGCTTGTTATCATTCTTATTCATACATTCTCACCAGTTGAGTGAGGATATAGATCGCTTGCTCAAATCACCGGACGTTAGTGCTTCGGCTTGTCAGCGTAAGAAGTAGGTAAAGATACCGTTCACGAGATACGTCCGTGCCGGCGGTCAACTAAATTGAGACAATAGTGAATTAGAGTTAGGCTACCGTCCCCTGCGGGGACTGAACGGACAGATGCATATGCCGAGCAAAATCGAAAAGAAGCAAAAGGCCGCTAAGCTGCGCAAGCCGCCGCGCGACTTCTCGTACACGCAAAACCGAGAGCTTAGCTGGCTGCGCTTTAACAACCGCGTGCTTGACGAAGCCTTCGACGAAACCGTTCCGCTGTTCGAGCGTCTAAAGTTCGTGTCGATTTTCGAGTCCAACCTCGACGAATTCCTTATGGTGCGCGTGGGCGGCCTGTCCGATCTGGCAGAGCTCAAAAAGCAGCCTGTCGACAACAAGAGCAATATGACCGCCTCCGAACAGGTCGATGCTGTCATGGCCGAAATGCCCGGGCTCCTTACCCGTTGGGAATCCATCTTTAAGAGCATCGAAGGCAAGCTCGACACCCTGGGCGTTCACCGCGCCCGCATCGATTCGCTTACGCCCGAGGAGCGCACCTTTGTAACCCGCTACTTCCAGGCCTACGTGTCGCCGGTTATCTCACCGCTGGTCATTGACCCGCGCCATCCCTTCCCCAACCTGCGCAACGGCGCGCTCTATCTGGCTTGTGGCCTGGACGGCGTCACCGACGAGGAAAGCCTGCTCGGCCTGATCGAGATTCCCGCCTCGATGAACCGCGTGGTCGAGATTCCCTCGCCCGCCGGCACCTACTCCTATATCTTGCTCGAAGACGTTATCCTCGCCTGCCTCGACAGTTGCTTTGGCTCCTACAAGCCGCTGGATCGCGCGCTGATCCGCGTCACCCGCAATGCCGATATCGACCCGGACGGCGAGGGCGTCGAGGAGGAGGAAGATTACCGCCAGCACATGAAGCGCATCCTCAAGAAGCGCCTGCGCCTGCAGCCGGTGGTGCTCGCCGTATCGGGCTCACTCGAAAAGCCAACGCTCAAGACCATCCGCAAGGCGCTCGAGCTTTCTCGCCGCTCGGTCTTTACCTGCGATATCCCCCTTGACCTTGGCTACGTCTTTGGCATTGAGGGTAAGATTCCCGAGCACCTGCGCAATGAGCTCCTCTTTACGCCGTTTAAGCCGCAGCCCAATCCCACCATCGATATGGCCCGCTCCATCCGCGAGCAGGTGCTGCAGCACGACAAGCTGCTCTTTTACCCTTACGAGGCCATGAACCCGTTCTTGGACCTGGTGCACGAAGCAGCCTACGACCCCGAGTGCATCTCGCTGCGCATCACGCTCTACCGCGTGGCCAAACAAAGCCGCCTGTGCGAGTCACTCATCGATGCTGCCGAAAACGGCAAAGAGGTCACGGTGCTTATGGAGCTCCGCGCACGCTTTGACGAGCAGAACAACATCGAGTGGGCCGAGCGCCTGGAAGAGGCCGGCTGCACCGTTATCTACGGCTCCGAGGGCTTTAAGTGCCACTCCAAGATCTGCCAGCTCACCTATCGCGAGGGCATGGCACTTACCCGTCTCACGCTGTTGGGCACCGGCAACTTTAACGAGAAGACGGCCAAGCTCTACAGTGACTTTATGCTCATGACCGCCCATCCCGGTATCGGCGAGGACGCCAACCTGTTCTTCCGCAACCTGTCGCTGGGCAACCTGCGCGGCGATTATCGCTTCCTGGGCGTGGCGCCCGTCGGACTGAAACCGCTCATCATGCGCGGCCTGGACCGCGAGATTCAGCGCGCCCTTGTCGGCGGGCCCGCCCGCGTGTTCTTTAAGCTTAACTCGCTGACCGACCGCGAGGTTATCGATAAGATCGCCGAGGCATCGTGTGCCGGTGTGCGCGTGGACATGATCATCCGCGGCATCTCGTGTCT
The DNA here is from genome assembly GCA_902494715.1 of uncultured Collinsella sp. Classification (GTDB taxonomy): domain Bacteria; phylum Actinomycetota; class Coriobacteriia; order Coriobacteriales; family Coriobacteriaceae; genus Collinsella. Next base: position 5,589 of record CABUUJ010000067.1, read on the forward strand.
CAAGCCCGGTGTTCCGGGCAAGACCGAGAACGTGCACGTGCGCTCCATCGTCGGACGCTTTTTGGAGCATGCGCGCGTCTATGCCTTTGGCGTGGACTCGGACATGATCTACCTGAGCTCGGCAGACATGATGACGCGCAACACCGAGCACCGCGTGGAGATCGCCTTCCCCGTGCTCGACCCCACCTGCCGCGCCCTAGTGCACGAGTACATGGGCATGCAGCTGCGCGACAACGTGAAGGCACGCAGCCTGACGAGTGACGGCACCTGGGTTCCGGTGGAGCGCAAAGAGGACGAGAAACCCTTCAACTCGCAAGAAGCTCTGCTGGAGCGCGCGTATCGCAACGCCGAAGCCGCCGCGCAGCAGCGCGCACAGGAGAAGGAACGTGTGGCCGAAAAAGTTATCCAGGACGAGATTGAACATGGGGCGGCTGCCAAACCGGAAGCGGTTGCCGCTCTCCCGGTGAATGAGCCCGAGGCTGCCACAGAGCCCGCCGTGGAGAAAGCGCCCGAGGCCGCCACCGAGGCAGAGCCCGCGCTCGCATCCCAGCCTGAGCCCGAGCCGCAGCCGGCCGTTCCCGAGGTCCAGAAGGTCCGAGCGACCGTTATCGAGCCCGAACCTGCTCCCGCAGCCCAACCTCAGGCACCCACAACAACCCCCGAGAGCAACGCGCGTCACAAGAAGCCCGCTGGCAAAGCCAATGCCATCGAGCGCCATCGCCCCGGTCGCGTGCGCATGGGTCTGGGCCTGATCGGTCTGGGTCTTAAGACGCTCATTACCGGCAAGACGAAATAGTCGTTTGTAGAAGCAGTTTGTAGAAGCGCCCCGCATTTGAGGAAAGCCTCGGATGCGGGGCGCTTTTCCCTGCTACCATGGTGCGAACAGCAACGCGAATGACAGGCAGGAATATGAAGCTCACCATAGAATCGATGACGTACGGCACCGACGGTCTGGCACATGCCGACAACGGCAAGGCCGTCTTTGTGCAGGGCGCTGTGGCAGGCGACACCGTCGAAGCCGAGATCGTGCAGGACGGCAAATCGTTTATGCGTGCCCGCACGACCGAGATTCTGGAGCCGAGCCCCGATCGCATTCAGCCTCCCTGCCCCTTCGTGGGCATCTGTGGCGGTTGTTCGTGGGGCAATCTCTCGCGCACCGCCCAGCTTGCCGCCAAAGAGCAAAACCTGCGCTCCACGCTCGAGCGCATTGGCAAGTTCGCCCCCGAGCAGGTCAACGAACTTGTCCAGCCTATCCGCCACACCAAGGACGACTGGGGCTACCGCAATAAAATCGAGCTCGAACCGACCGTCGTCAACGGTCGTGTGCGTCTTGGCATGCACGGTGTCGACCCCAGCAAAATCGTGACCGTCGATACGTGCCCGCTGTTCGATAAGCGCTTCCCGAAGGCGCTCAAATCGGTCGTCGGCGCACTCAACTATCTAAGCGGCAGCCATGACTTGGGGCTCGAACGCGTGGGCATTCGCGCATCACGCCGCACCAAGGCACTCGAGGTCGCACTCTGGACGCCCACAGGCTCTTTTCCGCGCTCGCAGGTCTCCCGCGTGCTGGCGGACGCCGCTCACCCCACGAGCATCGTGCGCGTGATGAGCAAGGGCGAGAAGAAGGCCCGCCGCGTTTCCAAGGTGGAGATGCTCGCCGGCGAGGGCTCGTGGACCGAGAACATCGCTGACGGCCAGATGCGCTTATCCGCCCCGTCGTTTTTCCAGGTTAATACCAAGGGCGCTGAGATTTTGATTGAGCTCGTTATGGACGCCCTCGACCCGCAGGAAGACGAGCTTGCCGTGGACCTGTACTGCGGCGCCGGCACCTTTACCCTGCCGCTCGCCCGCCGCTGCGACTTTGTCGCCGCCGTCGAGGCCTACGGTCCGGCCGTGCGCGACCTGCGCCGAAACCTCGAGATCAACAAGCTCGACAACGTCGACGTCATCGGCGGCGATGCCGTGCGCGAGTTCCCCGACCAGGATGCCGATGTCCTGGTGGTCGATCCGCCGCGCGCAGGTCTGGCACCCGAGGCCATCGACCCCATCGCTAGCACGAGTGCGCGCGATGTCGCCTATGTGAGCTGCGACCCTGCCACCCTGGCACGCGACCTTAAGCGCTTTGTCGAGGAAGGCACCTTCTCCCCCGTCAAGATCACGCCGGTCGACCTGTTCCCGCAAACCTTCCACTGCGAAACGGTCGTCCACCTCAAGCGCAACTAGACTGTTTGTCCAAGACCACGCCCGATGATTTTTCTGAGACGGGGATAAAAATAAATTTGCTCCGAATGATTATTTAATCCCCGTCCCGAAATTGAACCGTCCCCTCATTTCTTGAACATTAGAAATGGGGGCTTCTTTATGGACGGGAGAGTCAGGCACGACGCCACGCTGAGGACTCTTGCAGCAGAGCTTTGCGACAGGGGGTACGGGCGCGCCGAAGGCCGGCGGGAGGCCGAAGGGTGCCCGGACCCGGCCGGGGCCAGCGGCGTGCGAGGGCAAGCTCATGCGACGGAGCTGCTGCCCGGGCGCCTGAAGGACGAGTTCTACAGGAACCGGACGTGGCGGAGCTTCGAGGAGTTCAAGCGGGACCTCGACGCCTATACCGTTCACTGGAACAAGAGGAGGCGGGTTAAGCAAAAGGGACTGACCCCGGAGGAGTTCCGGAATCAGTCCCCATGTGCGACATAGGTCGCTAATTGACCCGTCCAAGTATCGGGGCGAAGTTCATTTCAGCGCCGTTTGAGAAAGCTAGACGCCTTCGGGCAGGTTATCCCGGACACGGGGCGGCCGCCTCGACCGACCTCGGCCCTCGCCCACCTCAACTGCTCCTCAATTACATAGAGCTGATTGAGGAGGGCACAAGCTAGCGGGCGCCTTCCTCGTCGTCGTTGGGTCGGTAGGTGATGAACTCGATAACAAAGGCCAGGACGGCAGAGACGAGTGAGGCGATGATCGCGAAGATCATATGGGAGATCCCGGCGCCACCAGGGGTCCCGTCGATGAAGTTGAGCAGGTTGAAGACGCCGAGGCCGCCCGAGATGTACATGAGGGCGCCCGTCATTCCCACGATGGCGCCGCCCACGGCGGAGCTCAGGCATGCCACGACGAACGCGCGCTTGTTGGGCAGGGCGATGCCGTAGATGCCAGGCTCGGTGACGCCGAAGAAGAAGGCAGAGATCATCGCGGGAAGGGCGATGCCGCGGAAGCGCTCGTCCTTGTTTCTGAGGTACATGGCAAAGATGACCGCTCCGAGCGCGAACCCGTGGCCGATGGTGGCGGCGAGCACGCTGTCGTGGCCGAGGGTGTTCAGGTTCATGATGGAGATGGGGATGAGGCTCCAGTGGAAGCCAAAGATGACGAGGCACATCCACAGTCCGCCGACCAGGGCGCTGCCCAGGACGGAACCAACCACGGGGAGCTGGAAGATGAACGAGAACGCCGCGCTCAGCAGGTTGGTGATGAGGGTGGCCACCGGGCCGATGACGAGGTAGCCCAAGACGATGGAGACCGTCATCGTGGCGAGCGGGACGAGGAACATCTTGAGCGCAGTCGGCATCCAGCTCTTGAGCCAGCGCTCAAGGATAGAGCCGAACCACACCATGAGAAGGACGGGGATCACCGAGCTCACGTAGCCGGACACGGGCATGATGATGGGGACCCCGAGGGCGGTGGCGTACCACGAGAACGTGCCGGCCACGCCGAGGTCGATGCTGCCGAGCGCCTCACCCGAGGTCAGGGCGACCATCGTCGGGTAGAGGAGCGCCACGCCGATTGCCACGCCGGTGAACTCGTTCATGCGGAACTTGCGCGCGGCACTGAACGCCAGGGCGACGGGAAGGAAGTAGAAGAAGCCGTCAGCCACGGTGTAGAGCAGCGTGTAGAGGCCGTCGTTTGCAAAGGCCGGGACAAAGTAGGTGATGAGGGCAAGCAGTCCCTTCATGATGCCTGCGGCGGCAAGCGGTCCCAGGATAGGCTGGAAGATGCCAGAGATGAGGTCGATGACGACGGAGGCAACGGTCTTATCGCCCTGGGGCTCGTCGTCGGCGCTTGCGCCGCCCGAGAAGTTGCCGGCCTCCAGGATCGCGTCGTAGACGTCCTCGACGATGTTGCCCACGACCACCTGGTACTGGCCGTTGGCCTGGATGACCTGGATGACGCCCTTGAGGGCCTCGATCTTGGCAGTGTTGGCGCGGGACTCGTCCTTGAGTTTGAAGCGCACGCGCGTGATGCAGTGCGCGACGCTGGCGACGTTCTCGGCGCCGCCTACGTTCTCGAGTATGGATCTGGCCAGATCGTCGTATTTTTCAGCCATTATTTTCTCCTTAGTGATATTGCCCGGGCGGCTAGCCCAGGTCGCCTCCGTTGGTGGCGATGGCCTGTTGGTACCAGTAGAAGCTCTTCTTGCGCCTGCGCTCGAGCGTGCCGTTGCCCAGGTTGTCGCGGTCCACGTAGATGAAGCCGTAGCGCTTCTCCATCTCGCCAGAGCCCGCGCTCACGAGGTCGATCGGCCCCCAGGTGGTGTAGCCGAGCATCTCGACGCCGTCCTGCTCGATGGCGTCGCGCATGGCCTCGATGTGCTCGCGCAGGTAGGCGATGCGGTAGTCATCCTCGATCGTGCCGTCGGGAAGCACCTCGTCATAGGCGCCGAGGCCGTTCTCCACCACAAAGAGCGGCTTCTGGTAGCGGTCCCAGAGGTCGTTGATCGTGATGCGGAACCCAAGCGGGTCGATGACCCAGCCCCAGTCGCTCGTGCGCACGTAGGGGTTCTCCACGCCGGCGAAGGCGTTGCCCTCGGCGACGCCGCCCACGGAGTCGGGGTCGCCCGCGGTGCAGCGCGAGGAGTAGTAGCTAAACGAGATGAAGTCGACGGTGTTCTCCGCAAGGATGCGCTCGTCCTCGGCGGTCATGCCCACGTCGATGCCCTCGCGCTCGAGCATCTTGAGCGCGTAGCCGGGGTAGCGCCCGCGCGCCTGCACGTCCACGAAGAAGAGGTCCTCCTGGTTCTTGACCTGCGCCGCGCGAAC
>CABUUJ010000068.1 GCA_902494715.1 uncultured Collinsella sp.
GAGGCCGCGGAGACCGAGCCTGCGCCTGCCGCTGAAAAGCCTGCTCCGGTCCTGCCCGAGGTCACCGTGCTCGACGCCTCTGCCACGCAGGCCATTCTGGATAACGGCCGAGGCTACGCGCAGTTCTGTGACATGGCCGTGCTTGCCTTTGCCTCGTTCACCAACCCGGGCGGTGGCTACATCCAGGGCTATCTGGGCCAGGAGGCCACGCTCTGTGCCGATTCGTACCTGTACAACGTGCTCGATAAGCAGCGCAAATGGTACGGCGAGAACCGTCGCCGCAACATCAACTGCGAGCTTTACCGCAACCGTGCGCTGGTGGTGCCTGCGGTGCGCTTCGACCGCAATCACGTACATGCATATGCTGACGTGATCGTTGCCGCCGCGCCCAACGCCAAGCGCGCTCGCCAGGAGTATCGCGTGGGTGACGATGCCTTGCTGGATGCCCTGCGCGATCGCATCCGCTTTGTGCTTGCCATCTGCGACGAGCTGGGTCGCGAGAAGCTCGTGCTGGGCGCTTGGGGCTGCGACAACAACGGCTTTGATGCCGAGACCGTGGCCGAGCTCTTCCGTAAGGAGCTCGCGTCGGGCGACTTTAAGGTCAAGCAGGTCTTCTTTGCCGTGCCCTCTACGCGCTGGGACGAGGATTTTGCCAAGTTCGAGCACGTGCTGGCAAACTTCCCCGAGCGCAACGAGGAGTCCTATGCCCAGGTTGCCGCTCGCGCTGCGGCTGCTCGCGCCGCCGAGCAGGCTCAGGCTGCTGCCGAGGACGATGAGGACGAGGACGATTGGCACAAGTACCTGTAATCGGTACGTGCCGACAGATAGGTCGAGCCGGCGGGAGGGCTGCTCCCGTCGGCTTTTTACTAAAGGAAGGGCTTACGATGAAAAACGTTCTGTGCTTTGGTGACAGCAATACCTATGGCTACGATCCGGCAGGTATGCGCGACGGCACCGCGGTGCGCTATGCGCACGATGTGCGCTGGTGCGGCGTGGCACAGCGTGACCTGGGAGAGGACTGGCACGTAATTGAGGAAGGCTTAAACGGCCGCACGACGGTGCGCGACGATATGTGCCATCTGGATACTAATCTCAACGGTATTCGCGCGTTGCCGATGCTGCTCGAGGCCCATAAGCCGCTGGATGCGATCGTGATTATGCTGGGCACCAACGACTGTAAGACGGTCTTTAACGTGACAGCTTCCGATATCGCCCGTGGCGCCATGGCGCTGATTCGCGCTGTCCGCGCGTTTCCGTGGACCGACGCTGCGCCTTGTCCGCGCATTCTGCTGATGGCTCCTATCAAGATCAAGCCGCAGATCGCCGATGTGTATATGACCGACTTTGACGAGCACTCCGTCGAGGCCTCGGAGCATTTTGCCGAATACTATGCGTATGTTGCCGAACAGTTTGGCTGCGACTTTTTGAATGCCGCCGATTTTGCCGAGCCGGGCGATATCGATTATCTGCACATGATGCCCGAAAGCCACGAGAGCTTGGGCCACGCCGTGGCAGCCAAGCTCAAAGAGATGCTCGGTGAGTAGCGCGACCCCAAGCCACCGCAAAGGTACCGTTGCGGTGGCTTGTTTCGTTGGTTTGTCTTGATCTGTAACATCTAGGGTCGATTTTGCCGAGTTACTGTTACAGATCGAGATGTTTGTGGAAACCACCGCAAAGGTGCCTGTCCCCTTTGCGGTGGTTTGGGGCTGCGAATCTTAATACTGCCACATATGGTTGACGGGACCAGAACCTTTGCCCATGTCAAAGCCGGCGGCGAGAGCGCCGGTTAGGTAGGCCTTTCCGGCGTTGACGGCGTCGGTAAGATCCATGCCCTGTGCCAATGCGCAGGCGATGGCGGACGAAAGTGTGCAGCCGGTGCCATGCGTGTTGGCGGTCTCGATGCGCTTGTGGCGGAACCACGTGGTGAGCGGATCACCCAGGTGGTTGCCCTCGTCATCGAGCGGCGCGGGCTCTGCTAGCACATCGTTGGCCTCGTTGACAAAATGCCCGCCCTTAACGAGGGACGCGCAGCCAAAGCGGCGGGTGAGGAGCATGGCGGCGTTTTGCTGCGTGCGCTCGGAATCGACCTCGTAGTCGAGCAGCGCCATGGCCTCGGGAATGTTGGGCGTGATGACGGTCGCCAGCGGGAATAGGCGACGCGTGAGCGCCTCGGCGGCATCCTCGGCAATGAGGCGGGCGCCCGAAGTGGCGACCATGACGGGATCGACGACGATATTTTGTGCGTTCCATGCGCTCAGGCGGTCGGCGATAACTTCGATAATCTCGGTGGACGAAACCATGCCGATCTTGACGGCGCTGGGTCGAATATCGTCAAAAACAGCATCGATTTGCGCCGCGACAATATCCGGGGAGATATTCTGCACGGCGGTGACGCCGAGCGTGTTCTGTGCGGTGATGGCTGTGATGGCCGTCTCGGCATACAGGCGGTGCGCCGTGATGGTCTTGATGTCGGCCTGAATGCCGGCACCACCGCTGGAATCGGATCCTGCGATGGATAGAACGACGGGTACCTTACTGCGATCCATGTTCGCTCCCTTGTTCGGTCGGATTCAAATGGGTCTTCTGCCTGCATTATAAAGTTGCCCGGGCCGGCTGTATGCCGATCCCGGGCGGGCGGTGCAATCTTTACGTAAATGTAAGAAAATGTTCACATGTCAACAATTGACGAGCACCTTGTGACCGATTGTGGCTCCGGAGACGCGTTAATCCTCCATGCCGAGGTCGATCGTCGTTCCTTCGAACACCTTGTTGACGGTACGGACGGCGCACATCTTGCCGCACATGGTGCAGGTGCCCTCGGTGGCGGCGGGGGATTCCTCATAGCGCTTCTTGCCCGTAACCGGGTCGAGCGCGCACTTCCACATGGCGTCCCAATCGAGCTTGCGGCGTGCCTGGCCCATCTTGTCGTCCATGTCGCGGGCGTGGGGCACCTTCTTGGCGATGTCGGCGGCATGTGCGGCAATCTTGGTGGCCATGAGGCCGTCGAGCACATCCTGGGCGTTAGGCAGGCATAGGTGCTCGGCCGGCGTCACGTAGCACAGGAAGTCGGCGCCGGAGCTGGCGGAGATAGCGCCGCCGATGGCAGCGGTGATGTGGTCGTAGCCCACGCCGATATCGGTCACCAGTGGCCCGAGCACATAGAACGGGGCGTTGTGGCACAGGCGCTTCTGCAGTTTCATGTTGGCGGCGATCTCGTCGAGCGCCATGTGACCCGGGCCCTCGACCATGACCTGGACGCCGGCGGCCCAAGCGCGCTTGCACAGCTTGCCCAGCTCGATCATCTCGGCGGTCTCGGTTGCGTCGTTGGAGTCGTAGAGGCAGCCCGGGCGGCAGGAGTCGCCAAGCGAAATCGTCACGTCGTACTCGTGGCAGATCTCGAGCACCTCGTCGTAGAACTCGTAGAAGGGGTTCTCATTGCCGGTGACCTCCATCCAGCCAAACAGCAGCGAGCCGCCGCGGCTGACGATGTTCATCAGGCGGCCGGTCTCCTTAAAGGTCTTGATGACCGACTTGTTGATGCCGCAGTGGATGGTCATGAAGTCCACGCCGTCCTCGGCGTGCGCGCGAACGACCTCGAGCAGGTCGTCCTTGGTGAGCTTGACCAGCGGCTTTTCCATGTAGCCGATGGCGTCGTACATGGGGACGGTGCCCACCATAAGCGGCGTCTCGTCGATGAGCTGCTGGCGGAACTGGCGCGTCTTGCCCGAGTTGGAGAGGTCCATGATGGCGTCGGCGCCAAAGTCCTCAGCGATCTTGACCTTCTTCCATTCCTCGGCGGCATCGGCCTTGTCGCCCGAGATACCCAGGTTGACGTTGACCTTGGTGGACAGGCCCTCGCCGACACCAAAGGCACGCATGCCCTTTTTGATGTGCACGATGTTGGCGGGAATGGCGATGCGGCCGTCGGCCACGCGCTCGCGGATGTACTCGGGGTCGCGATGCTCGCGCTCGGCGACCTCCTTCATCTGCGGTGTGATCTGCCCGGCGCGCGCGAAGTCGATTTGCGTGACGAGCTTGGGCTCGGTCTGTGTGCTCATTGGCACGGCTCCCTTCGTTGGCATTACCCATATCAGGTTTGCGGGTCAGGGCGGGCGCGCCCAATCTCAGCCTGCCGTCTTGTCCTGCAAGCTCCCCGTTTATGTAATGGGCTCAAGTATAGCCTGAATGGGTACGATTGGGCCAACGAGCGTGCCTGTGGAGAGGCGAACATGGAAGACAAGCATCTATATCGAGAGACACAGTGGGATGTGTCGGCCGAGGAAAGCCGTGCACACCATGGCCTTGTCGCGATTGGTTTTGCGGTGCTTGCCGTGCTGGTGATTGCCTTTTGTATTTGGACGTTTGGCGGTCGCGGCGGCGCTGCCTGGGAGTTCGAGGCTGATGATAGCCTGCCGACCATGACGGTGAGGAGCACTGGCGGTAATGCCAATACGCTCGCCGTGCCGGGCGATTATTGGTACCCGCGCGATGAGTTTGTGCAGTTGCAGCTGAGTGGTGGGTCCATTCCAGGTGAAGAAATCGAACGCGTGACGTTTGACGCGACGCTCAAAACGCTCACGGTGAAGCTCAAAGATCAAGGAGATGTGCCCACGACCATGGATATCGCCCTGACGGAATGGCGTCTGGAGCCTCCGACGGGTGTTGCGGTGTCCGAGGTTGAGCACGTCAAGATTGTCTATCAGGACGGTTCGACAAACGGGATTGCAAAGGCCGATGGTCTGGCAGAATAGGTGTCGCGCCTAGCCGGCCAAATCCTAAAAGTTGCGGTGGAATAGTTCCGGTTTGTGCGATAAGAGGCTCAAATAGGAACTATTCCACCGCAAGATATATAGAGAAGGCTGAGCGGGGCAGTGTCGGGTGTCGGCTCTAGAGCATCTGTTCGTTGATGAACACGAGGGTGCCTGGGGATGAGAGCTCGGGGGCGTGGCGGTAGCCGATGTCGAACTCGCTAAGACGGCTGGCATCCTCGACTTTGTTTTCCGCCATCCAGCGGACCATCGATCCGCGTGCCTTTTTGCTGGCGGTCGAGCGCTGGATGGGCTTGCCGCTGCGGACACCTTCGCCAAAGAGACAAGTGACGGTTGTGGCGTCGCCTGCGAGATGGGGCAGTACGGCCTTGGCGTACTCCACGCTGGCAAGGTTGACGACCGTGGTGCTGGAGCCGGTCGGTGCAATAGCACATGCAAGCTTGTCGTCCCAAAAGCCGTAGAGGTCGCGGGCGTCGACGACGGCGAGTCTGGCTCCCATTTCGAGCCGATAGGGCTCAACGCCATGGAAAGGCCGCACACATCCGTACAATCCGGAGAGAATCCAAAGATGGGTTTGCAACCAGGTGAGTTGCTCGTCATCCATAACCTCTGGCGCCATGCTCTGGTATTGAATGCCCTGGTAGGACATGATGGCGGGGGAGAGGTGACGGGCGAGTGCAGGATTGTCGAGATCGCCGTTTTTCAGAATGGGCCCGAACTCATGCAGGGTGTTGAGGCAAGGCCCCAGCAGTTTGTCACTTACGTTCCACAGCGCCTGCAGGCCGCTGCTGCCTTCATTTCGCTCGATATCTAGCAGCGCGCGGTGGAGGCGAGCCGTCTCGCGCGCAAAGGGTGGAATGCCCAGGACTTCAAAAGCATCTTGGGCCGCGCGCATCTGCTTGGCGGGCGAAATGATGATCTGCAACATGGACTCTCCTCTGCCAAAAAAGAAGTTGCGGTGAAATAATTCCTGTTTTGCCTGTTAAAAGGCATATCTTGGAACTATTCCACCGCAAGTTATGAAGGGCTGGTTGGGCTCGTTTTACGAGGGCTGGTTAGGCGCGATCGAGGAAGGCCTTGTAGCCGCGGTAGGCCTCGTAGATGTCGGCCTTGTTGGCGACCTCCCACAGGGCGTGCATGGACAGGACGGCAACGCCGGAGTCGATGACGTTCATGCCGTACTTGGCCATGATGTAGGCGATGGTGCCGCCGCCGCCCGCGTTGACGCGGCCGAGCTCGCAGGTCTGGAAGTCCACGCCGGCCTCGTCCATGATGTCGCGGACGAGGGCCACGTACTCGGCGTCGGCGTCGTTGGAGCCACCCTTGCCGCGGCTGCCCGTGTACTTGTTGAAGCACAGGCCGCGACCCATGAAGGCTGCGTTCTTGGTCTCGAACTTGCCGGCATAGCCTGGGTCGAAGCCGGCGGACACGTCAGAGGAGAGCATGCGGCTGCGGGCGAGCGCGCGGCGAAGGGCCAGCGGGCTGTCCTCGCCGGCGAGCGTCATGATCTCGGCGACGGTGTTCTCGAAGAAGCGGCTCGTCATACCGGTGGCACCCACGGAGCCGATCTCCTCCTTGTCGACGATGAGCGTGATGCTCGTGCGCTCGACATTGGCCACATTGATCTGGGCGAGCATGGAGGGGTAGGCGCAGACGCGGTCGTCGTGGCCATAGCCCAGAATCATGGAACGGTCGAGGCCCATGTCGCGGGCGGGGCCGGCGGGCACGACCTCGATCTCAGCGGAGAGGAAGTCCTCCTCCTCGATGTCGTACTGCTCCTTGAGGATATCCAGGAACATCTGCTTGACGGGCTCCTTGGGAGCGTCCTTGTCGTCCTCATCGAACTTGACGGGGCGGCCGCCCACGATCACGTCGAGGATCTCGGCATCGACGGCGTCCTTGGCAGGCTTGGACATCTGCTCACTCGAGAGGTGGATCAGCAGGTCGGAGATGGTAAAGACCGGGTCGTCTGCCTTGTCGCCGATGTTGATGTCGACGGTGGTGCCGTCCTTTTTGCAGATGACGCCCACAAGTGCGAGCGGGGAGGCTACCCAGTGGTAGCTCTTGACGCCGCCGTAGTAGTGCGTGTCGAGGTAGGCCATGTCGCCGGCCTCGAAGGCGGGGTTTTGCTTGAGGTCCAGGCGCGGCGAGTCCACGTGGGCGCCCAGGATGTTAAAGCCCTGCTCGAGCGGGGCGGTTCCCAGGTTGACGAGCATAAGGTCCTTGCCGTGGTTGGCGGCGTACACCTTGTCGCCTGCCTTGAGCTCGCGGCCCTCGGCGATCACGGTCTCCAGATTGACGTAGCCTGCCTCCTCGGCCATCTTGATACCGGTCTTGACGCACAGGCGCTCGGTCTTGTTCTCGCTCAAAAACTGCTTATAGCCGCGGCAAAGCTCCTCGAGCTCCTCGATTTGCTGTGGCGTGTACTTTTTCCATGCGCAGGGACGCTCCATGACGCAGGCTCCTTTCGGATCGATCGTGCTGGTTGATGTACCGTGAGCCATCGTATCACGCGCGGGCGCGCGGTGGCGGGGAGGCTTGATGTGCGGTGGCCGCGGGGCGGGGAGCGTGTAAACTGGAGTGAGCAAACCGTGCCCAGCCCAAAGCGAGGTATTCAATATGTCTGACAAGCGCCGCACCTTTGCCGTTATCGACGGCAACTCGCTCATGCACCGTGCCTTCCACGCCGTGCCGCCGACCATGAACGCGCCGGACGGTCGCCCCACCAACGCAATCTTTGGCTTTCTGAACATGTTTCTCAAGATGATCGATGCCTTTAACCCCGACGGCGTGGTTGTGGCGTTTGATAAGGGCAAGCCGCGCGTGCGCATGGAGATGCTACCGCAGTATAAGGCGCAGCGCCCGCCCATGGACCCCGATCTGCACGCGCAGTTTCCGATGATCAAGGAGCTGCTCACCGCGCTCAACGTGCCGATTCTGCAGTCCGAGGGCTGGGAAGGCGACGATATCCTGGGAACCATGGCGCGCCTGGGCGAGGAGGCCGGCTGCGACATGCTGCTGGTGACCGGCGACCGCGACATGTATCAACTCGTGACCGAGCACGTCAACGTGGTCTCGACTCGTAAGGGCCTATCCGACGTGGCGATCATGACGCCCGAGAGCGTGGACGACCTGTATCACGGCATCACGCCGGCGCTCGTGCCCGATTTCTACGGTCTGAAGGGCGATACGTCGGACAACATTCCCGGCGTACCGGGCATCGGCCCCAAAAAGGCGAGTGCGCTCATCGCACAGTACGGCAGCTTGGACGAGGTCATCGCGCATGCTGACGAGGTCAAGGGCAAGATGGGCGAGAACCTTCGTGCGCACATCGACGACGCGCTGCTGAGCCGCAAGGTTGCGACCATTCGCACCGATGCGCCTGTCGAGCTCGACTTTGACGAAACGTCCTTCCCGGCGTTTTCTGCCGACGAAGTGTCCGCGGCGCTGGGCACGCTCGGCATTACGGCCATGCAGAACCGCTTCTTGGCATTGATCGGTGGCGAGGGTGGGGCTGCGGCCGCTGCAAGCACGTTTGAGATTCCCCCCGTTATGCGTGCTGCCGCTGGCGATGCCGAGGCGCTCGCTGCTGCTGCCGACGAGATTGCTCGTGCGATCGAGGCAGGCGAGTGGATTGCCGCCGTGGTGGACGATGACAAGGAGGAGGGCGCGCTTTTTGGCCTGACGCGCACGCTGTGGCTGGCGACGTCCAAGGGGCTGCTTGCGCTTGAGGAGGGCGACGGCGGTACCACTGCCGTGGTTGATGGCTTCAATTTCGCCCACGGCGTGATTGTCGGTGTGCTTGCGCGCCTGTTTATGGAGGGCCGCGTGGCGAGCCCGGATATGAAAGCGCTGCTGCATGAGCTTTCGCCCATCGACTCTTCCGAGCTTGAGCTCATGGATCCGCTGGCAGTCGATTCCACGCGCATCTTCGATACCGTGGTCGCCGCCTACCTGTTGGATTCCGACCGCTCCGAGTTTGACGAGGCGTATCTGGCCGATACCTATCTGCAGATGGCGTTGCCTGCGGTGCGCGGTGCGGAGGGTGCTGGCGAGGATGCTCCTGCGCCCGCCGCTCGCACGGCGGCCTTGACGCTGGCACTGGTCGCACCACTGCGCGACCGCATGGCACGCGAGAACGCCGCCAACGTGTTCGATGGCATCGAGATGCCGCTCGTTCCGGTACTTGCCAAGATGGAGCGCGCGGGCATGCTCGTGGACCCCGACCGCCTGCACAGTCTGTCCGAGGGCTTGGCGACCCAGATTACCGAGGTCGAGCGCAGCATTCGCGACCTGGCGGGTGATGAGACGTTTAACATCGGTAGCCCTATGCAGCTCTCGCACGTGCTGTTTGACGTTATGGGGCTTCCGACCAAGGGCCTCAAAAAGACCAAGCGCGGCTACTATTCGACCAACGCCAAGGTGCTGAGCGATCTTGCCCGTGACCACGAAATCGTGCGCCTGATCTTGGATTGGCGTGAGAAGTCCAAAATCAAGTCCACCTATCTGGACACGCTGGGCCCGCTGCGCCGCGGTGACGGTCGCGTGCACACCACGTACAACCAGACCATCACGGCAACGGGTCGTCTGTCCTCGAGCGACCCGAACCTGCAGAACATCCCGACGCGCTCTGAGCTGGGCCGTACCGTCAAGACGGCGTTTTCGGCAGGCGAGGGAAGCGTCTTTTTGGCGGTGGACTACTCGCAGATCGAGCTGCGTCTGCTGGCACATCTCTCAGGTGACGAGCACCTGGTACGCGCCTTTAACGAGGGCGAGGACTTCCATGCCGAGACGGCGGCACGCGTGTTTGGCGTGCCGGTGTCCGAGGTAACGCCCGACTTGCGCAGTCGCGCCAAGGCCGTGAACTTTGGCATTGTGTATGGTCAGCAGGCCTACGGCCTGTCGCAGTCGCTGCATATCTCGATGGCCGAGGCGCGCGACATGATCGACCGCTACTACGAGGCCTACCCGGGCGTGCGCACGTTCCTCGACAACGTGGTGGCGCGTGCCAAGCAGACAGGTTACGCCGAGACCATGTACGGCCGCCGTCGCCACATTCCGGAGCTCAAGGCCAAAAATCCGCAACTCCGCGGCTTTGGCGAGCGCACGGCCATGAACCACCCCATGCAGGGCACCGCCGCCGACATCATCAAGATCGCGATGGCCCGCGTGAGCCGCCGTCTGGAAGAAGAGGACTTTGCCGCCCACATGATCCTGCAGGTGCACGACGAACTGGACTTTGAGTGCCCGGTCGAAGAAGTCGAACGCCTGACCGCCATGGTCCAAGACGTCATGGAACACGTCGTAGACCTACGCGTACCGTTGATCGCCGAAGCCAGCACCGGCATAACCTGGGCCGACGCCAAATAGGGAAGCGCCCACAGTTCCAAAGTAGACAAAACAGAAGGGAGCCCCTCTCAACAAGGAGCTCCCTTCATCCAAATATATTCAGCTAAGTATCTAGACACTCAAGACGC
>CABUUJ010000069.1 GCA_902494715.1 uncultured Collinsella sp.
GAGACAAGGTGACGTGAAACGAAAGGGCGCTGACCTTCTGGTCGCGCCCTTGAAGTTGAACGTCAGATTGTCCAAATGCGGCCCGCGCAGCGTCGAGCCGTTACGCGGTTTGGTAAAACGCCGTAACCTACACCCGTTCCGCGATCTCGTGGATGAGGTAGTCGGTCTTTTCCCAGCCCAGGCACGGATCGGTGATCGACTTGCCAAAGACGCCGCCGTCGACCGGCTGGTTGCCGTCCTCCAGGTAGGACTCGATCATAAAGCCCTTGACCAGCTTGGAGATGGACTCGTTGCGGCGGCAGCTGTCGAGCACCTCCTTGCAAATGCGATACTGCTCAAGCGGGCGCTTACCCGAGTTGTCGTGGTTGCAGTCGATGACCGCTGCCGGATTGGCATAGCCGGCGTGCTCGGTGTAGCGTTCGGCCAGGCGCTCCAGGTGCTCGTAGTGGTAGTTGGGGTAGGTGCGACCGTCGAGACCGATGTAGCCACGCATAACGGCGTGCGCGAGCGGATTGCCGTCGCACTCGACCTCCCAGTTGCGGAAGATGAAGCTCTGGTGCGCCTGCGCGGCGTAAATGGAGTTGAGCATAACGGTGGTGGAACCGGCGGTGGGGTTCTTCATGCCCACGGGCACCGAAATACCGCTCGACACCAGGCGATGCTCCTGGTTTTCGACCGAGCGTGCGCCCACGGCCACATAGCTCAGCAGGTCAACGAGGTACTGGTAGTTGGACGGGTAGAGCATCTCATCGGCGGTAAAGAAGCCGGTCTCCTCGATGACGCGCAGGTGCATGTGGCGGATGGCCTTGACGCCCTCGAGCAGGTCGTCGGGAGCCTCGGGGTTGGGGTTGTGCAGAAGACCCTTGTAGCCGGTGCCCTTGGTACGCGGCTTGTTGGTGTAGACGCGCGGAATGATGATGAGCTTGTCCTTGACCTCTTCGGCGGTCTTGGCCAGGCGGTTCATGTATTCGAGGACCGAATCCTCGCGGTCGGCAGAGCACGGGCCGATGATGAGCACCTTGCGCGCGTCCTCGCCGGTAAAGACCTTGGCGACTTCGGCATCGAATGCCTGCTTTTTGGCGGTAAGCTCTGCGGAAAGCGGCATTTCCTCGCGGATCTCCATGGGGATCGGCAGCTTGCGTTTGAAATCCATGGCCATGCGGGGCCTCCTTTATCAATTAACGGCAACAATTGGCGAATTCTCGAATGCTCGGCATTATCCGCTGTCGCACGCTAAAGTGCAAGCGAAACCTGCCGAAAAGGGACAGGTTTATTTTGGTCGGTTTTATCTGGGGAAATGTCGGCGGATGCCGGGAGGGAACGGCGCCGCGCGGGACCCTAAGGCTGTTGTCGGTTCCCCAGGAAATACCCTGTGGGCAAAAAATGCCAAATATGAGTACGGTTGCTATCTTAGTATCATATTGCCTTCGCAAAATAATAGACATAACAGCAAAATATGTTCATTAACGTAAACACATATAAGTTCGCTATAGGGCTGTTTGATCAATTTAGGGACGCGTGTAAGCCGTGAAAACGGCATTTGGGGCTGTTTTGGCTGTTACTAAAAAAGTAACAGTACTCATATTTGCCATTTTTTGCCCACGGGCTTCGAAGGGGCTGTCAATCAGGTCCCAGGGGAGGCGGTTCGAGGGTCGCAAAACAAAAACGGGGGCGCAGGTTGTCCTGCGCCCCCGTTTTCTTGGCATTGCGGTTGTTTGCCGCCGGTTTTTACGCCGCCTCGTCGAATTGCGAGTTATACAGGTCGGCGTAGAAGCCGCCCTGGGCGAGTAACTCGTCGTGCGTGCCCTTCTCGACGATGTCGCCGTCGCGAATTACCAAGATCACATCGGCGTTGCGGATCGTGGACAGACGGTGTGCGATGACAAAGCTGGTACGGCCCTGCATCAGCGCATCCATGGCACGCTGAATAAGCTCCTCGGTACGAGTGTCAACGTTGGAGGTCGCCTCGTCCAGAATCAGCGCCGGGCGGTCGGCCAAAATGGCACGGGCGATGGTCACGAGCTGGCGCTGACCCTGCGACAGGTTAGTGCCCTCCTCGTTAATCATAAAGTCATAACCGCCGGCAAGCGTATGGATAAAGTGGTCGCAACGTGCGGCGCGCGCGGCGGCTTCGACCTCGGCATCGCTCGCATCGGGGCGTCCGTAGCGGATGTTCTCGCGGATGGTGCCGTTAAACAGCCAGGTATCCTGCAGCACCATGGCAAACTCGCCGCGCAGCGCCGCGCGGTCCCAGTCGCGCACGTCGACGCCCTCGACGCGCAGCGAACCGTCGTCCACGTCGTAAAAGCGCTGCAGCAGCTTAATGAGCGTGGTCTTGCCGGCGCCGGTGGGGCCGACGATGGCAATGGTCTGGCCGGGCTGCGCCTCGCAGCTAAAGTCGTGGATGATGGTCTTGTCGGGCGTGTAGCCAAACTTGACATGGTCGAACTCCACGTGGCCGGGACGCCTCTCGGGAATCTGCGCGTCGGCCTTCTGCTCCTCCTCGGGCGCGGCCAGGAACTCAAAGACGCGCTCGGTGGCGGCTGCCATCGACTGCATCGTGTTGCTCACGTTGCCCAGCTGCTGCACCGGCTGCGTAAAGTTGCGCACGTACTGGATAAAGCTCTGGATGTCGCCGGGCGTGGCATTGCCGGTCAGCGCGAGCTGCGCGCCCACCACGACGACGCCCACGTAACCCATGTTGCCCACCAAGCTCATAAGCGGCATCATCAGGCCCGACAGGAACTGCGAGCGCCAGCCACTAATAAAGAGGCGGTCGTTTTGACGGTCGAACTCTTCGATCGAGGCCTCGGCGCGGTCGAACACCTGAATGACGTTCTGGCCGGCAAAGTCTTCCTCGATAATGCCGTTGACGGCGCCCAGAACCTGCTGTTGCTCGCGGAAGTACGGCTGCGAGAAGTGAATCATTACGGTCAAGATAATCGCGGCGGCCGGCAGCGTGAGCACGGTGACGCCGGTAAGCGGCAGGCTGATCGAAAGCATCATGACGAGCACGCCGATAATCTGCGTCACCGACGTGATGAGCTGCGTCACGCTCTGGTTGAGCGACTGACCCAGCGTATCGACGTCGTTGGTGATGCGGCTGAGTACGTCTCCCTTGCTGTGGCCGTTGAAGTAACTCATCGGCACGACGGCAATCTTGGCGGCGATTTCCTTGCGCATGCGGTAGCAGATCTTTTGCGTGACGCCGGTCATGAGCCAGCCCTGGACCAGGCTGCAGACAGAGCTCGCCAGATACAGGCAGAGCAAAAAGCCGAGCGTCTTGGCGATCCAGTCAAAGTCAACGTCGCCGGTGCCGTTGACCTTGGCGACCAGGCCTTCGAACAGCTTGGTCGTAACCTGGCCGAGCACCTTGGGTCCCACAATGTTAAAGATGACCGAGCACACGGCAAAGGCGACGGCGGCAAACACGGCAATCTTGTGCTGGCCGATATAGCCGAGCAGCTGCCTCATGGTGCCCTTAAAGTCCTTGGCCTTTTCGCCGCGACGCATGCCGCCCATGCGGCCCATGGGACCACGCTGGCGGGTGGGCTTGGGAATCTGAGTCTTGGTCTCGTCTGCCATTAGCGCTCGCCTCCTTCCATGACGGCTGCAATTTCTTCTTGGGTAAGCCCCAGCTCCTCGGCGGAAAGCTGCGACTGTGCGATCTCCAGGTACGCCGGGCAGTTGCGCAGCAGCTCCTCGTGCGTGCCGGTGCCCACTACGTGGCCGTCGTCGAGCACGATGATCTGGTCGGCGTGCATGATGGTCGCGATGCGCTGGGCCACGACCACGAGCGCGGCGTCGGTGACGTTTTTGGCCAACTCCTCGCGCAGGCGAGCGTCGGTCTTGTAGTCGAGGGCGCTAAACGAGTCATCGAACACCACGACCTCGGGCTTTTTGGCCAACGCGCGGGCGATGGCCAGGCGTTGGCGCTGACCGCCCGAGACATTGGAGCCGCCCTGGCTGATGGGGGAGTCGTAGCCGCCCTCGCGCTCGGCGATAAAGTCTTCCGCCTGGGCGACGCGTGCTGCCTGGCGCATATCCTCGTCACTCACCATGTCGCCGGCAAACTTGAGGTTGCTCTCGACGGTACCCGAGAACAGACGACCCTGCTGCGGAATATAACCGATGCGGCGACGCAGCTCGGAGAGAGTCATGTCACGCACGTCGATGCCGTCGAGCGAAATGCTGCCGCCCGTGACGTCGTACAGGCGCGGGATGAGCTGCACAAGCGTGGACTTGCCCGAACCCGTGGAGCCAATGATGCCGAGCATCTGGCCGGCGTGCGTGGTGAAGTTTACGCCGCTAATGACGTCGGCGCGGGCATCGGGATACTGGAAGCTCACGTCACGGAAGGTGAGCTCGCCGCGCGGCGCGCTGGCCGCGGGCAGTTTGGGCGAGGCAGGGTCGTTGATGCTCGTGGGGCAGGTGATGACCTCTTCCACGCGCTCGGCTGCGACCTCGGCGCGGGGCAGGATGACCGAAACCATGGTGAGGATCATAAACGCCATGACGATCTGCATGGTGTAGGAGATGAACGCCATCATGTTGCCGACCTGCATCACGCCGTCGGACACGCCCTGCGCGCCAAACCAGACGATAAGCACGGTGATGCAGTTCATGACGAGCATCATAAGCGGCATCATAAAACTCATAGCGCGGTTGGTGTAGAGCTGCGTGGTCATCAGGTCGAGCGAAGCCTTGTCAAAACGCTCGAGCTCATGCTCCTCGCGGTTGAACGAGCGGATGGGCATAAGGCCGTCGAGCAGCTCGCGGGCGGTAAGGTTCACACGGTCCACAAAGCTCTGCATCTTTTTGAACTTGGGCATGGTGAGGCCCATAAGCACGCCGACGACGGCCGAGACCGCGATGATGGCCACGGCGATGGTCCACTCTAGGCCGGTATGGTTGGCCAGGACGCGCATGACGGCGACGATGCCCATGACGGGGGCCATCAGACACATGCGGATAAACAGGGTTGCGGCCATCTGGATCTGCTGAATGTCGTTGGTGCAGCGGGTGATGAGCGAGGCCTGGCTAAACTTGCCCACCTCGGCCGGCGAGAAGTGCATAACCTTTTTGAAGGTCTCGCGGCGCAGGTCGCGGGCGATGGAGCAGGCGGTGCGCGAGGCCACGGCACCGGTCAGGATGGTGGCGACGAGCGAGATCAGGCACAGACCAAACATCGTGGTCGCCATGCGGCCCAGGTAGGCGTTCTGAACGTCGGCGGGGTCGATGCCCTGCGCCTTGTACTCGTCTTGCATATAGCTCACGGCGCGTTGGGTCACGATGGAACCCGACATGGAGCCCATTTTGTCCGCCATTTGGTTGGCACCCTCGACGAGCTTGCCCTGGTCGATTAGGCCGCCTTCAACGCCCAGACGCAGGCTCTTCATGGTGATCTTACCGCCGTCGGCATCAATCTGCTTTTGCATGTTCTGCGCCGCTGCGGCCTTCTGCTGCATCTCGGCGAGCTGCTCGGGCGTCATCGCTGCCATTTGCTCGGGGGTGGGCATGGCCTGGGCGGCGTTGTTGTCTTTCTCGCTGGACGAGCCCATCATGTCGCCCATGGAGTTGGCGTCGATGCCTTGGTTGAGCGAAAGGACGACGGTCTCGGGCAGGCTCATAATGTCAGCGAGCTTGCTGCCGTCGGCGCGCTCGTCCTCGGTGCCCTTGTACGTGCGAATCCCGTTTTTGTCTGCCTTGCTAAACACGGCCTCCACAGCCTTGGCGTCCTTGGCGCTCATAAAGAGTTCGAGGTCGTCGAGCGATTCGGCGCGAATGGTGTCGGGCACGGGCGAGGCGATGCCGCCTTGCTGCACGCCCACGTCGACGATGTCGCTCATATAGGTAGGCAGTGCCAGATCGGCGTTGCAGCTGATTACGATAAGTACGATAGCTGCAAACAGTGCCAGGACATGTTTTTTAAAGAGCTTGAGAATCCTCACTCGGCATCTCTCCTTTCTTGATTGCGGTCGATAATTTCGTTGGCACGTCTTAGAAGGCGCACCATCTCTTGGGTATCTGTTTCGCCGAGCTGCTCGAGGAAAGCCGCAGTGCGGTTCTCGAATTCCCGACGTTTGATTTCGAGATCCTGGAATCCTTTGTCGGTCACCGTGACGTGTACGCGACGACGGTCGGTCTTTGAGTGCTCGCGCTCGACCCAGCCCTTGGCTTCGAGAGCGCGTAGGATATTGGCGATGCGGGCACTCGAGACCCAGGCGCGATCAGCGAGTTCGCTCGGCGTGAGCGAACCGCCGGCGAGTATGAGGGCGCGCATGACGGCCATCTCGCCGCCGAGGGCTTTGTCCGCAAAGCGCGAAATGCGCTGATGCATGCTGCCGAACTCGGTAAGGAGCTGACGCCCAAGTTCACGGAAATCGGTATCTTCCACCAAAAACCCCTAACACTAGAAACTATTTTCGGTGAAAGATGATACCCCCGCACGCGCACCCTATACGGTAGATTTTGGGACATGCCTAGAAAACAACCTTTAGGCGACCTCCGTACACCGTCGGTATCAGCAAAGTTAGGGGTAGATCTCTGAGCACGTCCTAAAGCCCACTCAGAGGCACTTTACCCTGCTAAAGCTGGCATAACAGCTAGAGTGAACGTCGTACAAAGGCAAGGAAAAAACTAAACAAATCGGTGAACGGTAGTTGTTCACGCTCGCATTTCCTGCGGGTTTGTAAAAAACGCCCTTATGATATAAAAAAAGAAACATATAACAGCCCAGATGGAGAGGGTCGCTATGTTATCCTTCTCAAAAGGGTGAAATCTTGGGTTTTGGGTTGCAGTTCCAAGGTGGACAAACGTTTTTCCCTGCACCAACATGTGGTGAAGAACGGAAGAAGCCGGTAGTGCAAGCCGAAAATTCAAGAATTCAATAAGCAGCGGTGTGAGAGAGCGCCGCATAACACGTAACTAGGAGCGTGGTTACACAATGCAGGAGGCATGGGAAGGCTTCAAGGAAGGCATTTGGACGGGAGAGGTTGACGTCCGAGACTTCATCCAGAAGAACTACACCCCCTACGAGGGCGACGAGTCGTTCCTCGCCGGCCCGACCGAGCGTACCAAGGAGCTGTGGGGCGAGGTTCTCGACCTGCTGCTTAAGGAGCGCGAGCAGGGCGGTGTCCTCGATATGGACACCAAGACCGTTACGGGTATCGTGAGCCACCCCGCTGGCTACATCGATAACGCCCACCGCGAGAAGGAGACCATCGTCGGTCTCCAGACCGACAAGCCGCTCAAGCGCGCGCTGCACGTCAACGGCGGTATCCGCATCGCTTGCCAGGCTGCCAGCCAGCACGGCTATAAGGTCGACGAGAACGTTGTCGAGCGCTACACCTTCGAGCGTAAGACCCACAACGCTGGCGTCTTCGATGTTTACACCCCCGAGATGCGTGCTTGCCGCTCGGCTCACATCATCACCGGTCTGCCCGATGGCTATGGCCGCGGCCGTATCATCGGCGACTACCGTCGTGTTGCCCTGTACGGCGTCGACTACCTGATCAAGGACAAGGAGGCCCAGAAGGCTTCCACCCCGACGGTCATGACCGCCGACAACATCCGCGACCGCGAGGAGCTGCAGGAGCAGATCCGCGCCCTCGGCGAGCTCAAGATGATGGCCGAGACCTATGGTTTCGATATTTCCAACCCTGCTACCAACACGCAGGAGGCCATCCAGTGGATGTACTTCGCCTACCTCGCTGCCGTCAAGGAGCAGAACGGCGCCGCTATGTCCATCGGCCGTACCTCTACGTTCATCGACATCTACGCTGAGCGCGACCTTGCCAACAGTACCTTCACCGAGGAGCAGATTCAGGAGTTCGTGGATCACTTCATCATGAAGCTCCGTATGGTCAAGTTCGCCCGTACCCCCGAGTACCAGGCCCTGTTTACCGGCGATCCGCAGTGGGTCACCGAGTCCATCGGCGGCATGGGTGTTGACGGCCGTACGCTCGTTACCAAGATGAGCTACCGCTACCTGCACACGCTCGAGAACATGGGCACCAGCCCCGAGCCCAACATGACCGTTCTGTGGTCGACCCGTCTGCCCGAGAACTTCAAGAAGTTCTGCGCCAAGACTTCTGTCGCCAGCTCCTCGATCCAGTACGAGAACGACGACCTCATGCGCGTTTACCACGGCGACGACTACGGCATCGCCTGCTGCGTATCCTCCATGCGCATTGGCAAGGAGATGCAGTTCTTCGGCGCTCGCGCCAACCTGGCCAAGTGCCTGCTGTACGCACTCAACGGCGGTGTTGACGAGGTCTCCAAGAAGCAGGTCGGCCCCAAGTATCGCGCCGTCGAGGGCGATACGCTCGATTACGACGACGTTGTGGCCAAGTACAACGACATGATGAAGTGGCTCGCTGGCGTGTACGTCAACTCGCTGAACATCATTCACTACATGCACGACAAGTACTGCTACGAGCGCATCCAGATGGCTCTGCACGACAAGCACGTGCACCGCTGGTTCGCTACGGGCATCGCTGGCCTTTCCGTCGTGGCTGACTCCCTGTCCGCCATCAAGTACGCCAAGGTTCACCCCGTCCGCGACGAGAATGGCATCATCGTCGACTTCGAGACCGAGGGCGAGTTCCCCAAGTACGGTAACGACGACGACCGCGTCGACCAGATCGCTCACGACGTTGTGCACCAGTTCATGGAGTACATCCGCATGAACGATACCTACCGCAACTCCGTGCCTACGACCTCGGTTTTGACCATTACCTCCAACGTCGTGTACGGTAAGAAGACCGGCTCCACGCCCGACGGCCGCAAGGCTGGCCAGCCGTTCGCCCCGGGTGCTAACCCCATGCACAAGCGCGATAGCCATGGCGCCATCGCTTCGCTGTCTTCGGTTTCCAAGCTCCCGTTCCGCGATGCTCAGGACGGCATCTCCAACACCTTCTCCATCATCCCGAGTGCGCTCGGCAAGGAGGACCAGGTGTTCTTTGGCGATATCGACCTTGATCAGCTGGGCGAGTAACTATTGTTAGTGCTATACTAACAATAACGATTACTGATTAGCGCGCCGGTTTCGGCCGGCGCCTATTAATCGAAGGAGACACATTATGAAGGTTTCTGAAGTTTCCGAGACCCAGGCCGATAACCTGGTCCACATGCTCGACGCTTACGCCGAGAAGGGTGGCCACCACCTGAACATCAACGTCTTCAACCGTGAGACGCTGCTCGACGCTCAGGCTCACCCCGAGAAGTACCCGCAGCTGACCATCCGCGTTTCCGGCTATGCCGTGAACTTCCACACGCTCACCAAGGAGCAGCAGGACGAGGTCATTGCGCGTACCTTCCACGACAAGTTCTAAAGGGGTTTAACTCCTGCAGGATCGCCGGGCCGCTTTGGGTTACTTTCCAAAACGTCCTCGGACATGCAAAGAGGCTCGCTGCGCACTTCGTGCGGCGAGCCTCTTTGCGTCCTGACGCTCCTATTTGGCAAGGTGTTTTTTAGAATCCATTTCGCGCTCGGCCTCGAAGGCCTGCCTGTCCCAATCGAGCGGAAGTCCGGCCTCGACCCATGCCTCGTAGGCCCTC
>CABUUJ010000070.1 GCA_902494715.1 uncultured Collinsella sp.
ATGCCCATAAAGCCTGCCATCGCGCCGTTGGGGTTGGCGGCTGCCGCGCGCATTGCGTCGCTCTGGGCGCTGGCGATGTTGGCTGCCGCCATGGTGGGATCGCGCATGACCGCGGCTTTCTGCAGGTCCTTGATCATCTGCTCGTCCTCTTGCGAGGCGGCGATGGAGTTGACGCCAAAGCTCACGATCTCGACGCCGCGCAGGTCACGCCAGTCGGCAGAGAGGACCTCGTTGAGCGCGCGGGCGAGCTCGGTGGTGTGGCCGGGGATGGCGCTGTAGCGGATGCCCATCTCCGAGATCTTGGCAAAGGCGGGCTGCAGGGCGGTGAGCAGCTCGGACTTAAGCTGGCTGTCGATCTTGTCGCGCGTGTAGCTATCGGTCACGTTGCCGCATACGTTGGTGTAGAACAGCAGCGGGTTGGTGATGCGGTACGAATACTCGCCGTTGCAGCGCACGGAGATGTCGACGTCCAGGCCAATGTTGTTATCGACCACGCGGAAGGGCACGGGCGAGGCGGTGCCGTACTTGTTGCCGATGATCTCCTTGGTGTTGATGAAGTAGACGCGCTGGTCCTTGCCTGCATCGCCGCCAAAGGTAAAACGGCTGCCGATATTGGCGAAGGTCTCCTTGATGGAATCGCCCAGGTTGCCGCTAAAGACGCTCGGCTCGCTGCCGGTGTCGAAGACGAACTCACCGGGCTCCAGCGCGACTTCGATGATCTTGCCGTTTTGCACCACGAGCATGCCTTGTCCGTCGTTGACGGCGATGACCGAGCCGTTGGAGATGACGTTGTCCTCGCCGCGCGTGTTGGAGCTGCGGCCACCGGTACGTTTGCTGCCCTTGCAGGCCAAGACGTCAGCAGGCATCGATTCGCAGTAGATAAATTCCTTCCACTGGTCGGCCATGACGCCGCCGGCAGCTCCCAATCCAGCTTTCAAGAGTCCCATGGTGATCTTCCTTTCTCGTCAAAGGCCGGGTGGTATTGGTTGGATTGCTTAGTCGTCCTTGTCGTCTTTCATGACAACGGTGGTCTCGGTGTGGCTGAAGGTGTCGTGTTTCTCGGTCAGGTCGAGCTCGCCACAATACTCATCGGCACAGGTTGCTTCGTTGGCCGTCTTGAGCTGGCCTACTAGTAGCACGTCTCCGATAATCACGATGATCAGCGGCGCGATGATATTGATGAGGATGCCCTCGATATCAAAGGTGAGGTAATCCGGATCGAAGGCGTATTCCCCCATAAAGAGAATCTGGGAGAGGATAAATCCGATCATAAAGAACAGCACCGAGGCGATGACGAGCTTGGGCTTGGAGCAGGGGAGCTCGCCGACCAAGCGGCCGGTCTGGCCGTTCATGGCAAACAGGTAGCTCTTGCCGTTCCACGAGGTGGAGAGCATCCAGACGGGGAACAGGGCGTAGTCGCTGTCTTCCCAGGTGTAGTCGAGCTGCTTGCTTTCGACCGTGGCATCGTCGTATTCGTCGACGACGGTCTCGCGCAGGGCCGAGATTGTGCTTTCTTCCATACGGCGCTCGGCGCGCGCCTTGCAGGTCTCGCAGTCCTCGTCGTAACGGTTGGCGATGTAGCCGGGCATATATGCGACCGAGAACGGACGCAGTGCGTCGTAGTCAAACGGCTCGATGGCGTCCATGTGGCCGTCGGGCATCTTGGATGATCCGTCGACGGGCACGCGCTTAAACGAGATATTGCCCTTGCGATAGGCATCGTAGTGGTCGGTGGTCGTGACGGTGCGGTCGGATTCCTCGGTCACGGTCTCGTTGGTCGCGTCAAAGTACACTTCGCCGTCAACGCGGGCGCCGTAGAGCCAAAACGGCACGTAGACACCTTGGACCTCGTCGATGTGGTTGCCGGTGACAAAGCTCTTGGGCAGCAAGATCTTGCCCTTGTAGTGTTCCTTGAGTGCGGCCGTGACGTCATCGCGCCCGAGCTTAAACGGAATCACCAGGTCGGGCGAGAAGTCGCCAGAGAGCTGGCCGGGCGCCACGGCGGAGTTGCCGCAGTACGGGCAGGTGGTGACGGCGACGGTGCCGTCGGACACGAGCTCGGCGTCGCACGACGAGCAGATGTAGCCGGCGTTTTGGGCGAGTTCCTGCACCGCGTCGTCGGCGACGGGCTTGGGCGTTGCGGCTGCTGCATCGGCTTTGGCATCTGCCTTGTCCTGGCGCTCGCGATAGAGGGCCTCGACTTCTTCGACTTCAAAACGAGAATCGCAGTAGTCGCAGACGAGCTTTTGCTCGGCACTGGCAAAGTGAAGGGGGCCGCCACACGCGGGGCATTGATAGTTGATGCTCTCAAAGGCCATGATCGGTCCTTTCGCTGCCGGAGGCTATGCGCCGATGGCGCCGCCGCAGTATTCGCAGCGCCCGCTGGCATCGGGAATGGTGGTGGCTCCGCAGAAGGGGCAGGTCACCGCGGTCTTGGGGGCTTTGGCGGCCACGACGCTGTCGCGCGTCTCCTGGCGCAGCTGCACCAGCGCATCGCGGACTTCGGTTGCCTGGCGCTTGGCCTCGCGATATTCGATGGAGCCGCGCTGATCGATGGTGGAGTCGTTCACGCGCAGGTTGATCTCGGTAAAGTACGGCGTGTTGACGTGGATGGTCAGATTAAAGTCGTAATCCAGGTCGTAGCGCGGCGGGTTGTAGCTCTCGCGCTCGCCGTCCTTGGTCTCGCGATAGATCTCGGTGCGTTGTTCGTCGATATCCATATCGCAGCCGAGTACCTGCGAGAACTCGATGATGTCGGGATTGGCGTCGCGCCAGCGGCTCTGCGAAGTGATGATCAGCAGGCCCGCGTCCTCATCGAGCATAATATTGGTGCGCCCGGCAGAAAGCGTGCGCGTGGGGTTGAACGAAGACAGGCGTTCGGCGTTGGCCTCGCGGTAGGCGAGTTGCTCACGGATATCGTCCGCGGTGCTGGAGCGATAGCCGTGAAAGTAGGGGGAGAGCTTGCCGGCGCACTCTTTGCACAGGTAGCCTTCATTGATTTTTGTCTTACCTAGAAGTCCCAGCTCGGTACCGCAAATCGCGCACTCTTTCTTCTCGAACATCTTGTCAAAGAAGCCCATGGCTGCCTCCCATCAACAGGTAGCGTGTGTCACTTTTGATGATGGGGGAGTGTGCGATTCTTCGCGATACCCAGACGGCTCAAGGAGTCTCCACAACTGGGACACATGGCCCATTTTTGACTAGTCGTTGGGGACGTTCTCAAACGACTAGTCGCGGGGGACACTCTTCGGCCACTCATTGGGGACGTACTTAAATGAGTGGTAGTTGGAGACACTCCTGGCCGAGCTAGAGATCGCGCGCGTTCCTTCTGGTCCATGCGGCTCAAAATCGCGGCGTGATGTGGACGGCTGGGGTCGAATTGGCAACATTTCGAGCCTGGCTTCGATATTGAGACTGGTTCTTTATTAAAATAGATTTCCAGACAATTGAGCGGCTGGGGGGTTAACCATGAGGGGCATGGGAGACACAACCGCATATTTGCGTCGGGGCATTCGGGAGATTATATGCCTGGCGCTGTTCTTCTTCACGTTTTTGGCGTGCGAGTATCTCTTTGATGTGCGCATGGCCGAGTTCGTGTCTCCGAACGAGGTCGTTATTTATGAGAGCCTTGTCATCGGCGCGAGCGTGATTGGCTTTTTTGTGCGTCCCATTCTGTACTATCGCCGTCCCCATGCTATCGACGCAACGAGTGACGTCACGGGCGTTTTGCTGGTGGCGGCATTGCTGCTGTTGATTATGGCGGTTCAGGTTGAGGTGGAAATTGCCGGCGGTTTGGTGGCGTGCTGCGCGCTGGGCTACTGCGGATCGACTGCCCATGCAAATTTTGCGAGGCGCTTTGCGCGAACGCCCTGCTTGGCGCGCGCCGCCGCACTTTCTTACGCCATGGGCGTTCTGGTGCAGGTTCTCAACCACATGGTGATGCCTGTCGGCATTCCTCAGCAGGCTGTTCTGGTCGTCTGTGCGATCGCGCAGGTGGCGTTGCTCCACGGTGCCCGACGCGCCAAGCTGCGCGACGAGTCCGATCCCAACTTTGAACCCAGTGCTGCCGGGCTTTCGGTAGATGCTCTGGAATATGGCGCCAAGTGGCATGACGATCCCGAGGCAAAGGCGGCATTCCGTCGCGCCGTAGTTCGCCTGACCGTGGCGACGGCGTATCTTTCCAGCGTATTCGCCGCTCTCAACGCGGGCTTCACGACCCTGCATGCTGTCGGAGCCGTCGATTTGGGCGATTGGCCGCGCCTGCTGCTTGTCGTGAGCTCGTTGGCCGCTGGCGCACTATTTGACCTGCACGGCCGTTCGTATATGAATATCGGCATGACATGTGCCGCCATACTGTCCACGCTTTCGTTCTTTGTGCTCATCGTCGATGGCAATGGCGGCAACGAGCTTGCTGCCACGATCATCTTTTATCTGGGCTCGGGCTTTTTCGTGGTGTTCTTTACCACAAAATATGCCGCCGTCTCGCTCTATGCGCGCTGGTCATATTTTTGGCCGTGCATGGGTCGCGTCGTCAACAACGTGTGCTCGATGCTCGTGACGGCGCCGGCGGTGGCGATCATCTCGAGTCAAAACGTGCTGGCTGCGGTCGGTGCGGCGCTCGTGATGTTTGTGGGCATTGCGATTACGCTGCTGGGGCAGTTGGGGCAACGAGCCGATGATGCCGTGATGCAGGATGGCCTGCCGCTTGCCACCGACGATCTTGGTGGGGATCTTGCGCCCACATGCTCCGACTCCGAGCCCGTGGAAGCAGCGGAGCTCACGTCCGATGAACGCCTTGATGCCTTCGTCGCCACCTTTGGGCTTACAGAGCGCGAGCGCGATATTCTTGAGGTCTTGGTCGTTTCGGACCAGAGCGTTCAGGACATCGCCACAACGCTCTTTCTTTCGCGCTCCACGCTCTACCGCCACATTTCCTCGATCAACAAAAAGGCCGGTACCGCCTCGCGTGTGGCCCTTATCAACTTCTTCTGGTCCTGGACGCCCAAGGACTAGCTAATTTCCCAATAAGTTGCGGTGGAATAGTCCCTAAATTAAAGTCACGCGGCTTTAAACAGGAACTATTTCACCGCAATTGCTAAGGGGATAGATTGCGGCAGCGGCAGAGGCAACGGCAGCGGCGTCGGCAGCCGTGGTAGTGGCAACGGCAACTGGCAGGGTGTTTTCCGTCTGCTTGCTACAGCAGCTCGCCGTGGCGTGCAATGTAGCGGCGCTTTGCCAGCTGAGTGAGCGCGATGTAGGCGGCAACAATGCCGATGAGCAGCGCGAAGAAGCTCGGCGGCAGCGGCATGAGGCCCAGCGCATCGGCGATGGGGCTTGCCGGCAGCCAAGTGACAAGCGCCAAGCCCAGGACGGTGAGCACGCACAGCGCGGGGGCGGCGTGGTCGCACGGGTTCGGCAGGCGCGGCGAGCGCAGCATGTGGATCACGAGCGTCTGCGACCACATGGACTCGACAAACCAGCCGCTCTGGAAGATCGCGGCGAAGGTCGCCATACCCGTGACGTTGCCCGCGGCGGCAAGCTCGGCCCAGCTCGCGCCCACGGCGGCGGGGCACACCACAAAGAAGAGCGCAGCGAAGGTCACGATGTCAAACAGCGAGCTCACGGGGCCCAGCTCGAGCATAAAGCCCTTGATGGACGCGGCGTCCCAGGCGCGCGGGCGGGCAGTCCAGGCGTCATCGACGGTGTCCCACGGCAGCGCGATGCACGCGATCTCGTAGACGAGCGACAGCAGCACCAGCTGCAGGGCGCTCATGGGCAAAAACGGCAAGAACAGGCTCGCGACGGTCACGGACAGCACGTTGCCAAAGTTGGAGCTCACCGTGGTCTTGAGGTACTTGAGTAGGTTGCCGTAGGTGCGGCGGCCTTCGATGATGCCGCGCTCGAGCACACCCAGGTCCTTCTGAAGCAAGATGATATCGGCGGATTCCTTGGCAATGTCGACGGCCGAATCGACCGAGATGCCGCAGTCGCTCGCACGCATGGCGGCGGCGTCGTTAATGCCGTCGCCCATAAAGCCCACGGTGTGGCCGAGCAACTCGCGCATGACGCGCACTAGGCGCGCCTTCTGCAGCGGCGAGAGCTTGGCGAAGAGGTGGGTTTTCTCGGCACGCTCGGCAAGCTCTGCGTCGTCGAGCGCATCGATCTCGGAGCCGAGCAAAACGCTGCTCGCGTCGATGCCGATCTGCTCGCAGACGGTGGCGGCGACGCGGTCGTTGTCGCCGGTCAGGACCTTGACCGCCACGCCCTTGGCCGCAAGGGTGGCGACGGCGCCCGCGGCACTTGCTTTAGGCGGATCGAGGAAGGCCAAAAAGCCCATCAGCACCATGTCGCACTCATCGGCAATGCCAAACTCGCCCACGCAGCGCGGATTGGTCTTCTGCGCCACGGCAATCACGCGCAGGCCCTCGGCGTTAAGTCCGGCGACCTGCTTGCGAATCTGGGCGAGCTTCTCGTCGGTGAGCGGCTGAGCGATGCCATCGATCTCGACAAAGGAGCAGATCTCGAGCATTTCCTCGGCAGCTCCCTTGGTAACCATCTGGGTTTTGCCTTGGGCGTCGGCGACAACTACGCTCAGGCGGCGGCGCGAGAAATCGAAGGGAACCTCGTCGACCTTGGTATAGCGGTCGCGCAGACTCTGGCCCAGCATAGAATCGGGCACGACGGTCGAGGGCGTCACATCGGCACGGTCGATTACGGCCAGGTCGATAAGGTTTTTGAGGCCGGTTTGGAAGAAGCTATTTAAAAATGCATGGCGCAGCACGCGTGCGTCTTCGTTGCCGTCGGTGCTGAGATAGCGCTCGAGCACGATGCGGTCTTCGGTGAGGGTGCCGGTCTTGTCGCAGCACAGGACGTCCATCGCGCCGAGGTTTTGAATCGCCGGCAGCTCCTTGACGATAACCTGGCGACGGGCGAGGTCTTTGGCGCCCTGCGATAGGCTCGTGGTCACGATAACGGGAAGCATCTGCGGCGTGATGCCCACGGCCACGCTCGTGGCGAACAGCAGCGCGTCGATGACGTTGCCCTTGGTGGTGGCGTTGATGGCAAAGACGGCCGGCGCCATAACGAGCATGAGGCGTACGAGCAACATGGAGACGCTCGAGACGCCGCGATCAAACGCGTTCTTTTCGCCGCGCCCGTTGAGCATCTTGGCGATGCCGCCCAGGTAGGTGTCCGAGCCGGTGGCAACGACAAGCGCCATGGCGGTGCCGTTTTGCACGGAGGTGCCGGTAAAGACGATGTTCTTGCAGGCAGAGAGTGGCAGTGCGGAGCCGTCGGCGCCCTCGACGACGGTGACGGCGGCGGTCTTCTCGACGGCCTCGCTCTCGCCGGTGAGTGCGGACTCGATCACAAACAGGTCGCGCGCGGTGATGATGCGGGCATCGGCTGGAACCATATCGCCGGCAGAGAGGCGGATCACATCGCCGGGGACGAGCTCGTCGAGGGGGATCTCGATGCGCTCGCCGTCGCGCAGGGTGGTGCAAGTGTTGGAGACCAGGTCCTTGAGGGCTTCTGCCGCATTGCCGCTGCGGGCTTCCTGGATAAACTTCATGCCGCCCGATACCAGCAGCATGATGCCGATGACGATGACCGTGGAGGGGTCGCGCTGCGGTTCGGGCGCGGCGAGCACGTCGATGTAGAGCGAGACCAGCGCGAGCGCGGCGAGGATGCCGGCGAAGGGATCGATGAACGCGTCGGCGATGCGGCGGGCGAGCGTTTTGGTCGTTGCCTCGATGGTGTTGGGGCCGACGGCGTTCAGGCGCTCAGTTGCCTGCTCGACGGTGAGGCCGTTTGCCGTGGCGTCAAGCAGTACGAGGGCGTCCTCGGCACTATGGGTGGCGGCGAATATGGTGTTCTTGGACAGGCCGGTATGAGCGGCAGGGCGCGTCGTGCGGCGGCGCTTGGAGATGGCTTCGAGTACCGTGACGGTTTTGAGCATCAGCATAGGGTCCTCCTTGTTGAAGGGAGTTAGCGTACGTGTCGTATTTGCTTCAAAAAACCTAGATGTCGCTCACGTCAAGCTCTTGAGCCCACAAAGGGTGCAGCGCGCCTTTGTGGTGGTTTTGGCGATCTACCGGTGGCGTTTATGCGTGTGCGGAGTCCTCGCGGCGTGCCGAGGGCGACATGCAGGTTTTTCGACTAGGACTGCCTTCCATGGCACACCTCCTAAAGGCTGAGCGCAGCGCGCTTTGGGTATCTCGTACCCCTTTTTAATCCGCCCGTATTCTTGATGAGGGGGTTTGCCATGTCAACCCCATTGTTCGGAAAACCATTCCCCCTGACAAAGCCTTTACAGAATGCCGTGGCCTCAAAGCACGCCCACATCGACGCCTCGCCTGCGCTAAACTGAAGAGCACGTACGCGATTACGAGAGGAGCCCGCATGGAGGCTTACAAGCAAGAGTTCATCAAGTTCATGGTCGAGTCCGACGTTCTTAAGTTCGGCAGCTTTACGCTCAAGAGCGGCCGTCAGTCCCCGTTCTTTATGAACGCCGGCGCTTACGTGACGGGCTATCAGCTCAAGAAGCTGGGCGAGTATTACGCCCAGGCCATCCACGATAACTTTGGCGACGACTTTGACGTCCTGTTTGGGCCGGCCTACAAGGGTATTCCGCTGGCTGTTGTTACCGCCATTGCCTACCACGAGCTGTACGGCAAGGAGGTCAAGTACTGCTGTGACCGCAAGGAGGCCAAGGACCACGGTGCCGATAAGGGCAACCTGTTGGGTTATGAGCCCAAGGACGGCGATCGCGTGGTCATGGTCGAGGACGTTACCACCAGCGGCAAGTCCATCGACGAGACCTATCCCAAGGTCAAGGCTGCTGCCGATGTCGAGATCAAGGGTCTGATCGTGTCCCTCAACCGCATGGAGGTCGGCAAGGGCGGTGTGACCACCGCTCAAAAGGAGATCGAGGCCAAGTACGGTTTCCCCGTCGCGAGCATCGTCTCCATGGCCGAGGTCGTCGAGACCCTCTACAACCACGAGATCGACGGCAAGGTTGTTATCGATGACGAGCTCAAGACCGCCATCGACGCCTACTACGAGCAGTACGGAGCTCATGAGTAGGTAGTTACGCGGTTCTACGAACCGCGTAACGGCTCGACGCTACGCGCCGTCCAGGCCGACAATTTGTCATTCAAAAGGCGAGGCATGACCAGAAGGTCAATGCCTCGCCTTTTTC
>CABUUJ010000071.1 GCA_902494715.1 uncultured Collinsella sp.
CATAGGACCGGGTGGCCGCTTGGGCAAATCTATGTTTGGCATCCCCATGGTACCCCGAGTGGTGTCAGGCGGGTGCGGGGAGGTTACCGCGACCCGCACGATTCGCTACTCTCGGATAAATCTTAATTTGGATTTGGATGGGAGGGGCTTGTTGCTGTTGGGGGGGGCATTGAAGCGCGAGTGGCACTTTGGGATGCGTGGCGCTCTGGGTTGAGGCGTTGCTTTGGGATGAGCTTCTTACTTAGGTGAAGAGGGGCTTTATGGCTGAGAGGTAGTCTTTGGCTACGTCGGCTTTATCTGCTTGGAAATTGTGCCAGGCCCACCATTGGACCATTCCTACAAAGCTTGAGGCTATGTGGTGTAGTAGGAAGCTTCGGTCCATGGTGCCGGCGGGGCCTGAGGGGTCGACGGGCACGGTTTCGGCTGCTCGTGACATGATGGTCTTGCGTAAGCAGTCGGCGAAGACGCGTGAGCCGGCGCCGGCTACCAGTGCCCGTACACCCTGCCGACGATTCCAGAGGTTGTTGAGGATATGCTCGACCTGTACGAGTGGG
Organism: uncultured Collinsella sp.; assembly: GCA_902494715.1. Classification (GTDB taxonomy): domain Bacteria; phylum Actinomycetota; class Coriobacteriia; order Coriobacteriales; family Coriobacteriaceae; genus Collinsella. The sequence continues at coordinate 555 of CABUUJ010000071.1, forward strand.
TCATCGAGGGGCGTACCGTCATCGTCGAGGGCATGGGTGCAGATATCGCGCACGAGCTCAGCGAGCAGGTCATCTTTGCTCTTGAAGAGCCCGTAGAACGTGGCCCGACCTACGTGGGCACGAGCGATGATGTCGCCGACGGTGATCTTGCCGTAGTCTTTCTCGCACAGGAGCTCGGAGAACGCCGTAACGATGGCAGCGCGGCTTTTTGCCTTGCGGGCATCCATGGCTATGCGTCCGCGTGAACGAGTAGGCAGCGGAGCGTACCGGAGCAACCTTCGTAGGGGCGTTTGCCGGCGCCGTAGCCGACGGCTTCGATGCGGTAGCGTGAGGGCAGTTGGTCGGACGTGCGCAGCGCGGTGACGATGGCGGCGCCCGTCGGCGTCACGAGCTCGCCGGCGACCGGTGCAGGCGTGAGGGCGATATTGCCCGCCTGGCACAGGTTGACGACAGCGGGGACGGGAATGGGCATGAGGCCGTGGGCACAGTGGATGGTGCCGTGACCCTCGGAGAGCGACTCGACCACGATGTCCTCAATACCAAGGTCGTCGAGGCAGATGGCGACAGAGCAGACGTCGACGATGGAGTCGACGGCGCCCACCTCGTGAAACAGGACGGTGTCGGGCGTTTTGCCGTGAGCCTTTGCCTCGGCATCGGCGAGTACGGAAAAAATGGCGAGGGCACGACGCTTGGCACCATCGCTTAGCCGTGAGCCATCGATGATGGCGGTGACATCCGCCAAAGAACGGTGGTGATGGTGGTGGGCGTGATGGTGACCCTCATGGTCATGCTCGTGGCAGTGCTCGTGTTCGTGCTCGTCATGGTCATGATGGTGGTGCTCATGCTCGTGCATGTGCTCGGTGCCCGCTTCGTTGCCGTAGAGCCAGGCCATATCGTGATCATGGTTCTCGAGCTCCTCTGCCAGCTGAACGTCAAAGTCGCAGGCGTCGATGCCATGCTTGTTTACGCGTGTAACGGCAATCTCAAAGCCGTCGACCGGCAGCGTGGCGAGCTGTTCGCGCAGGTGTTCCTCGCTGGCGCCCAGGTCGAGCAGGGCCGCGACGGTCATATCGCCGCTGATGCCCGAGGTGCCGTCGATGATAAGCGTATGCTGATGGTTGGACATGGAATGCTCCTTAACGGGCGCGAGGTGTGCCGGCGCTCAGATGATTGATAAGACTTGCCTGGTAGGCGGCGCCAAAGCCGTTGTCGATATTGACGACCGAAACGCCGCTGGCGCAGGAGTTGAGCATGGCGAGCAGCGCGGCTACGCCACCAAAGCTCGCGCCGTAACCCACGCTGGTGGGAACGGCGATGACCGGACAGCTCACCAGGCCGCCGACAACGCTCGCCAGTGCGCCCTCCATGCCGGCAATGGCGATGACCACCTGTGCCTGGGCAAGCTCCTCGGCATGCGCGAGCAGACGGTGCAGGCCGGCGACACCCACGTCGTAGAGGCGGTCGACCTCGTTGCCATAGAACTCGGCCGTCAATGCGGCTTCCTCGGCGACGGGCAGGTCGCTCGTGCCGGCGCAGGCGACGACGATGCGTCCGTTGCCGGTGGGGGAGGGCTTGCCGCCCACGAGGGCGAGCTGCGCGTCCGGGACATATCCCAAGTCGATGCCGTTGCCAAGGAGCTCCGAGATGCGGTCTGCTTTTTCGGCGTCCAGGCGCGTGACCAGGATGCGCTCCTGGCCGGCAGCGCACAGTGCTTCGATAATGGCAGTAATCTGCTCGGCGGTTTTACCGGCACCGTAGACAACCTCGCCGGCTCCCTGGCGCATCCCGCGCGAAAGATCGAGCTGCGCAAAACCCAGATCGGCGGTTGGCGCCGTCTGGATGCGCGTAAGCGCGTCGGCAGGGGCGACTGATCCGCCGGCAACATCGCTCAGCAGCTGCTCAAGATCTCGCTTATCCATATATGTTCCCTTCGACGGCGCAAAGTCTAGCACTCAAAGGGTATGTTTCCGAACACTAAGACAAAATTGTTCGGAAACTATAGGACAGACTGATTCAATTGTTAGACGGATCGGTTAGTCGCGCAGGATGATGTCCATAGCGAGCATGAGGTTGCGCTCGTCGATGGCAAACGGGGCGGCTTCGCGCGTCTTGGGCTTGGCGCAAAATGCGATGCCCGTGCCCGCGGCCTGAATCATGGGGATGTCGTTGGCGCCGTCGCCGATCGCGACGGTGTGGGCCATGTCGACACCGCACTCAACCGCCCAATCCAGCAGCTGGATGAGCTTGGACTCCTTGGTCACAATGTCTGCCGCCAACTTACCGGTGAGCTTGCCGTCTACGACCTTCAGGCGGTTCGCTAGACAAAAATCGATGCCCGCAGCGGCCACGATCTTATCGGCGACCTCGTGGAAGCCGCCGCTTACCACGCCGACCTTCCAGCCCTTGCTGTGCGCCGAGCGCACAAGCTCCAGCGCGCCGGGGGTAAACGTCACGCGCGCAAAGGTGCGCTCGAACACGCTCTCGTCCAGGCCGGCAAGCAGCCCCACGCGCTCCTCGAGCGCCTGCTTAAAGTCAAGCTCGCCGCGCATGGCGCGCTCGGTGATCTGCGCTACCTGCTTGCCCACGCCGGCCTCCTCGCCCAACAGGTCGATGACCTCCTGGTTGATGAGGGTGGAGTCGATATCCATAACGATGAGGCGTGCAGTCATGGTGGGCCTTTCCGAGTGCTGTTTTATTGGGGCATATTGTCGCACGTGACGAGCGCGGGCGGGCGCCGCGGTGCGTCAATTGTTTCGTCTCCGTCAAGTCTTTGGGCAAGAGTTACTTTTTCGCGGTACATCGACGTGGGTGCGATAAGATAGAACGCCATGTCCGGCTGCGCGGTTTACGCAGGCTGGGCAAATCTGTACGACGCCGCCCGGAACGACACGGGGCGGCACAGATCCATAAAGGAGGATCACTGGTATGAGCCAGACCCGTCCCATTGACGAGCATTCCATGCACACCCGTACCTGCGGCGAGCTTCGCTTCGAGAACGTGGGCGAAGAGGTCACCCTCACCGGTTGGGTGAGCCGTCGCCGCGACCACGGCGGCCTTATCTTCTGCGACCTTCGCGACCGCGAGGGCATCACGCAGCTCACCTTCGACCCCGAGCACTCCGACGGCGATGCCTTTAAGATCGCCGAGACCATGCGTCCCGAGTGGCCCATCAAGATCCACGGCGTCGTGCGCGCTCGTGGCGAGGAGACCACCAACACCAAGCTCGCGACCGGCGAGATCGAGGTCCTGACCGACCACGCCGAGGTGCTCAACACGTCCGTCACCCCGCCGTTCCAGATCGAGGACGGCATCGAGACGAGCGAGGACACCCGTCTGCGCTATCGCTATCTGGATCTCCGCCGTCCCGAGATGATGGCCAACCTCAAGCTGCGCTCCGACTTCACTTTTGCCATTCGCGAGGCGCTGCACAACCGTGAGTTCATGGAGGTCGAGACGCCCTCCCTGTTTAAGTCCACGCCCGAGGGCGCTCGCGACTTCATCGTTCCCAGCCGTATTCAGCCGGGTAACTTCTACGCCCTGCCGCAGTCCCCGCAGCTCCTGAAGCAGCTGCTCATGGTCGGTGGCGTCGAGCGCTACTACCAGGTTGCCAAGTGCTTCCGCGACGAGGACCTGCGTGCCGACCGTCAGCCCGAGTTCACCCAGGTCGATATCGAGATGTCCTTCGTGGACCAGAACGACGTCATGAGCGCGCTCGAGGAGGTTCTTGCCGATGCCTTCGGTCGCATGGGTGTCGAGATGCCCACGCCGCTGCGTCGTATGGACTACTGGGAGGCCATGGACACCTATGGCTCCGACAAGCCCGATACCCGCTATGGCATGCACCTGGTCGACCTGACCGACATCTTCGCCAACTCCAAGTTCAAGGTCTTTGCGACTGCCGCAAACGAGGAGGGCTCTGTCGTCAAGGCCATCAACGCCAAGGGCGCTGGTGCCTGGGCACGTGCCAAGATCGATAAGCTTGCCGGCGTGGCCTCCACGTTTGGCGCCAAGGGCTTGGCCTGGATCGCTTTCCGCGAGGACGGCTCCATCAACAGCCCCATCGTCAAGTTCTTCTCGGACGAGGAGATGGCGGCTCTGCGCGAGCGCATGGACGTCGAGCCCGGCGACCTTGTGATGTTTGCCGCCGGCCCGCGCCTGCTCTCCGACGAGATCCTGGGCGGCATGCGTTCGCACATGGCCAATGCGCTCGAGATCAAGCGCGAGGGCCACGACTTCCTGTGGGTCGTCAACTTCCCGCTGTTCCACTGGGATGAGGACCGCAAGGCTTACGCTGCCGAGCACCAGCCGTTCACTCTGCCGACCGAGACCGACATCGCCAAGATCGAGGCCGATCCGCTGGCAGCCGGTTCGTGCACCTACGACTTTGTCATGGACGGCTTTGAGGCCGGCGGCGGCGGTATGCGTATCCACAACGCCGAGATGCAGATGTCCATGCTCAAGCTCCTGGGCTTTACCGAGGAGCGCGCCGAGTCTCAATTTGGCTTCCTCATGGAGGCCCTCAAGTTTGGTGCGCCCCCGATGGGCGGTTTCGCTCTGGGCCTGGACCGCGTGTGCATGCTGCTCACCGGCTCCGACTCCATCCGCGACGTCATGGCGTTCCCCAAGACGGCCAGCGGCTCCGATCTCATGTCGGGCGCCCCGAGTGCCGTTAGTGGCGCCCAGCTCAAGGACGTCAGCCTGCGCCTGATGTAGGCGAGCGGCTACATATTGCCCGTAACGAGGGAAGGACGCGTGCCTTCCCTCGTTTTTTATGCGCGGGCGTTGCGAGGGCATAGGTTGACTGGGCGTCGCGGAAACTGCGTCCCGGAATTTGCGTCCAGAATGGGATGTACTTTCCGCCAGGGTCGCTCAGCGGAAACTGCGTCCCAGAATCCAGCCAAATAACGGGTCGCACTTTCCGGTTGAGCCTTCTGGCGGAAACTGTGTCCCATCATTGACGCTCGAAATGGGATGCGATTTCCGTCCCGCCCTCAACAAGCATCTAACGCTACAATAACTACCACGTGGCTGGGTTTTGCCGGCCGATGTGCGATGTCGCGGGAGGGGACATGGTCGAGTTTACAAAGACGATTAAAGATCCGTTGGGATTACATGCCCGCCCGGTTGCGCTGCTCTATGACATCATTGCCAAGCACCGTAGTGACGTGTCGGTTTCGATTGGTGACCGCTACACCGATGGCCGCGACGTTATAGGGCTCATGGCACTCTGCGGCGAATGTGGCGAAGACGTCGTGTTCCGCGTTTCGGGCGTGGATGAGGCCTCCTGCGTCACGTCGATCAGAAACCTCTCGCTCTAAGCGCATCAATGTGACAAGGGGACAGTCCCCTTTGTTGCATAAATTGGTATGACAAGGCACCGCAAAGAGATGGTCTTTGTGGTGCTTCTTTTGTTTCGTATAGGAAACTTTTTCGAAATCTGAATGGGGACCCTTTCCAAAAAGTTAACCACGTGTTAGTTTACTAAAGCGAACATAGATGTGGCTAACTTTTACCGCGTCGATGTTGAGGACGAACTGACGTTAGGAGCCACTCATGTCTTGCGGACCGCAGATGCCGGCAATGCCGCTTTCGATGGTAAAAGCGGGCGAAACCGTGCGCGTGTCTCGTGTAAAGGGCAATGAGGACATGAAGCACCACCTCAAGGACCTCGGCTTTGTCGAGGGCAGCGAAATCCACGTGGTGAGCTCGAGCGGCGCCAATATCATCGTTACGGTGCTGGGCGCACGCTTTGGTATCGATTCCAAGGTTGCCATGCACATCATGACCGTCGGTTAGTCTGCAGCATTTGATAAAAACCGAAAGGGGGACAAGAGGATGAAGACGTTGGGTGACGTTAAGGTGGGCGAGAGCTCCACCATCGTCAAGCTTCACGGTGAGGGTGCGCTTCGCCGCCACCTTATGGACCTGGGGCTCATCAAGGGCACTTCGTTCAAGGTCGTGAAGGTTGCACCGCTCGGTGATCCGGTCGAGATCAACGTGCGCGGCTACGAGCTTTCCATCCGCAAGGAGGAGGCCGCCGTCGTCGAGGTTCAGTAAGGACTCGCGGCGCATATTTCTGCAGATAAAGTTAGGTTTTTCTAACTTAATGCAGCATCTTTGAAGCACATTATCCAGCCTGCGCGGAGAAAGCAGCGCAGGCACACAAGGAAGAAGGATTGAATGGCGGATTCTCAGATCCATGTCGCGCTGGCGGGTAACCCCAACTGCGGCAAGACCACGCTTTTCAACCTGATCACCGGCGCCAACGGCTACGTTGGCAACTGGCCCGGCGTCACGGTTGAGAAAAAGGAAGCCAAGCTCCTAAGCGACAAGAACGTTACCATCACGGACCTCCCTGGCATCTACTCGCTTTCCCCCTACAGCCCCGAGGAGCAATGCTCGCGCGATTACCTCATGAGCGGCGAGCCCGATGTTGTCGTCCAGGTTGTCGACGCCACCAACCTCGAGCGCAACCTGTATCTGGCGCTTCAGGTTATCGAGACCGGCCTGCCCGTGGTCGTTGCCCTCAACATGGCCGACCTGGTCGAGAAGAACGGCGACAAGATCGACACGGACAAGCTCTCCAAGAAGCTCGGCTGCCCGGTCATGATGATCTCGGCTCTTAAGAACAAGGGCATCAAGGAACTCTTCGAGCAGGTCAAGAAGTCCGCTGCTTCTAAGGGCCAGGTGCCGGAGCACAAGTTCGATTCCTCCATCGAGGACGTTCTGGACCACATCGAGAATAACCTGCCTGCGAGCGTTCCCGCCAACAAGCGCCGCTACTACGCGGTCAAACTGTTTGAGCGCGACGCGGACGCCTGCAAGCTCATCAACCTCACCAAGGAGAAGGCTGCTCGCGTGGAGCAGCTGGTCGCCCAGTGCGAGCAGGACTGCGACGACGACGCCGAGTCCATCATCACCGGCGAGCGTTACGGCGTGATTGCCCACATCATTGACGAGTGCCTCACCAAGGCTCCGGCAAAGATGAGCACCTCCGAGAAGATCGACCGCGTGGTTACCAACCGTATCCTGGGCCTGCCGATCTTTGTGGTCATCATGTTCTGCGTGTACTACATCGCCGTTTCTACCTTGGGCGGCACGGTGACCGACTTCACCAACGACCAGCTCTTCGGTACCGACGGTTGGTATGTGCTCGGCCAGGGCCGCGACGCCTACGACGCGGCCGTCGAGGCTGCGGGTGACAATGCCGACTCGGTCGACCCGGCACAGTACGGCCCCTATGTCCCGGGTATCACCACCGTGGTGCACGACGCCCTTGTGGCGGGCGGCACCGAGGACGGTGGCCTGGTCGATTCGCTGGTCTGCGACGGCATCGTCGGCGGCCTGGGCGCCATCTTCGGCTTCGTCCCGCAGATGTTTCTGCTGTTCGTCATGCTGTCCTTCCTGGAGGACTGCGGCTATATGGCCCGCGTCGCCTTCATCATGGACCGCGTGTTCCGCCGCTTTGGCCTGTCCGGTAAGTCCTTCATCCCCATGCTCGTGTCCTCGGGCTGCGGCGTCCCCGGCGTCATGGCTACCAAGACCATCGAGAACGAGAAGGACCGCCGCATGACGGTCATGACCACCACGTTCATTCCCTGTGGCGCTAAGCTGCCGATCATCGCCCTGCTCATGGGTTCCATCATCGGCGATTCTTCCACCACCGCCGCGTGGATCAGCCCGCTCTTCTACTTCCTGGGCGTCTTTGCCGTCATCGCCTCGGGCCTCATGCTCAAGAAGACCAAGCTCTTCGCCGGCCGCCCGACGCCGTTCGTTATGGAGCTTCCTGCCTACCACTTCCCGGCGATCCGCTCTTGGGCGCTGCACGTGTGGGAGCGCTGCTGGGCCTTTATCAAGAAGGCCGGCACGGTCATCTTTGCCTCCACTGTCGTGGTTTGGTTCCTGTCCAACTTTGGTAGCTACAACGGCTCCTTTGGCTTCCTGCCTGCGATGGACGGCATCCCCGAGGAGTTCATGGACTACTCCGTGCTTGCCATGCTCGGCAACCTGGTCGCTTGGATCTTCGCCCCGCTCGGCTTTAGCACCTGGCAGGCAACCGCGCTGACTGTCTCTGGCCTTGTCGCTAAGGAGAACGTCGTCGCCACCGCCGGATCGCTGCTGTCCGTCGCCGACGCGGGCGAGACCGACCCGAGCCTGTGGACCGCGTTTGCCGGCATGTTCCCCACCATGGGCGCTTGCGTTGCCTTTGGCGCGTTCAACCTGCTGTGCGCTCCGTGCTTTGCCGCCATTGGCACCATCCGCAACCAGATGGACTCCGGCAAGTGGACCGCTATTGCCATCGGCTACGAGTGCGCTTTCGCTTGGGTCATCGGCCTGTTCATCAACCAGTTCTATAACCTGCTTGTCCTTGGGCAGTTTGGTATCTGGACGGTTGTGGCTATCGTGCTGCTGGTCGCGATGCTCTTCCAGATTTTCCGTCCCATGCCCAAGCACGCTTGGACCGACGAGGACGAGACCAACACTGCTTCCTCCGCAGTTTCCGCTTAAGTCCGAATAAGGATTAACCTCTTTCCACGAGCCCGGGTGTCCCAGCGACACTCGGGCTTTTTTGTGGGGGGGG
>CABUUJ010000072.1 GCA_902494715.1 uncultured Collinsella sp.
CCAGCCATATCTGGTACTGGGCCGACGTGCATCTTAAGAACTTCGGTCCCGTGCGCGGCGGTCGCGTGTCTGCCTGCCATGACGCTCTGGAGTGCGGCCTGCCGTTTACCTTCCACACCGACACGCCGGTGCTGCGCCCCAATTTCTTTGAGGCTGTGTGGTGCGCCGCCAAGCGCGTCACCAAGGGCGGCGCTCAGCTGGACGAGGATCAGAAGATCAGCGTGTACGAGGGTCTGAAGGCCATCACGGTCAACGGCGCTTTCCAGTATGGCGAGCTCGACCGTAAGGGCACGCTCGAGGCCGGCAAGCTGGCCGACTTCTGCATTGTCGAGAAGAACCCGCTCAAGATCGAGCTCGACGAGGTGCGCAACCTGCGCGTTCTCGAGACGATCAAAGAGGGCGAGACTGTCTGGACGCGCAAATAGCTTTGTCATGGCATAGGCCATAGACGCTAAATAGAACCCGTGGCTGCAGGGGCGGCCACGGGTTCTTTGCGCTTAAGCGTATTTGAAGGCTTGCATGGGCACGCGCGATGGGCGCCCACGCCGTCTACCGTTTGAGACCGGCCTCGGATGCGAGCTTGCGGAAGCGCTGTGTGGCCGGAGTGAGGACGCGCTCATCGCTTGGGGCGACGCAGAGCACCAGGATGTGTTGCAGGCGGTCGCCGGTAAAGCCGACTCGTGTTTCCACGCGGTAATGCACGGCCCCGGTTTGAGCGACATCTTGGGAACATACGGTCAGCAAGAGCCAAGGTCCGTGCGTGAACGACAGCATCTCGAAGGTGTTCGAGAAGCCGGAGAGCGTGCCACGCCAGAGGCCGTCTTCGACAAGTGCAACGTGAAGGGTGCGCGTGAGCATGCGCGCGTGCGAAATATCGAGCTCGCGCTCGGGAAGACCGCCGGCAAGCGGGGCGTCGTCGAGTGCGTGAGGGCATCCAAGCTTCATGAGCAGCAGCTCGATGCGGCTGCGATCGGCGTCATCGATGGCATTGCTCAGCACGCAGAGTGGAAGCGTCGTCTTGATGGGGTCGAATGAGACCAGGAAGTCGAGGCTGCTGTGCTTGGGGTCTGATTCAATCTCGGCGACTTCTGTTTCGGTCAGCACACGCGCGACCCGCATGCAGGGAATGAGCCGCTCAAGTCGATCGCGCGCATAGAAGACCTGCTCAATGCCGCAGTTGACCACGAGTCCGACGCGCCATTGATCGTGCGAGGACAGGCCGTCCATATACGAGAGCAATAGCATCGCCAGGCGCGTCACGTCGGTCTGGTATAGATTCAGCCCAGATAGGCCGGGCGCGTCGCGCAGCACCTCGGACAGGCGCATAAACGAGGCCATGTTTTCGTATCGCACCGTCCAGGTGTTTTCCTGGGGCAGTGAGATGGCGCGTTCATAGCGCATGTGGGTTTGTCCGGCTTCGATGAGCGCGGCGCAGGGCTTTTCAAGATGAAGCGGCGGTCGCGTGCCAAAGCGTTCGCTGAGAGCGCAGAATAACTCCTCGGTGAGGCGCGCCGCCTCGGGTGTGGGCTGATATGTGCGCTGGAACTCGGGCGTCCATCGGCGCGTGGAGACCGTAAAGAGGTCGCGGATGATGTCGCGCTCGTTGGCGGAGACCTCGATGCCAAAGTGCTGCTCAATGCGGTTGGCGACGTCGTCGTACACAACGGGAATCGCCGAGGTGTAACCACCGACCTCTTTGCCCTTAAGAATGCGCAGGACCATAATCTGCAGGTAGACGGCAAGCTGGTGGCGGGCGTTGTCGGTATAGAGCGTTCGGCTTTCGCGCTCGACGTATGCGATGAGGTCGTTGAAGAATTGCTCGTTGCCGCCAAAGAGCTGCGGCTCAATGCGGCGCTTCATGGCGGTCGACGCGAGCTCAAACAGATAATAGACGACGAAGAATCGGATGTACTCCTCGGGACCCTCGACCGTAATGCGACGCCCGCGTACGATTTGGGCTCCAAACGGCGTCATGAGCTCGTTCCATGTGCGCAGGTCGTCTTGGGCCTGCTGTTTGTTGGTGAGGATGCCCCGCGCAAGCGATTCGGTGGTGTATTGGTGCCGGTAGTCGCAGGTGAGCAGCAACATGCCGCGATAGAAACGATCGAGGCCGGCATCCATGGATAGCGAGCGCTCTTTGATAATGTCAGAGACTTGGCTACGCTGGGCGCTGTCACCGTCGATGCGGATGCCGTTACCTCGTTTGGAGACGATGGCCGCCTGAATGCCCATTTCGGCAAGAAAGGCATTGGCGGCGCGCATGTCGTTGCGAACGGTGCGCTCTGAGCAAGCGAGGGCGTCGGAGACATCGACTGTAGGGGTGTATCCTGCCTGTGCGAGCAGGATTTTAAGCAGCTTTGCCTGGCGCTGGTTGATGCTCATGGGACCCCCTAGTGTCACGAGAAGGCTCGATTTGCCGTATATCTGGAAAAGAGCGTGGCACCTGTCATGATACGCATTTTTTATGATGAATAGGGGAGGGTTGGTCTTAAATCCTTGCCACATATACGGAATGAAAAAGCGGATGGTGATGTGCATGGATCGCACGGTATCGAACTCGGGAATGGACCCCGTGGCGCCTTCTCGTTTGGCGCGGCTGGCGCCGTTGATTGTGCTGGCGTGCGCCCAGGTGGGTACCTCCGCCGACAACGGGGCGTTTTCGGTCGCCATGGCCGAGATGATGCGCGTGTTTGGCTGCCCGCTCTCTGACGTGCAGATGGCCAGTACGGTTTATTCGCTTATGGCGGGAACCTTTATGCTTGCGAGCGGCCTGCTCGGCATGGTCATCGGATGGTGCAGGAACTTCCGCGCCGGGTTGGTGCTTGCAGTAGCGGGTGAGCTTCTGTGTGCGTTGTCGCCGAGCATTGAGCTGCTTATTTGGGGCGGCCGTTTGATGGTTGGTCTGGGTGCAAGCCTCATTATCCCTTCGGTACTCGGCATGGTGTCCATGCTGTACGAGGGGGAGGAGCGCAAGCAGGCGTACGGTGTTATCGCTGCGTCCGCGGCGCTTGCGACGATTATTCCCATCGCGCTGGGTATTCTCGTCGATGTCGCGGGTTTTCGCGTGACCTTTGGCGTGCTTGCTGTCTATTTTGTGGCCCTGCTCGTTGCGAGCGCGAAGCTGCCGACGGGTGGCGGGCTGCACGCAGGCAAGTTTGACGCGCCGGGTGCAGTTATTGCCTCTCTGGGATTGTTCGCCGTTATGTGCGGCCTTTCTCGCATCTCGACCTGGGGCGTGTTTGCCCCCTTGCCGCAGGCGCCCTTTACGGTTGCGGGCATCTCTCCTGCGCTTCCTATCGTTGGCGTCGGCATACTGTTGCTGGTGATTTTGATTCCGGTCGAGCGTTGGATGGAGCAGACGCACGGCATAGCGATCTTGCCCTCGAGCTTTGTGCGCAACGCCACCGTTCGCGCCGGCGTTGTCGCCATTGCCCTGCCGTTTTTCTATATGGGCGCCCAGGGTCTGGTCGGAACTTCATACTATCAGCTCGTGATCGGCCTCGGCGGCATGCAGACGGCGCTTTTGGGCATCATCTCGGGTGTCCCCATGTTGGTTCTTGCGATGTTTGTGCCGCGCAAGTTTCCGCAGCTTAAGCCTTGGTCTGTGGTGCGCGTGGGCTATGTTTTTATGGCCGCTGCCTGTGTGAGCATGGCGTTTGGTGTGCGCGCGGCCGAGCTTACGCCCATTATGGTGGTCGGTACGCTCTTTGGCGGCGTCGGCGTCGGCTTGGTCAACTCGCAGGCCAACAACATTGTTGCCTCGGCCGTGCCGCCGAGCGATGCCCAACAGTCGGGCGGCATTCAGGGCGCGGCGCGAAACCTCGGCCTTGCGCTGGGCTCTGCAGCTATGGGGTCGGTTCTGCTCATTGCCGTCAACACCGGCCTCGATGCGCGCATCGAGGCGAGCGGCACGGTCGGCACGCAAGACAAGGCGGCGCTCGAAGAGGTTGTCTACACCTTTGAAAGCGACGCGGCATTTACGGCGCGCTTGGAATCCATGGGCGTTGCGCCCGAGTCGCAAGGAGAGCTGCTGACGGATAATGCCGAGGTCCGCGCAAATTCTGCAGCCACCGCTTTCTACGTGGTGGCCGGCCTCGCTGTTGCGGCGCTCGCAACAACCTTCCCCAAACAGACCGCATAGACGAAAACCTGCCAATTAGGGACAGGTTTATTTTGGCAGGTTTTATCTGGGGAAACGATGCTGCCAGGCCAAACCACCACGAAGGCACCTGTCCCCTTCGTGGTGGTTTGGTCTGCCCGGGTCTTCAATTGTCTCGGTCTGTAACATCTGGGCGGCAAAACCGGCTCTACCTGTTACAGATCGAGACATAGTGCGGGGGCCGAACCGCAATGTCTCGATCTGTAACGCTAAGCCGGCTTATTGCGGCCCAGATGTTACAGATCGAGATTTTTCGCCGGGACAGAGCGCCGCCCCGGTCCAAATCACCACAAAGGCGCCTGTCCCCATTGCGGTGGTTTGGACCGCTTGGACGTGTGTGCATCGGGTGGTATCTAAGTTGAGATACCACTTCTGGTATATCAGCTTGCGCTTGCGTGAGTACAATACTCGAACGTTGTACGTCTCAGCGCCCCTTGTGCGTGGACGTCTTGCAGTCACGCGAACGAAGGGATTTATCTTATGTGCGGAATCGTCGGCTACACCGGCTCTGATATTGCAAAGAACATCCTGGTCACGGGTCTCAAGCGTATGGAGTATCGCGGCTATGACTCCTCGGGCGTCGCGCTCGAGGTGGGCGAGGGCGCCGCGGCGCACCTCGACGTCATCCGCCGCGTGGGCAAGGTCGCGGGCCTGGAGAGCGAGCTTTCCAACATCGACAGCGACGCTACCTGCGGTATCGGCCACACCCGTTGGGCCACCCACGGCAAGCCCTCCGTCGTTAACGCTCACCCCCACACCAGCTGCGACGGTCGTATCGCCATCGTCCACAACGGCATCATCGAGAACTTCGCCGAGCTGCGCGAAGAGCTGGAGGGCCGCGGCCACCACTTTAAGAGCGAGACCGATACCGAGGTCTTCGCGCATCTGATCGAAGAGGCTTATGCCGAGACGCACGACCTGATGGCCTCCGTGCGCGAGGCTTGCACCCACGTGGTCGGTGCCTATGGTCTGGCCGCCGTGTGCGCTGACGAGCCCGGCGTGATCGCCGTGGCCCGCAAGGATTCCCCGATCGTAGTCGGCGTGGGCGAAACCGGCTCCTATGTTGCTTCCGATGTCATCGCGCTCATCGACGCCACCCGCGATGTCGTGGTGCTCGAGGACGGTCAGTTTGCCAAGCTCACGCCCACAGGCGTCGAGTACACCGACGAGGCCGGCAACGTTATCGAGCCCAAGGTCACCCACATCGACTGGGACCTGGACATGGCAGAAAAGGGCGGTTATCCCGACTTTATGCTCAAGGAAATCCACGAGCAGCCGCGCGTCGTGCGTGACACGCTGGTCGGTCGTATGACGCCGGCCGGCGAGCTCGACATCGACGAGCTGGGCCTTTCGCTCGAGGAACTCAACGACATCGATCGCGTCTACGTGATCGCTTGCGGAACCAGCTATCACGCTGGCCTCATTGCCAAGAATCTCATTGAGGGCTGGGCTCGCATCCCCACCGAGGTGGAGGCGGCCAGCGAGTTCCGTTATCGCAACCCCATCATTACGCCGACGACGCTTGTCGTTGCCGTGTCCCAGTCGGGCGAGACGGCCGATACCCTTGCCGCCATTCGCGACGCGCGCATCAAGGGTGCCAAGGTCTTCGGCATCACCAACGTGGTGGGCAGCCCCGTGGCGCGTGAGAGCGACGGCGTCATCTACACCAAGGCCAACAAGGAGATCGCGGTCGCCTCGACCAAGAGCTTCATCGGCCAGGTCGTGAGCCTGACGCTGCTGGCTCTGCTGCTAGCGCAGGTCAAGTACCGCCTGACCACCAAGCAGGCGCGCATGCTGTTCCGCGAGCTTTCCGATACGGCCGAGCAGATCCAGTGGATTTTAGATACCCAAACCGAGGCCGTTCATGAGGCCGCCCTGCTGTGCAAGGACGCGCAGTCCGCACTGTTTGTGGGTCGCGGCATGGGTGCCGCTATTTCCTACGAGGGCGCGCTCAAGCTCAAGGAGGTCAGCTACCTGCACGCCGAGGCCTACGCCGCCGGTGAGATGAAGCACGGCCCCATCGCCCTGATCGACCCGGGCTTCCCCGTCATTGCCGTGGCCACCAAGAGCGCTACCTACGACAAGACCGTGTCGAACCTCATGGAGTGCAAGGCACGCGGCGCCAAGGTCATCGTCGTTGCCACCGAGGGCGACGAGGAGATCAACAAGATCGCCGACTGCATCATCCGCGTGCCGGCAGTCCGCGACGTGTTCAGCCCCATCACGGCGAGCGTTCCGCTGCAGCTGCTCGCCCGCGAGGTGGCCATCCTGCGCGGTTGCGACGTTGACCAACCTCGCAACCTGGCGAAAAGCGTTACTGTCGAGTAATCGAGTTCCGTCATCCTAACAACTAAGGCCCGGCTCCGTTGCAGCGGAGTCGGGCCTTGTTTCATTTGACCAGATAAAACCTACCAAAATGAACCTGTCCCTTTTTGGCAGGTTAGCGGAGCTTGCTGGTCTCGAAGTACTCGGGGAACTGGTCCAGAACCTCGGTTTGGTTGCGGAACATCATGTGCAGGTGCTTGCTGACCAAAAAGCTCGCTTCGATGGGGTCGCGACCGGCGATAGCGCGGCGAATCTGCTTGTGCTCGTTCACGATGTCCTGATTGTCGAGAACCTGCGTGGCGGCGCGCAGCCAGCGGAAGCGCTCCAGGTCGGCATTGGTCTCTTCGAGCCACGACCACACGGTGCTGCGACATGCGATGCTAAAAATCATGTGATGCATGAGGTTGTCGCTCAAAAAGAAGCCGATGCGATCCTCTTCGGCCATGGCCTTTTCCTGCAGCGCGATGGCGCGGTCGAGCTGCTCGATGCCGGCCGACGTGGCGCGCGCACAGCACTCCACAATCACCTGCTTTTCCAGATGCTCGCGGATGTAACAGGCACTCTCGGCAAGGGTGAGGTTGATGGGTGAGACGTAGGTGCCGCTTTGGGGCACGGTACGCACCAGGCCCTCTTGCGCCAGACGCACCAGCGCCTCGCGCACGGGCGTGCGACCCATGTCCAGGTCATCGCAAAGCTGCTTGACGCCCAGCTTTTCGCCCGGCTTGTAGTCCAGGTAGACGATTTTGCGTCGAATGGTGTGGTAGGACTGGTCCTGTAGGCTCGTTTCCTGCTCGCCGACGTGCATCGATTCTTCCATAGCGCCTCGCAACTGTTCTATCAAACTCATATGTCAGTTGTTAATTATGCCGCGAATCAGCTCTCCGCGGTGGGTAATTCGGCTGATGCCTGAGAACTATTGCGGCATCTTAGTCTGTGTTTGCGCAAGGTTGCGCTCAATGTTGCCGTATCATAAGCCGTCGCAAACGTGGAATAGAAAGAAGGAATCCCATATGCAACTGGCGAATATCGTACGCGAGCGCTGGAAGGGCGTCTTGTTCTGCCTGATCATCGCTATCCCCGCGACGTTGCTCGGCAAACAAATTGAGGTGGTCGGCGGTCCGGTATTCGCCATCCTCTTTGGCATGGTCCTGGCGCTCGTCTTTCCCAAAAATCGTCGCGAACAGCTCGCCGCCGGCGTCACCTATACGTCCAAAAAAGTCTTGCAGTACGCGGTTATCCTGCTTGGCTTTGGCATGAACCTCTCCCAGATCCTGTCCAAGGGCGCCCAGTCGCTGCCGATTATCGTGGCGACGATCTCGACCTCGCTTGTCATCGCTTTCGTGCTCTGCCGCGTTATGAACGTGCCGGGCAAGATCGCGACGCTTGTGGGTGTGGGTTCGTCGATTTGCGGCGGTTCTGCCATCGCCGCGACCGCGCCCGTCATCGACGCTGACGATCGTGAGATTGCCCAGGCTATTTCGGTCATCTTCCTGTTTAACGTTATCGCAGCGCTCGTGTTTCCGACGCTCGGCGGCATGCTCGGGCTGACCAACGAGGGCTTTGGCCTGTTTGCCGGCACCGCCATCAACGACACCTCGTCGGTAACGGCTGCGGCGAGCGCCTGGGACAGTATGCATCCCGGCGCCAATGTGCTCGAGAGCGCCACGGTGGTCAAGCTCACCAGGACGCTGGCCATTATTCCCATCACGTTGGTCCTTGCATGCTGGCAGATGCATCTGGCGCGCAAGGCCGGCGGCGACGCCAAAAGTACGTTCTCGCTTAAACGCGCGTTTCCCATGTTCGTGCTGTTCTTTGTGCTGGCGAGCGTAATCACCACGGTGCTTCAGCTTCCTGCATCCATTACGGCGCCCGTCAAGGAGCTGTCGAAGTTCTTTATCGTGATGGCCATGGCGGCTATTGGCTTTAATACCGATATCGTCGAGCTGGTCAAAAAGGGCGGCAAGCCCATCGCATTGGGCTTTTGCTGCTGGATTGGTATTGCGTGCATGAGTTTGGGAATGCAACACGTGCTGGGAATCTGGTAGAGAACTAGCTTATTTGCGTGCTGCGTGCTGGTGAGCGCATGTCCGCGGTGGAGCGATAGGAGCTCTTGCGGGTATGGCTTGTCCGCAGGTTTATAGGTC
>CABUUJ010000073.1 GCA_902494715.1 uncultured Collinsella sp.
ACCCGGAAGCTAAGCCCCATCGCGCCGAGAGTACTGCGGGGTCAGCCCGTGGGAGGCCAGGGCGCCGCTGACCGGTGGACGGCACCGAGCCGTACGCTTGAACTGAGAAGGGGGAGGCCTCGCGGCCTCCCCCTTTTTGCGTTTACGGGCTTTTGTCTCACATAGTAGCTGTGTTTTATAACCCTCGTTTGTCGCATCTTCTGTGAACGGGCTACAATAACTTAGTCTGTGCGATATGGAGGTGAACATGGCTGAAGCTGGTATCGGCGTTGATATCGTCGAGATTTCCCGTATGAAATCAATTCTTGAAAAGACGCCGTCGTTTGCTCGGCGTGTGTTTACCGAAGAAGAGCGTGCGTATTGCGATGCATCATCGCGTCCCGCTGCTCACTATGCGAGCCGCTTTGCTTCGCGCGAGGCGGTGCTTAAAGCTCTTGGCACGGGTTTTAGTCAAGGCGTGGGTCGCAAGGATGTTTCGGTAACGCGTGATAAACTCGGCAAACCGAAGGTGCTGCTTTCGGGCCGTGCACTCGAGATCGCTCAAGAGCTGGGTGTTGTTGAGGTCGCTCTTTCCATTACGCTTACAGGAGACTTAGCCGTTGCGAATGCCATCGCGATTACCGAAGATGCTCGACCTAAGCCTAAGGAAGAAAAGGTGAGCACCAAGGAACGCGTAGCGCAGACATTTAAAGAGGCTCGCTCTGTTTTAGATGAGCTTGAGCAGCTGCAGAATTCAGCATTGACGGAGCACCTGGGCGATGCTTCGCAAGATACGCTAGGAGCATAGATGAAACCGGTTTTGAGTACCGAAGAAGTCGTTCGTCTCGAGGACATCATCGAACGCGAAGGGACTTCGAAGGCCGAGCTTATGGAGCTAGCGGGTGAGTTTGCCGCCAACGAGGTCTTGAAGCTCAATCCCGATCGGGTTCTCGTTCTGGTCGGTTTTGGTAATAATGGCGGCGACGGTTGGGTTGCCGCCGATATTCTGAGCCATAAGGGTGTGGACGTCGATATCGTTTCTCCGGTTGAGCCGGATGAGATTCCTGCTGCTCTGGCACGTCATGTTGCTCGTCGTACTGCCGGCCGCGATGTGTACGTTTGTGTCGGCCCCTCGCGTGACGAACTCGAGGTTTTGATTGATAAGGCCGATGTTGTTGTTGATGCCATTTTTGGTACCGGTTTCCACGGGAATCTGCGTGCGCCGTTCTCCATCTGGATTCCTACGGTCAATGAATGCGCCGATTGTGTCGTATCCATTGATGTCCCCTCGGGTCTGAATGCCGAGACGGGCGTTGTTGATGACGATTGCATTCGTGCCGAGCATACGGTGACGATGATTGCGCCCAAGATTGGTCTGTATAGCGCTGATGGCCCTGAGTATACTGGCGATTTGATCTGCGGCAATCTTTACGACCGTCTTGACGAGGTCATCGATGATGTCGACCACGCCGCCGAGATTGTCGAGCCCGGTGACTTAGTTGATTACTTTGCTCCACTACCTACGAATATCGATAAGTATTCCCGTGGCTCTGTGCTTATTGTCGCCGGATCTGCGCAATATCCTGGTGCTGCCATTATGGCGGCCAAGTCTGCAGCTCGCGCGGGTGCTGGTTACGTGGCAGTCGCGGCTCCTGACGCCTGCGCCAATCTTATTCGCATGGCACTTCCTTCGATTCCCGTCTTTGCTATTCCGTCTGATTCCCGCGGCTCCTTTGGCGCCGCTGCGCGCATGACTGTGTGCGAGATTGCAAAGAAGTACAGCTGTGTACTGTGCGGTCCCGGTATGACGACATCTGCCGGCGCTATGCAGGTGGTTTCGGGCTTGCTCGAGCTTGATGTGCCGCTTATTTTGGACGCCGATGCACTCAACTGCCTTGCTAAGATTGCCATTGACGGTATTGATAGTAATCCCGAGATGTATCGTCGCGAGCAGCCGTTGGTTATGACGCCGCACTATCGTGAGCTTTCGCGTCTGGTTGCCGGTGACGAGGTGAACGACCTTGGTACCGCGATTGCGGCCGCGCAGAAGGTTGTCTGGGCTGCAGGCTCCGACAATCTGGTGGTCATTGCCAAGGGGCCGACGACGGCTATCTGTGGCGTTGAGCGTGTGCTGCTGCCGCTCTCGGGTCCGGCTTCTCTGGCAACTGCCGGTTCGGGGGATGTTCTCGCGGGTATTTTGGCCGGCACGCTTGCCACCATGCGCGACGAGATGGATCGTTGGGAGTTGCTGTATTCGTACGCCGTCGCACTTCACAGCTACGCCGGTTTTGCCGCGGCGACGGAGTATGGTGAGAAGAGCGTCATCGCGACCGATCTTATCGACTTGATCGGTCCTGCCATGGAACTGGCGGCAAAGGATGCGCTCGAAGATCTGGGAATCATGGACGAAGGGTCGGATGACTAATCATGAATAAAGCCGATTTGACGCGCTGGTCCTGGGTCGAGATCGACCGCGGGGCGCTCCGTCGCAACACGAGGGCCTATAAGAACTTGCTGAATCCACGTCAGCGCCTGTGCTGCGTGGTCAAGGCCGATGCTTATGGTCATGGAGCTGTTGAGTGCGCCAAGATCATGTATTCGGCCGGTGCCGACATGTTTGCCGTGGCGACGGTTAACGAGGGCGTTGAGCTCCGACAGGGCGGGATTACGAAACCCATCCTCATCCTAAGCGAGCCGCCTATCGAGGCCATTCCGACGTTGCTCGAGTTTGATATCATGCCCTCGGTCTATACGTCTGACTTTGCTCTTGCGTATGGCGAATGTGCCGTCGCGGCGGGCAAAGTGGGCAAGTATCATCTCGCCATCGAGACGGGCATGAATCGTATCGGCGTTCACTACACGCAGGTGCTCGACTTTGTCCGCGGTATAAATTTCCATCGCGGTATTCAGTGCGACGGCGTATTTACGCACTTCGCCACGGCCGATGAACCTTCGGGCTGGGACTACAAGCTGCAGTGTCAGCGCTTTACCGAGGCCGTTCAGGCCATTAAGGATGCGGGTTTTGAGTGCGGTATCGTGCACTGCGCCAACACGCCGTCCTCGATGCTCGACCCCTCGATGCATTTTGATATGATCCGCGCCGGCGTTGGCTTGTATGGCATGCAGCCGTGCGAGCTGAGTGGCCGCGTGATGCAGCTTGATCCCGTTATGAGCGTCCATGCGCGTGTGACGCGCGTGGCACACCCTGCGATGGGTGAGGGCGTGGGCTACGGTTTTACCTACCGCGTACCGCGTACGCGCGTTCAGATCTGCACGCTGCCGATCGGTTATGCCGATGGCCTATCGCGTACGCTTTCCAATCGTATGGATGTGCTGTATCGCGGCGAGCGCGTGCATCAGGTTGGCAATATCTGCATGGACCAGTTTATGGTCGCCATTCAGTCCAACCCGGCACACGAGATTCCCGAGGCCGAGTATGGTGACGAGATGATCATTGTCGGCCGCGATGGCGATGCCGAGATCA
This sequence comes from uncultured Collinsella sp., assembly GCA_902494715.1. Taxonomy (GTDB): domain Bacteria; phylum Actinomycetota; class Coriobacteriia; order Coriobacteriales; family Coriobacteriaceae; genus Collinsella. The sequence goes on from CABUUJ010000073.1 coordinate 3,464, forward strand.
CTATGGACGAGATGGCCCGACTGCGCGGAACGATTAACTACGAGGTCGCCTGCGGCTTTGGCATGCGTCTCGACAAGGTCTACGTGTAGGAGCCGCTATGGGCGTCATGCACATCCCCGGCCATACCCATCAGGCACCACGTGAGGTCGCACTCGAGGAAATTGAGGCCGTTCTGGGCGATTGTCACCTCTGCCAGCTCTACCAGTCGCGTCACAATATCGTGTTTGGCGTGGGAAACCCCCGCGCTCGCGTGATGTTTATTGGTGAGGCGCCGGGCCGCAATGAGGATTTGCAGGGTGAGCCTTTTGTGGGGGCGGCAGGCGAGGACCTCAACGGCATTTTGTCGCTGGCGGGGCTTAAACGCGAAGACGTCTACATTGCCAACGTGCTTAAGTGCCGCCCGCCGGGAAACCGCAATCCGCGTCCCGAGGAAGTGCTGGCTTGCTCGCCGTTTTTGCGTGAGCAGATTCGGAGCATCTGGCCTGATATTATCGTGACGCTCGGCAACCCCGCGACGCACTTTGTGCTTAAGACCGAGATTGGCATTACTAAGCTGCGCGGCAGGTTCCACCAGATGGGGCATTTTGTAGTAATGCCCACTTTTCATCCGGCAGCAGCGCTGCGCAATCCGGCGTGGCAGGAGCTGCTGGAGGAAGACTTTAAGATGCTGGGCGATTATCTGGAGCGACATCCCGCACCAGAGGACGCCTCGGAATAATAAGGAGCATATATGTCCCTGGAGCGCCTGGGGGTAGGTACTTACAAAACGACTTGCGCTGCCGATACGGAGTACTTTGGCGAGCTAATTGCACCGTACCTTGAGGACGGCGATGTGCTTATCCTGACCGGTGGCCTGGGAGTGGGCAAAACTCACTTTACCAAGGGCGTCTCGCGCGGGCTGGGCGATGGGCATATGGTTACGAGTCCTACGTTTGCGCTCATGGCCGTTCACGATCAAGGTCGTATTCCGCTGTTTCACTTTGATCTATACCGCCTGGAGCATGCCTACGAGCTCGAGGATACGGGCATTTTCGATGTGCTGGGCTATGAGGGTGCTTGCCTGCTGGAATGGGGCGAACAATTCCAGGACGAGCTGACGGATGAGTATCTTTCGGTGACGCTCAAGCGTGATGAGGGTGACAGCGATGTGCGAACGATAACGCTTGAGGCGCACGGTGACCGCGCAATGGAGCTTTCCCATTTGATTGATAAGGCTGTACAAGATGAGCTTGCATAACGACAACGCGCTGGTGGTGGCGCTCGATACCTCGACCGACATGCTTGCCTGCGCGGCAAGCTGGATTGATGGGCAGACGGGCGAGACGAAGCTCGTGAGTGGCGACCACATGTGTCGCCGTCACGCCAACGTTGAGCTCGTGAATACCGTTGATGGCGTGCTGGCTCAAGCCGGTCTGGATCGCAGCGATGTTGGTTGCTATGTGGTCGGTCGCGGCCCGGGGTCCTTTACGGGTGTGCGCATCGGCATCTCCACTGCCAAGGGCCTCGCGCGTGGTGCCAATGTTCCGCTGCTGGGCGTGTCGACGCTCGACGCTTGCGCTTGGACGGCGTGGAAGGCTGGCGTGCGCGGCAAGCTTGGTATCTTGGCCGATGCTATGCGCGGTGAGGTATATCCGGCGCTGTATATGCTGGTCGATGAGGGTCCCGAGCGTCAATTTGAGCGCGAACACGTGGTCAAGGCCGCCGTGGCGCTCGATGAGTGGCGCCGAGCAGCGGACTGGGACCAGGTTCAGCTGACCGGTGACGGTCTCGTGCGCTATGGCAAGCTGCTGGGTGAGGACGAGACCGCCCGCTGCGTGGAGCGCGACCTGTGGTGGCCTTCGGGCGAGGGCTTGCTGCTCGCGCACGCTGCGGGTGACGGCGATCCGGCCCGCGTCCTGCCGATTTACACGCGCCTTTCGGATGCCGAGGAAAACGAGCGCAAGCGTCTTGGTCTTGCCGAGAGTGCGCAGAGCGGAATTACGGGCGTTGCCGATGAGCTCGCCGGTCGTCATCTGCAGTTCCGTCCCATGGGCGCGGCGGATGCCGAGGGCGCGAGCGCGCTGGAGGCTGCCTGCTTTGAAGGTGCCGGACACGAGGCGTGGACGCCGGGCATGTTCCTGTCCGAACTGGGCGAGGACGTCGCTGCGCCGCGTAGTTGGTGGGTGGCACACGACGACGGCAAGCTACTGGGCCTTGCCGGCGGTATGGTCGTGGACGGTGATGTGCAGATTCTGGATGTCGCCGTCGACCCGGCACATCGCCGTGAGGGCATTGCCCGCAAGCTGCTGTCGCATGTGAGCTATGATGCCCAGATGCTCGGCTGCACCACGGCTTCGCTCGAGGTCGAGGACGGCAACGAGGGAGCGATTGCGCTTTATAACGCTCTGGGCTTTACCGAGGCAGGACGGCGCCGCGGCTACTATGGTGCCGGCAAGGACGCCATCGTCATGACGGCCCCGCTGCCCCTGGTACTTCCGGTCGACAATGCTTCGCCCGAGCCGACGGCGGCAGAGCAGCGCGTGTGGCCGCTGCCTGCGCCTGGGCGCTTCGAGGGGGAGCGTGCCGAAATTGAGCGCCGCCGCCTAGTGCTCGCTATCGAGAGCTCCTGCGACGAGACGGCCGTGGCGATTATCGATGCGGATGGCAATATGCTGGCCAACCAGGTGTCAACGCAGATTGATTTTCACGCCCGCTTTGGCGGCGTGGTGCCCGAGATCGCCTCGCGCAAACACGTCGAGGTGATTGTGAGTGTCGTGGATGCGGCGCTCGAGGATGCCGCAGCATCGCTTGGTCTTGAGGATGGAGCCATTGCCCCCAGCGAGCTTGCCGCCGTGGGCGTGACACAGGGCCCGGGCCTGGTGGGCGCGCTCGTGGTTGGCGTCGCCTTCGCCAAGGGCTTTGCCTACGCTGCCGGCAAGCCGCTCGTGTGCGTCAACCATCTGGAGGGGCACCTGTTTGCCAACCTGCTGGCGCAACCCGACCTCAAACCGCCGTTTATCTTCACGCTTGTCTCGGGTGGGCACACCATGCTCGTGCACGTGAAGGCGTGGGGCGACTACGAGGTGCTCGGTGAGACGCTCGACGACGCTGTGGGCGAGGCCTTCGACAAGGTAGCCAAGGCATTGGGTCTGGGCTATCCCGGTGGCCCCATCATTTCCAAGCTGGCCGAGACGGGCAACCCCAAGGCGATCGATTTCCCCCGTGCGCTTAACAGCAGAGGAGACTATCGCTTCTCGCTTTCGGGCCTTAAAACCGCTGTGACGCTCTACATTGAACAGGAGACCAAGGCCGGGCGCACGATTCACCTGCCCGATCTGGCGGCTTCGTTTGAGGCAGCTGTCTTTGACGTGCAGTACAAGAAGGCCAAAAACGCATTGCACGCTACCGGATGCAAGGAATACTGCATCGGTGGCGGCGTCTCGGCCAACCCGCATCTGCGCGAGATGATGATCAAGAAGCTTGGGCGTCAGGGGATTCGCGTAACGGTGCCGCCCTTGTCTGCCTGTACCGATAACGCAGCCATGATTGCGGAGGTCGCTCGCCGTAAATTCGACCGAGGTGAAATCTCGCCGTTCGACGTCGACGCCGATCCAAACATGACGCTGTAGCTGGTACGGCGCGGTCCCCGGACGGAGGGGCCGGATATAAGGTTTCCTGCTCTACAGTCCTGCGCAAGACGAAGGCCACATTAAGTGGCCTTCTTTGCGTGCGGAACTCGCGATAAACCTTATATCCGGCCCCTCCGTCCGGGGACCTTTCTGTATCGATATAGCTTCTGGGCTGGTTTGGCGTCGACAACGTCCGGCAAGGTTAACAAACCAGCGTCGAATTTCCGGCGTTCTTTAGCTGAAAGAAAAAGTTGGTGTGCGGAGCTTTGCTCCGCACATTTGGGATGGGAGCTCCTCGGGGGCGGGGCGGGCGCCTGCCGCCATATATGAACTTTATCGCGAGTTCCGCACGAACAGGAGGCCACGTAATGTGGCCTCCGTCGTGAGCAGGACTG
>CABUUJ010000074.1 GCA_902494715.1 uncultured Collinsella sp.
ACCTCGTGTACTATCGTGAGGAGCGGATCAAGAAGTCCCTCGGGTGGCTGAGCCCGATGGAGTACCGCAGGAAGCTTGGATACGCCTAGGCGCGGTCCAAGAAATCGTCCGCACCCCCTTTTTGCTGCTAGATAGCATATTCAGTCCCTAATTCACCGCAACTTGTTGGTGGTGGCTTACTGGTAGCGTAGGCACTCCACCGGGTCGAGCTTTGCTGCGCGGCGAGCGGGGTAGAAGCCAAAGATTACACCGATGCCGACCGATACGGCAAACGCGATCAACACTGTCGTAATGGAGAAGCTTGGCGTGATCGTCCCGGTAGCTCCAAACTCGCTCATGATGCCCGAGCTTGCGGCAAAGAACGTGAGTCCCCATGCCAGCAGATAGCCAATCAGGACACCCAACAGTCCGCCGGTGACGCACAGCGCCGAGGACTCGGCCAAAAACTGCGCGGTGATATCACGACGACTGGCGCCCAGAGCGCGGCGGATGCCGATCTCGCGAATGCGCTCCGTTACGTTGGTAAGCATCATATTCATAATGCCGATACCGCCGACAAGCAGCGAGATGCTGGCGACAGCACCCATGATGAGCGAGAATGCGCCCATAAAGGAGTTGAGTGCATCGATAGCGCTTTTCATGGAGGTTGCCGATACACTGTCGTACTCGTCCTCCTCCTCGATGCCCTTCATCGCGCGCACCTTGGACTCGATGGTCTTGCAAAGCTCGTCCATGTCCGTGCCCTCGGCGGCAAGTGCCGTCACGCTGGGGAATGAAGGATTCTCGTCGCCAAACAGTCCGGAGATAGTTTCGCGTGGCATATACAGCGTGAGCGAGCCCATGGAGTCGCTGCCGCCATCAATCACGCCTACAATCTGCACCTCGCCGTTGGACACCTTGATGGTTTTCCCCAGCGCATCCTGTTCGTTGCCGTAAAGCTGATCGGCGCCGTTGCGGCTGATGAGCGCCACGCGCGAGCCTGATTGGGACTCGGCCTGGGAATAGGTGCGCCCCGCAACGAGCTTGCTGGCCCCCACGGCGTCGAGCATGTCGCTATCGACACCCTGTGCCATGACGGTATAGCTTTTATCGCCGGTCTTATACTCGGTATACGCGCTGTCGACAATGCCGATCTGCTCTATCTGCGGCACCAGTTTTTGAAGCTTCTCGATGTCCGACTCGGTGAGTTCTTGCGACGAATAGATTTGCACCATGCGTGCCGCATTGAGGCCCAGACTGTTGACCAGGCTGTTTTGGATACCGCCGATGAGCGAAGTCATGGCGATAACCGAGGCGATGCCGATGACAATGCCCAGGATGGTGAGCAGGCTGCGCCCCTTGTTGGCTTCGAGCGAATGAAGGGCTTCCTGGATGAGATCGCGGGCGCTCATGCCACCACTCCTTTCGGCGGGTTGGTGGAGGCGGAAATCATGGGCAGGCTATCTACGGCGCTGCGCAGGGTCCGCGGTGCATGTGGAATATACGCGCCGTCGTGAATGCGACCGTCGCGGATGGTCATGGCACGGTCGGCCTCGGCGGCGATGCTGGGGTCGTGTGTGATAAGCACGATGGTTTTGCCGCGCTTCTGGAGCTTATGGAAGGTCTCCATCACAAGCGCTCCAGTGGCGGAGTCCAGGTTTCCCGTCGGCTCGTCGGCCAGAATGATGGGCGGGTCGTTAACGAGGGCGCGCGCGATGGCGACACGCTGCATCTGGCCGCCCGAGAGCTCGGATATACGGTGGTCCCAGTGGTCGACGGGCAGCGTGACAGCCTGCAGCGCGTGCACGGCGCGCATTTCGCGCTGGCTACGGGGCACATTGGTGTAGGCCAGCGGCAGCATGACGTTTTCGATAACCGACAGGCGCGGCAGCAGGTTGAAACTCTGAAAGACAAAGCCAATACTCAGGGCGCGAACTTCGGTGAGCTCGTCATCATCGAGCTCGGCCACGTTGAGCCCTTGCAGGTAATAGTCGCCCGCCGTCGGCTTATCTAGGCAGCCTAGGATGTTCATGAGCGTTGATTTGCCCGAGCCCGAAGGGCCGGTAATGGCGACGAACTCGCCGGGATCTACCGCCAGGCTCACGTTGTGCAGGATGTGGGCGCAACCTGCCTCGCTCTCAAAGATGCGGTGCACGTTGCGAATGTCGATGACGGGACGCATTACATGCCCTCGTCGGCAGACATACTGCCCGAATTCGCGTTGTAGCCGCCGTCAGTCGTTGCGTCCGCTCCGGTGTCCATGACGAGGGTGTCGCCGTCGCGCAGCTTGGTAACCGGCACGTTGGGATTGATCTCGTTGCCCTGGTCGTCGCGCTTGACCTGTGTCTTGCCGACTACGGCTTCGTTGTCGTTTTGCGTCACGACGGTCACCTTCACGCGACGGGTTTGCTTGCCCTCGTCATCAGTCGCCACGTTGACGTAATAGTGTTCGCCGTCTTCGGTCATGAGCGCCATCGTCGGAACCATCACTACGTCGTCGAGCCGCTCGGTCACCACCGAGACCTCAGCCGTCATGCCCGGCTTCAGGCGCGCGTCGGGCGACTCGATGAGGATATCGACGTTAAAGGTTACACTGCCTCCGCCACCGTTAGCGGCGTCGGAGTTTGCCACCGACGCGATAGCCGTGACGGTGCCCTGGCTCACGATATCGGGAAACGCGGGATACGTGACGTTGGCGCTCTGCCCAACGGCGATCTTGGCGATGTCCTTTTCGCCCACCTGCACGGTTACCTTCATCTTGGACAGGTCGGCGATCTGCATGCACTGCTTGCCGCCGCTCGTATCGCTTTCGCCCATGATCATGCCGCCTGTTACCGTGGCGCCCACCTTGGCGTTGAGCTCCACGATGCTACCCGAGCTCGGGGCCGTGACCGTGCGACTGGCTGCCTTGGCGTTCGCCTGATCGAGGTTTGCCTGTGCCGATGCGAGGCTGCGCTGCGCGGCCGATACGGCGTTCGTGTCCACTGATGCGGCTGAGACGCCAGCCGCTGCGGAAGCTCCATCGACGTCCGTCGTTGGGGTGGCCTGCGCGGCAGCGGCGGCTTTCTGCGCGTTGGTGAGGTCTTCCTGGGCGGCTGCAACTGCACGCTGCGCCTCGGCAACGTTGCGATCGAGCTCGTCGTTTTTAATGGTCATAAGCACGTCGCCCTCGTTAATGGATTGGCCTGCCTGCACGTTGATAGAATCGACCGTGCCGTCGACAGAAGGGGAGACCACTGAGGACGAAATGGGTTTGAGCTGGCCTTTCGCCTCGACCGTTGTGATAAACGTGCCCTCGGTCACCATGTCGGTCACAGGCTCGCTAGCGCCCTGTGGCTGCGCATTGATAACCAGGGTTGCGACAATGGCAATGAGCGCGACGGCACCCACGACGCCGGCGGCAATACCGCGTCGAATCAGCTTTTTGCGTCGACGTTCGGCACGTTTTGCCTTGAGCTTGGCGTATGCCTCTTCATCGGAAATCTCGGCCGCATCGTTCGCGCGTCCGCTCTGCTTGTCGGCATGTACGTTTGTAATCAGAGGAATCGTTTCGGTGGCACCTTCGGGCGTGTGCTCGGTATCATCTGGGCCCGGGGTGATGGTGGGGACATTCGGCATAGCGTCTCCTTTATAGAAAGAACCTCGATAAGTATATGCGCCCACCGGTTGGGGTGGGCGCATAGAACGGTTTCTTTCGGAACTGTTAGATTGGTCGCTGCGGTTCCACGTTGTAGGAATGCGCGCGTTGCACTACGAGTGGACAACCACGCACAGGCCGACTTTGATGCAGTCGTGAAGTGCCTTGGCGTCTGCCAGACGCAGGTTGATGCAGCCGTGGCTGCCGCACCATTTGTATGACTCGGCGTTATCGAAGCTCTTGTCGTTTTGCCAGGTGGCATCGTGGAAGCCGATCATGTTGCCCTCAAACGGCATCCAGTAGCTCACCGGGCTCTCGTATTTGGGCTTACCGGTCTCGGGGTCCTTGGCTCCGATCAGGGTGCTGCCGCCGTCGTTGCTGTTGATCTGCCACACGCCCTCGGGGGTAGCGTCTTCGCCCGGTTTGCCGGAAATAAAGTTGGCCTCCCAAACGATGTTACCGTTCTCGTCATAGTAGCGCGCGTGCTGTTCGGACAGGTCGACGTCGATATACGCCTTCCAGTCGGGCTCTCCCTTTGCGGTAAAGGTGTCGGCCTTCTGGGAGTACTTGATCTCGATTTCGCCGGTCTGCTTGTTGTTAATGGCGTCCTCGACCTGCTTGGCGAGCGAGCTGCTGTCGATGGACCAACCAAAGTCACCGCCTTCGACGGCGCACTGCTTGCCATCGGCGCGCGTCCACCAGCGAGTAGAGCCCACGGTATTAAAGCCGTTGGCGAGCTCGGCTGCCCAGCTGCTGATCTGCGACGAATCGAGCGTGGGGTTGGCCGGATCGGCAAAGCTGATCCACTGCAATACGGAGCTGCCATCAACCTTGCCGGCATCCTCGCCGTTGAGCTTGAGGGTCACGTTGACGCCCAGGAAGTTGTTGGCGGCATCGCATGCGGCCTGAATCTGATCATCGGTCAGCGTTCCATTGAGCGGCTCATAGGCATCGTTGCCGAGCTTGGAAAGATCTACGGTCTCGGCCAGCGAGGCAAGCTCGAGCTCGGCATATTTAATGACATGGTCGCGGTTGAGTTTTTCGTTGGAGCGCGCCTTCTCGACGGTAAACTTGCCGGCCTGCTCGTCATAGGAGCTATTAGCCTCGAACGTGCCCGAACGCCCCTCGTTAAACTCGTCGATGGCGGCGCCCAGATCCTTCTCAAACTTCTTTTGGTCAAAGGTATCGGAGAGCATGGACAGGTCGACGTCTTGATCAAGATCGACTTCGTTGGAGGTAGCGGTTTTATTGGCCTTGCCGCTTAAGGATTCCACAAGGCGGGCCGGCCATACAAAGGCTTCGTTGTGGCTGATGATCTCTTTTGCGGCAGCTTCGCCGTCGACAATGGGTTCATCGGACTCGGGCTGATAGGTCCAGCTAAAGTCATCGCCTGTCACGGTGAGCTTATAGTGCTTCCATGCTGAGTTGACCTTGGTGGCGGCAGACGAAGCGTTGGAGAACGAGACGTCGACGCCGGCAATGGTGGTGTTGGGGTAGGCTAGCTGCGAAAACGCTACGATGCCTACGATATATACAATGACGATAAGACCCAGGACGACAAAGAGCGTCGTCTTTTTGCCCGACTTATTGTTGCCGGCGGACTTGCGCGCGGGGCCGCGATCGCCTCGAGCGTGCGTGGGGGGCTGCTTGGGCTCATTGCCGTTTGCCTGGCGCTGCTGATGTTGTTGACGCTGCTGCCGCTGCTGGTTCGGGCGTTGTTGAGAAGCGTTTGCCGTACCGCGTTGCTGACCGTGGCTCGGCGCGATAGGACGCGGTGACTGAACGCTGCCGGTGCGCCTGCTCGGCTGTTGCGGATCGAGAATCAGTTGAGTTCGATCGTTTTGCGACATCGTATGCATATCCTTCGAATTTCGCCTTGCGGCTCATCGTGTTTTTACTGGGCTTGCATTATAGCGATTGCCCTGCTGTTTGTGGTACGGAAACGGTGGCATTCAAAAGAGGTGGGACATTTGTCCCACCTTTGAGTCGTTCTTTGCCGCTATCCGCACACGCCGCATTTTGCACAGGCTGAAAGTGCGGCCGGAGCCTGCGCGATGCCGCCCTTTGCCGTCTCGCGCAGCGTGGCCGGCAACGCGTGGCCCACCGATAGCATGACATGTGCCATCTGGTCAAACGGCACCAAGCTTTTAATGCCTGCGAGGGCGAGTTGTGCCGAACTAAAGGCCGCTGCCACGCCGATGGCGTTGCGGTTTTGGCAGGGCACCTCCACGAGGCCACCGACGGGGTCACAAACGAGGCCCAGCAGGTTACTCAGCGCGATGGAACTGGCGTCGAGCGCCTGCTCTGGCGTGCCGCCGAGCATCTGCACCAGCGCGGCGGCTGCCATGGCGGCGGCGCTTCCCACTTCGGCCTGGCAGCCGCCCTCGGCACCGGCGACGCAGGCGCTCGTGGTGAGGTTGAGGCCGATGGCGGCTGCGCAGTAGAGCGCGTCCATGACCTGCTCGTCGTCGAGCTGAAGGTGATCGGCGAGCGCCAGCACGCAGCCGGGCACGACACCCGCGGAGCCTGCCGTGGGGGCGGCGACGATCACGCCCATGGTAGCGGAGCGCTCGAGCACGGCCATCGCGCGGGCCACGGCATCGGTCTGAACGGGGCCCATCAGGCTTGCACTCAAATCGTTGCGGCTGGTGGCATCGACGAGTTTGGCCTCGCCGCCGATAAGCCCGCCGAGCGAGCGCTGCGGATTGACGATGGGGGTCGTGGTCTCCTCGCGCATGACGTCGAGTACGCGGCGCATGGCGGCGACGGCGTGCGCCTCACCGGTCAGACGCGCCTCGCGCACGGCCATAACGGCGCCGATATTCAGGCCGAGCTCGGCACACGCATCGAGCAGCTGCTCGCCGTCGTCGAAGATCTCCTTGGCCGAGACGCCGGGGGAGAGCGACGAGGCAGAACCGGGGAGCTCGATAAAGGTCGCGTAATCGACATTGTCGAGCTTGCGTAGCATCGGGATAACGGTGTCGTCGGGCGCGCCGTCGGTCTCAAAGACGGAGTAGGCCTGGCCGCCCACTTCGGTGCGGTAGGTGCGGCAGAATGCGATGTTCACGTGTGCGTAGGCGAGCAGGTTCGTGAGCGCGGCGAGCACGCCGGGGACGTCGTAGTGCGCCACGAAGAGTGTGGAGTACATGCCCGAGATGTCGACGCCGACGCCGTTAATGCGGCTGATGCGCATCTTGCCGCCGCCCAGGCTCTCACCGCGGACCTGTGCCGTGGCGCCCGTGTCGTCGACCATGTCGATGTCGACGGTGTTGGGGTGGATGGAGGCGTCGTCGCCCTTGATGTCAAAGTGATATTCGAGGCCCTGCTCGCGTGCGAGGTCGAAGGCCTGCTTGATGTTCTCGTCATCGGTGTCGAGGCCCAGGATGCCCGCGACGAGCGCACGGTCGGTGCCGTGGCCGCGGTAGGTGTGGGCGAAGGAGTTCCACAGGCCAAAGGTGGCTTTGGTGATGCGGCCTTCCAGCAGGCTGGCGGCAACTTGGGCGCAGCGTAGGGCGCCGGCGGTGTGCGATGAGCTGGGGCCGACCATGACGGGGCCCAAGATCTCGAATGCCGAGGTCGTAGCTAGTGTTTGCGGCTTGCCTGCCATGGGTGCTCCTTTTCTATCCCGTCGTCCCGAGGGGCGGGGCATAAGGTCGCCTGCTCGGACAGTCCTGCTCGCACGGAGAGCACATTAAGTGCTCTCCGGCTCGTGCGGAACTCGCGATCGACCTTAT
>CABUUJ010000075.1 GCA_902494715.1 uncultured Collinsella sp.
GAAGGTTGAGGGTCCGTCCATTTATCTCAATCTGTAACAGTTAGAAGGGAAATATCGGTCTAGATGTTACAGATTGAGACAATGACCGGGACCACTTTGAAATGTCTCGATCTATAACACGTAGGGGAGAAATACCGTTCTTACTGTTACAGATTGAGATTAAAGACACCTCCTGAAGTGGTTGTCTCGATTTGTAACACGTGGAAGCCCATAATCACCCTTACTGTTACAAATTGAGATAGAAGCGGAGCGTCGGAAGGAATGTCTCGATCTGCAACATGTAGGAGACACTCTACGCCCGTAAAGGAAAGAGGCGGGTCCTGTTCAAAATGAAACAGGACCCGCTTTATGTGCGCGGCTATATTCGATTACCTCGTGCCGCGTCAAAGTGGCAGGAAAAGTAAACGAACGCCGGTTGCTTCCACGGCGGATGTCGCTACCCTAATACCATGTGCGCGCAGATCGCGCGTCGGTGCCCGGATTGCATCGGGGCACCGTCCATACGTCGGGAGCGGGGAAGGATCATGGAATCCACGGAAGACGCCATCGAGATCGAGGACGCCGAGGAGCGGGGCGCGACGGCCCCCACGGCCCCTGCGGGGAACTCCGGCCTGATCCACCGGCTGTTCGGCGGGTATGCCGAGCTGCTGCGCATCCCGCATGCGGCGCGCTTCACCGTTGGGTCGGTGGTCGCGTGCATGCCGCTCGCCATGATCAGCATGTCCATTACCATCGGCGTGCAGCAGATCTACGGCAACTACACGATCGCCGGCGCGCTCTCGGCCGTCTACTCCGTCTCGTCCGCGCTGCTCGGGCCGCAGCTCGGCAAACTCGCCGACCGGTTCGGCCAGCGAGCGGCGTCGATCCCGGCCATCATCATCTGGGTTATCGCCTCGCAGGTCTTCATCGCAGCGGCGACCGCGCACGTAGACGAGTGGATCCTCTTCTGCATCGTGCCGTTCCTCGCGTTTACGCCGCCCTGGGGCGCCATGAGCCGCACGCGCTGGCGCTACCTGCTGCGCGGCGACGAGAAGAAGATCTCCACGTCGCTGTCGCTGTGCTCTGCGTTCGACGAGTGCATGTGGGTCATCGGAAACCCGCTGTCGTCGACGCTCGCCGTCATCTCCGCCGCGCTCGCCATCCGCTTCGGGGCGGTCTGCGCGGTCATCGGCGCCATCATGGTGCTCACCGAGGTCACGACGCTCCCACCGTCGCAGTCGCAGCTCACCCGCCACAGCTGTGCCGAGCGCCGCGAGGTGGCACCCGTCGGCGGCGTGCTCGACGCGGGCGCGGACGCTGCCACGGGCGCAGACGGCTCCAGGCGCGCCGGCCGCGCGAATCCCGTCACGCGCCCGCAGTCGATCTGGGGACCGGGTATGGTCGCGCTGTGCGCCGTGTACTTCGGGCTCGGCGCGTTCCAGAACGCAACGAGTGTCTCCATTGTGGCGTTCGCGCGTGAGGTGGGCATGCCGCAGGTCTCGGGCCTCGTGATTTCCTGTTTCTCGTTTAGCTCGCTCGTCGGCGCGCTCTTCTCCGGCGCCATCCGCTGGAAGACCCCGCTGTGGCGGAGGTTCTACACCTGCCTCGTGGTGCTGTGCTGCGGCCTGAGCCTGTTCGTCCTCGCACCGAGCCTGTGGGTGATTGGCGCAATCTACCTGGCGGCTGGCCTGTGCCAGGCGCCGACTTTCGTCAACGGCAACGAGATCGTGATGCACCTGGTGTCGCCCATGCGCTTTACCGAGGCTGTCGCGTGGACGGGGACCCTCTGCGCCATCGGCTCGTCGTGCGGCTCTGCCATCGCCGGGCCGTTCATCGACGCGTACGGGCACACCGGTGGGTTCGCGACCGTCGCCGTCCTCGCCGTCGTGACGCTCGGCATCGCGCTCGTCGGTCTCAAGCAAATTAAGTCCTCGACCACGAAGGCCGTTCAGGCGTAGCATCTAATGCAGTATCGATTTGGTATCAGAACGATTCAACCAGAGATATTTGAAGCAATTCAGGCCGAAAAGAAGCCTCTGTATATCTCATCCCACTGCTCTCGTCCGGAGGTTGGAACATACTGTGACCAAGGTCTCCCGTTGCATCCTGGCCGAGAAGGCGACGATGGTGGTCGACCACATCGCGTACCACAAGTTCGATGAGCGGTACGACTCCACCATCTTCGCCGAGCGCATACCCGGCAACGTCGGCCGCGCGCTGGAGACGAGCCGCTGCATCCAGGACTACGTGTTCTGGGATTCCGAGGGCGAGCGCTGTGACGTGGTGCACAGCTACGAGGATTTGCTGACGGTGATCCAGGGAACAGATTAGGTTCTGGCTCGCGTTAATTTTCGATTGGGGCGTTGGGATGCACACGTAGGGGAGGAAAACCGTTCTTACTGTTACAGATTGAGATGAATCAGGAGGCCGCCGCGAATTGTCTTGATCTGTAACAGATAGGGGCGGGAAAGACCTCTTACTGTTACAGATCAAGACGGAAGGTTGAGGGTCCGTCCATTTATCTCAATCTGTAACAGTTAGAAGGGAAATGTCGGTCTAGATGTTACAGATTGAGACAATGATGATCGGGACACAGGTGCACGCCTTGCATCCACAGTTGGAACGACACAATTCTCACCGTCATCTAATCATACGCGGGTGCCGAAGAACCCTCCCGAATCCGCATCCAGCGCTCCAATGGAGCTTGGCAGTGAAGAGTAAAATAGAGCTATTGTTGCGCAATTCGCCTCTGTCATGTTTGTTGAGACCTCGAGGCGATCGAACCTGAAAGGCATCGACAATGAGCACCATAGCCGACATCCTCAACCGCATCGACTCGGGTGACTACGCGATGCCGCAGTTCCAGCGCGGCTACGTATGGAACCGCGCGCAGGTGCGCAAACTCATGACGTCACTGTACAAGGGCTATCCGGTAGGCACGATGCTCTTGTGGCAAACTCCCGTGGAAGACGCGGACATCAAAGGCGAGAAGGTCATCGGGCAAGGTGTCGTCAACCTCATTCTCGACGGCCAGCAGCGCATGACGTCGCTCTACGGCATCATGCGTGGCAAGGAACCACCCTTCTTTGAGGGCGACAAGCGCGCATTCGCCGATCTCATGTTCAACATCAAGGATGAGGTATTCGAGTTCCGTGCCCCCAAGATGAAGGGCGACCCCATGTGGGTCTCGGTAACCGAGGTCTACCAATCCGGAGCCGTAACGGAAGCCGTCAACATCAAACAGGCCGCCGGCCTTGACGACCCGACCTTCACGTTGTCCCTCACGCGACTCAACCGCATAGAGCAGATCAAGCAGACTGAGATGCTCTCCCAGACCGTGACCGGCCCTGACAAAACCATCGACGTAGTCGTGGATATCTTCAACAGCGTGAACTCGGGCGGCACGAAGCTTAGCAAGGGCGACCTCACGCTCGCCAAGATTTGCGCGGAATGGCCCGCCATGCGCGATGAGATGCAAAAGGCTCTCGATGGCTTCTCGGCCAAGGGATACGACTTCACACGCGACTGGCTGCTGCGCTGCCTGACTGTTCACCTCGCGAAGTCGGCGTACTTCTCCGCTCTCGATGGCTTCTCCGTGTCGGAGATTCAAAAGGGACTCAAGGAGACCGTCCAACTCGTGGGCACCTGCCTCGACCATATCGCGGGCAGACTTGGACTCGACCATACCCGCGTCCTCGGCAGCCCCTTTTCCATCGCCACGATGATTGCGGTCATAGACCAGAAGGGAGGCAAGCTTACCTCGGCCGAGTGGGACCGCCTACTCTACTGGCATGTCCACGTCTTCCTCTGGGGGCGCTACGCAGGCTCCACCGAGAGTGTGCTTGCCCAGGATATAAACGCTGTCAAGGGTGGCGAGGGGATCGACGGACTGCTCAGGCTCATAAAGACCAACAGGCCCGACCTAAGCCTTCACCCCGATGACTTCTGGGGATGGAGCACGGGAGCGCGCCTCTACCCGCTCATGTACCTTCTCGCCCGCATGGGGCATGCTCGCGACTGGGGCAACGGAATCGAGCTCAACTCTCACCTTCTCGGCAAGAACTCGTCGCTCGACGTGCACCACATCTTCCCCAAGAAGGTGCTCTACGCCGCCGACCGCAACAAGTCGATGGTGAACCAGCTCGCCAACTACGCCTTCTTAACCAAGGAGACAAACCTGGAGATCTCGGACAAGCTCCCCTCAGACTACCTGCCGGGTTACGTCGCCGCAAACCCCGGAGCGGTCGAATCTCACGTCGTGCCGACCGACGACCCTTCCCTCTGGGAAATCGAGAACTACGAGGCCTTCCTCGCCCGGAGGCGCGAGCTTCTCTCCGAGAAGGCCAACGCGATCCTATCTGCCCTCTACAGAGGAAAAGACCTGGGTGAGCTGCCCACCGCCTTCAAACAGCCGGGGGCCGCGAGCGTCCTCGACCACGATGACGAGGCCCTCTCCGGGCTCTCGGGCTGGTTGACGGAGAGGGGTTACGGGCACGGGGCGGCGAACTTCGGAGTGAGCGGCACGTCTAAGACCGTGATCGTTGACCTTGCATGGCCGGACGGCTTGCAGACCGGCCTCGGCGAACCGGTCGCCCTCATGGTCGATAGCGAGCCCGAGGAGCGCTCTTTCGTGACCAAGCTCGGATACCATGTGTTCGAGACACCCGAGGATTTGATGGCCTTTGTTGTAAACGATTAGGCATAAGGGAGCTTCATGAAAGATCTCGACAAATACCGGGGCTGCCTCGTGGGCGGGGCCGCAGGCGACGCGCTTGGATACGCCGTGGAATTCTGGGGCGAGGAGCACATCTTCTCCCGCTATGGTGAGCGTGGCATAACCGAGTACGAACTCGATGCCAAAGGCGTGGCGCACTTCTCCGACGATACGCAGATGACTCTCTTCACAGCAAACGGCCTGCTCTTAGGTACCACGCGTGGGATGACGCGCGGCATTATGGGGCCGTATGAAAGTTATGTCGGCTACTGCTACGGAGACTGGTACCGCACGCAGACCGAGAGGTATCCGCTCGACGAAGGGCGGAGTAGCGTCTACCACTACTCGTGGCTCGTCGGCGTGCCCGAGTTCTTCGAGCAGCGCGCGCCGGGGAACACGTGCCTCTCCGCCTGCGCGGAGGGGTGCGAGGGGACGACCGAGCGCCCCGTCAACAGCAGCAAGGGCTGTGGCGGCGTGATGCGCGTGGCTCCGGCAGGGCTCTACCTTGACCCTGAAGATGGCACCCACTGCAGCGGCTATGCCGACGCCCTCCGGCTTGGCGCGGAGTGTGCTGCCCTCACGCACGGCCACGCGTTGGGCTGGCTGCCCGCCGGAGCGCTCGCGGTGATTGTGAGCATGCTGACGCACAAGCCAGGTTGCAGCGTGCGCGAAGCTGTCATGGGTGCGTTGGGCGCGCTTCCCGAAGCCTATCCGAATGCTAAACATGTGAAGGAACTGCAAGGCCTTCTTATGCACGCGCTGCGTCTCGCCAACTCCTCCAAGGTCGACCTTGACTGCATCCACGAGCTCGGCGAGGGATGGGTAGCCGAGGAGACGCTGGCCATAGCCGTATTCTGTGCACTGCGACACGAGCACGACTTCGAGGCGGGGATCGTTGCTGCCGTGAACCACAACGGTGACTCGGACTCCACCGGCGCGGTGTGCGGCAACATTCTCGGGGCGAGACTGGGCTTTAGCGGAATCCCTGCGAAGTACACCGAGCGCCTCGAGTTGTTGGACGTAATTGAGGGCTTCGCGGACGACCTCTACCACGACTGCCAGATTGACGAGTGCACAGGCTCAGCTGATGGCATCTGGGAGCACAAGTACATTTATAACGACTACGCCGAGTGGGTGGTTACCCAAAAATCGGCAGGATCACATCCTAGCCTCTGAGAGTTGGCAACGTTCACGATGGCGTCCGTGCGAAGCCGCGTGATATCCCCGCGCCACAGCAAGAGTCCGCCTACGGATTCCGCTTTACGTGCCTCGGCGATTCCGCGCTCCTGCAGGCGTCCCTGCAAGTAAGCGTCCTCGATGCGCAGGTACTCATCGGAGATTTCCGTAGGCGGGCGCACGTTCACGAGCGAGCGATAGAGCCGATAGAGACCCTCGCCCACGTGGGCATCGGAGCCCGTGCGCTCGGCCTCGTCGACCATGGCGATGACGTAGTCGGCGTAGGAGATGGACGAGACGCCGTGAGCTCCTGATCGGGACAACTATGAAATGTCTCGATCTGTAACACGTAGGGGAGGAAAACCGTTCTTACTGTTACAGATTGAGATGAATCAGGAAGCCGCCGAGAATTGTCTTGATCTGTAACAGATAAAGGCGGAAAAGACCTCTTACTGTTACAGATCAAGACGGAAGGTTGAGGGTCCGTCCATTTATCTCAATCTGTAACAGTTAGAAGGGAAATATCGGTCTAGATGTTACAGATTGAGACAATGACCGGGACCACTTTGA
>CABUUJ010000076.1 GCA_902494715.1 uncultured Collinsella sp.
AGTTTGAGGGCGGCCGCCACGAGCGTCGCGTCAATCTCCTCAACGAGATCGACCACACGCGCGGACTCAAGGTCGTCGACGAGGCCTAAAGACCTACAAAGCCATACGCTAACGCCAGCCCCCCTCCGGAACACACATCCGGACGGGGGCTCTTTAGTAGATTTCTAGGCGTTTACCAAAAATCTACTGGAATAAAAAGGGCGCCGCGGATGGAGTTCCGCGGCGCCAAAGCCACACGCTAACAGCTTTAAGGAGTCAAAGCTGGTTTAGCCAAAGAAGCGCTTGATCTCGATCTCGGCGTTCTCCAGGCAGTCGGAGCCATGAATCACGTTGGCGTTGACATCGACAGCGAAGTCGCCACGAATGGTGCCGGGGGCAGCATCAAGCGGGTTGGTAGCGCCCATAAGGGTGCGCATCTTGGAGACAGCGGAGAGACCGGAAACGACCATCTTGACGACCGGACCGCTCGTCATAAAGTCACAGAGACCGCCAAAGAAGGGCTTATCGGCCAGATGGGCGTAGTGCTCCTCGACGGTAGCGCGCTCGAGCGTGGTCATCTCCATGCGCTCGATGACAAGGCCGCTGCGCTCGATGCGAGCGACGATCTCGCCGATCTTGCGATCGCGCACGGCGTCGGGCTTAATCATGATGAAGGTCTTCTCGATAGCCATAAGGTAGCCTTTCAAGTAGGTTCGCGCGTGCCCAAGTCCCATTCCGGCACCCGCCTGGACTGCATCGTAACAGAGTTTTAGCTGCAGTTAAACAAAAAGCTGTTTATTGAAACGCTGCAATTTATTAAAGCGCTCCATATGTGTCACTTCTGTTTCGAAGCCCGATTAGAGTACCATCCGACCGCCCATCAACCGCACCGAACAGAGCAGGCGGTCGGTTGCCGCCCGCGAACGTATCCCCTTCACAACCTGCCCAAAGGTCCTACAGAAGTTCTCGACAAGGCCCTCCCCCATAGCAACAAAATACGGGCGCCCGCAACAGCAGACGCCCGTAAACAAAAACAATTTATCAATACATGGCCAAAACGGCTTCAGCCAAACCCCTACTTTACCCCGTGGCCCATTTCGACGACCTTGGTCAGCGATCCAAACACGCCTTTGTCGGCCTCAAGCTGTGCCTCGGCACGCTGCAGCTGCACGGCAACGGCGGCAGGGGCGGTGCCGCCCTCGGTCGTGCGCGCGGCGACAATCGACGGGATGTCGAGCGCCTCGGTAATGTCGTGCTCAAAGAGCGGGCTCGCCTCCTGGAACACCTCAAACGGCAGGTCCTCAAGGTTGCAGCCGCGCTTCTCACACATCAGGACCAAATGGCCCACCACGGCATGTGCCTCGCGGAACGGCAGGCCACGCTTGGCCAGGTAATCGGCAACATCGGTGGCGGCAAGGTGCCCCACGCCGCACTCGCGCGCCATGGCATCCTCGTTGACGGTCCAGGTCGAAATCATACCGGCCATAACGGACAGGCACTGCATGAGCGTATGGGCGGTATCGAGGGCGCCCTCCTTGTCCTCCTGCAAGTCCTTGTTATAAGCAAGCGGCAGGCCCTTCATGGTCACGAGCAGCTGCACCAGGTTGCCATAGACTCGGCCGCTCTTGCCGCGGATAAGCTCGGCAAAGTCGGGATTCTTCTTCTGCGGCATGATGGACGAGCCGGTGGAGTAGGAGTCGGAAAGCGTGATAAAGCCAAATTCGGAGCTCGACCACAGCACGATCTCCTCGGAAAGACGCGACAGGTGCATGGCCATGACGGAGCCGGCGTAATGCAGATCGAGCAGGAAATCACGGTCGGAAACCGCATCGAGCGAGTTGGGAATCACACCCGCAAAGCCAAGTTCGGCAGCCGTCATCTGACGATCGAGCGGATAGCTCGTACCGGCAAGAGCGGCAGCACCCAACGGGCAGTTGTCGGCGGCATCAAAGGCGGCCTTCAGGCGTGTAAAGTCGCGCGCGAACATCCAGGAATACGCCAGCAGATGATGCGACAGCAGCACGGGCTGAGCGTGCTGCATGTGCGTATAGCCCGGCAGAATCACCTTGTCGTACTTCTTGGCCGCATCCACCAGCACATGGTGCAGTTCAAGATTGGCCTCCATGAGCTCCTTGGCCAGCGCCTTGACGCCCAGGCGCGTATCGGTCGCAACCTGGTCGTTGCGCGAACGCCCGGTATGCAGGCGCTTGCCGGCCTCGCCGATGCGGCGCGTCAGCTCGCTCTCGATGGACATATGAATGTCCTCGTCGTTGATGTCGAAGGTGAAGTTGCCGGCATCGATATCCTGTTCGATTCCGGTCAGGCCCTCGGCAATCGCCTGCTCGTCCTCGGCGCTGATAATGCCCTGGGCCGCCAGCATCTTGGCATGTGCCTTAGATCCGGCGATATCCTGCTTATAGAGATGTTTGTCGACCGGCAGCGACGCGCCAAACTCCTGCGTGACCTCGGCCACGCCCGCCTCAAAACGACCGCCCCAAAGAGCCATGGAACCGTCCCCTTTCATCAAATACCAAAACAAGCGCCCAAAGCAATGCGCCCTGTCGCTAAAGCGATTTTCAACCGCTAGTTTTACACACTCCCTGCCGTGCGCTGGGCCATGTAGCTAATTTGCAAAGAAGTGACGCACCATGCACTTGGCGCCCAACGTCTCCCTCCGGATGTTGCCCTGCGAATCATCGATCCAGGCCTTCAGGCTCATAGGGACGTCCTCGACCTTTGCAGCATCGAACTCGGGCACGAGGGCAAGTAAAGCATGCGCGATAGCATTGAGCATAATGGATACTCCTCATATATATAGGCGCAGAGCCGCCAAATTGATAGAAGGAGCCCCGCCGGACAACCCCGGCGGGGCTCGGACTCAGCCGCAGACGCGGCATCATATATGCGGGCGGAACGTAGGGGTCACCGATGTTAAGAAGTGTCAGCAAGCATAACGAAAGGTAGGGACCCCGTGCGCCCGTTATGTATCACGCGGATGGGCCGCGCGAATACCAAGGAAAGGAGGCGCTAGGCCTGGACGGCAGCGGAGCTGGGGCCCTGGACCTTAGCCCACGTCTTGAGCGACAGCGTATCGATCTCGATAAAGCCGGCGCTGGCCTTCTCGTCAAACGTGGTGTCGCGGTCGTAGGTGGCCAGGCCGTAGTCGTAGAGGCTGAAGGGGCTCTTGCGGCCGACGACATGGCAGTTGCCCTTAAAGAACTTCAGACGGACGGTGCCGGTCACGAACTTCTGGGTGTCGGCCATAAAAGCGTCGAGCGCGTTTTTGAGCGGGCTGTACCACTGGCCGTTGTACACGGCGGTGGCCCAATCCTGCTCGAGCTTAATCTTAGTCTTGAGCAGGTCGCCCTCGACGCAAATGTCCTCGAGCGCCTTGTGGGCGGTGATGAGCGTCAGGGCACCGGGAACCTCATAGCACTCGCGGCTCTTGAGGCCCACCAGACGATCCTCAACCAGGTCGAGACGGCCAAAGCCGTTGTCGCCCGAAATCTTGTTGAGGGCGATGACGATCTCGGAGAGTTTCATCTTCTTGCCGTCGACGGCGACGGGCTTGCCGGCCTCAAACTCAATCTCGGTATACGTCGGGGTGTCCGGCGTGTCCTCCGGATTCTTGGTCATAACCCAAGCGTCGTCGAGCGGCTCGTTCCAGGGATCCTCCAGGTGGCCGCACTCAATGGCACGACCCCACAGGTTGTCGTCGATGGAATAGGGGTTGTCGTTGGCACCCTCGGGAACCGGCACGTTATGGGCGTGAGCGTAGGCGACCTCGTCGGGACGGCACTTCAGATCCCACTCGCGAACCGGAGCGATAACCTTAAGCTCGGGGTCGAGGGCCTTGACGGCAGCCTCAAAACGAACCTGGTCGTTACCCTTGCCGGTGCAGCCGTGGGCGACGTAGGTCGCGCCAAACTCGTGAGCGACCTCGACAAGCTTCTTGGCGAGCAGCGGGCGAGACAGAGCGGAGAGCAGCGGGTACTTGTTCTCGTACATGGAGTTTGCGGCGATGGCCTTAGTCAGGAACTCATCGGAGAACTCGTCACGCAGGTCGAGCACCTGGCAATCGAGAACGCCCAGGTCGAGCGCCTTCTGCTTCTTGGCATCCAGGCCGGTCTCCTCCTGGCCCACGTTGCCGCAGACGCAAACGACATCGAGATTCTTCTCGTCCTGGAGCCACTTGACACATACGGATGTATCAAGACCACCGGAATATGCGAGAACGACTTTTTCCTTGCTCATGGCTGTTTCCTTTCGCCCTTGGTAGCTAGTTAGAACATCGGTCAGTTGCAAGTCATTTCAAGGTCGAATACCGTGCAATATCAGGTTAAATAGCAATAATCAGCACATACATGCCCTAGAAACATGCAGCAATGTCGTGCTAAAACCCAACGACCTCAAAATGACTCTGTTGAGGCAATTCGCCCCATGCGGACAGAGACGATTGTTATCGTCGTCGGGAAATTGCGCGCTGGCGTCGGATGGCATTGTCTGCAGTAGTGATGATCTTTACGAACTGCATCTGCCTCTCCTTTCACCTATCGCCGGGCGCAATTCTAATATCGTAAACGGTACCTTTTCCTCGGTAAGCGGCTCATTCGCCGTCTCCGTTTTCGATGTTCGCTATATTACGATAAAGTGCTCGCTGCGCAAGCGACAAATTCAAATTTCTGAAAAGTTTTTTCATTAGTTTGTGAATTGCAGTGCAAATACGCACCATTCCTGCGAAAATACGCTCGATTACATAGCAGAGGGTCATTACGCCCGAAACAATCTGGAAACGGAAAGGCGCATTTATGCAGACTTATGAATCAGACGCCAACATCGGCAACATTAAACTCATCGCCGTCGACATGGACAAGACGCTGCTCACCGACGAGCGCGTGTTGCCGCAGGGTCTTGATGAGCGCCTGGACAAGCTCGCCGACGCCGGCATCGTATTCTGCCCCGCCAGCGGACGTCCCGCCCCCAAGCTCGAGGAGATGTTCGAGGGCATCAAGGACCGCCTCGCCTTTTGTCCCGATAACGGAGCGTGTGTGATCTATCGCGGCAGCTATATCTATAAGAGCACTATCGACGTAGAGCTGTACCAGCAGGTCTTGAGCCGCGCCTCAGAGGATTCTCGCGCTGTCCCCGTCCTGTGCTGCTTCGACGAGTTCTACGTGCTTGCCCGCGACCATCAATACCACGACGAGATCAGCGTGTACTACAACACGATCAACTACGTCGACAGCTTTGAGGGCATTGATATCGAGTCCAACAAGATCTCGATCTTCTTCCCCGGCTATGACGCCGAGCCCGCGTTTCGCGAGACCTATAGCCCCGAGTTCTCGGACAAGCTCTACGTCACCAACGCCGGGCGCGAGTGGATCGACTTCATGAACCTGGGCGTCGACAAGGGCGCCGGCGTCGCGCACCTGTGCGAGCACCTGGGAATCGATATTGCCGACGCCGCTGCCGTGGGCGATACCTACAACGACATCCCCATGCTCGAGCGCGTCGGCCACAGCTTTATCGTGGACAATGCCGAGGAGCACATGAACGCGCATGCTAAGTGGCGCATTCCGAGCAACAACGACGGGGGCGTACTGACGCTCATCGACGCCATCTTGGCGGCTCAATAGCCGTCCCATCGGGCCTGGCTGGGCGGCACGGGTTAACTTTTCGCTCGGTCAGGTCCTGCGCAAGACGAAAGCCACATTAAGTGGCTTTCTTTGCGTGCGGAATCTACGAAAAGTTAACCCGTGCCGC
>CABUUJ010000077.1 GCA_902494715.1 uncultured Collinsella sp.
CAACGCGGCGGCAGCCATGATGCCGGCGACGACGCAGGTGGAGCTGGAACCCAGGCCGCGGGCGACGGGCACGTCGGTCTGAATGTCGATGGCAACGGGAAAAGCCGGCTCGCCCCAGGCGGCCAGAGCATCGACAAAGCTTACATAGACCAGGTTATTCTCGTTTTGGAACTCCTCGGGGCAGCCCGTGATGGTGAGCTTGTCGGCGCGCTCAAAGGTAAAGTGCGAGTAGAGGCTGACGGCCATGCCGAGGGTATCGTAGCCAATGCCCAAGTTGGCGCTTGTTGCTGGGACGGTGATCTTGATCATGTGAGTCCTCCTGGCGTGCCTGGCTGTTTAGTTCGCTGCTCGGGCAGTCCTGCGCAAGACGGAAAGCACATTAAGTGCTTTCCTTTGCGTGCGGAACTCGCGACGAACTAAACAGCCAGGCACGCTATGCACGTTCGTCATCATCCCGGTAGGTATCTGATAAAAGAAGGTGCGCCGGCTTTCGCCGGCGCCTTATAAGGGGTTTAGTTGGTAGCCATCTTTTTTGCAGCCTGCTCTACGTAGTTGGCCATGTCGGCAACGTCGCAGACGTCTTCGAAGCGGACGAGCTTGGACTCGAGTTCGGCGAGCTGGGTCGGGGCGACCGTATTGGTGGCCTGCTCGAGTACGCGCATAGCCTCAAAGTCGTCTTCGGGAACGTCGAGGCCCAGGGCGTCGCAGCAGGCGCGCGGGAACTTGTAGGGGCTGGCGGTCGAAAGCAGCACACGGGCCTTGGCGCCCTCGGCGGGAGCGACCTTTTCAAAGACGTGATAGCCGCAAGCGGTGTGCGGGTCGATTACGTAGCCGTTCGCATCCCAGCAGCTCTTGATGGCAGCGCGGACCTCGTCTTCGCTGGCCCAACCGCAGCCAAAGACGCTCTGGATCTTGGCCAGCAGCTCGGCGGGCACCTCGTAGCGACCAGTCTGTGCCAGCTGCTCCATAAGGCCGGCAACGAGCTCACAGTCGCCATCGGACAGGAAGTACAGCATGCGCTCCAGGTTAGAGCTGATGAGGATGTCCATCGACGGCGAGATGGTCGTGAAGAACGGACGGTTGCGGTCGTAGACGCCGGTGGTCAGGAAGTCGGCGAGCACGTTGTTCTTGTCGCTGGCCACGACGAGTTTGGCGACGGGCAGGCCCATGCGCTTGGCATAGTAGCCGGCCAGGATATCGCCAAAGTTGCCGGTCGGTACGCAGAACTCCACAGCGTCGCCGGCCTCGATGGCGCCGGCGCGCAGCAGCTGCGCATAGGCGGCAAAGTAGTAGACGACCTGCGGCACCAGACGGCCGACGTTGATGGAGTTGGCGCTCGAAAGCACCGTGCCGGCGGCCTCAAGACGCTCGGCAAGCTCCTTATCGGCAAAGATGCGCTTGACGGCACTCTGGGCATCGTCAAAGTTGCCGCGGATGCCGCAGACGGCGACGTTGTCGCCCTCCTGCGTGGACATCTGCAGATTCTGCACGCGGCTGACTTTGCCTTCGGGATAAAAGACGGTAATACCCGTGCCCGGAGCGTCGGCAAAACCGGCGAGTGCGGCCTTGCCGGTGTCGCCCGACGTGGCGGTGACGATCATGATGCGCTCGGCGCCGCCGTCCTTGGCGGAAGTGCGGGCCATCAGGCGGGGGAGCATCTGCAGGGCGACGTCCTTAAAGGCACTCGTGGGGCCGCCAAAGAGCTCCATCACATAGGTCTGAGGGGCGTCAGCGCCCGGCGCAGCGTCGAGTTTAACGAGCGGCGTAACCTCTTTACTCGCGAACGTGCCGCGATATGCCTCGTCGACACACGCCGAAATTTCTTCGGCCGTGTAATCATTCAGTAACATTCCCAACACATCTTGAGCGATTTCAAAGTACGATTTATCTGCAAGCGAGCTGATATCGACCTGCTGGGTGCCGAGCTCGTCCGAGACAAACAAACCCCCGTCGGGAGCGATGCCGGTGCGGATTGCCACCTTACTTGAGCACGATAAAGTGCGTCCTCGTGTACTATGATAAGTTCCCATATAACACTGCTCCTCGGATGCCTTGGTCCCAATCGGTGAAACCATGGTATCAGAGCGCGCAAAATAGGTTCGCAGAGGCTTTTTAGAAAGGTAACCTCCAGCCCATGATTAAGATTGCCAAGTTTGGCGGCTCGTCGGTCGCCGACGCCGAACACTTTAAGAAGATCAAGGCCATCGTCGATGCCGACCCGGCTCGCCGTTTTGTGGTGGTTTCTGCCTGCGGTCGCCGCTTTAAGGGCGACACCAAGGTGACCGACCTGCTCTACCTGGTTAACGCGCACGTTAAGTACCACGTGTCGTGCGAGGAACTGCTCGAGGACATTGGCCAGCGCTATTTTGATATCGCTGACGAGCTGGAGCTCACCTATCCCATCCGTGAGGAGTTCGCGGCCTTTGCCGAGCGCGCCCGCTCGGGCGGCTACTCCACCGAGGAGCTTGTGAGCCGTGGCGAGTACTTTACCGCCCGCCTGATGGCCGAGTACCTGGGCTTACCGTTCCTGGACGCCGCGACGGTTGTGGCGTTCCATCACGACGGTACGCTCAGCATGAATCGTACCTCCGAGTTGGTGCAGGAGTACGGTCAGCAGGGCGGCTTTGTTATGCCCGGTTTCTACGGCGCGACGCGTGAGGGCCAGATCAAGCTGCTCGATCGTGGCGGCGGCGATATCTCGGGCTCGATTCTGGCCAAGTGCCTGGGCGCCGATCTGTATGAGAACTGGACCGACGTCTCGGGCTTCTATTCTGCCGATCCGCGTATTGTTCCCGAGGCTCAGCCCATCGCCCGCGTTACCTACGAGGAGCTGCGCGAGCTTTCGTACATGGGTGCGAGTGTCCTGCACGAGGAGGCCGTGTTCCCCGTGCGCGAGGCCGGCATTCCGCTGGTCATCAAGAACACCAATGCGCCACAGGACCCCGGCACCATCATTAGCGAGACGGCTGACGAGGGCGAGGCAGAGCCCATCATTACCGGCGTGACCGGCAAGCGCGGTTTTGTCGCCATCAACGTGGCCCGCGACCGCACCAAGCCCCGCGTTGGCTTTATGCGCCGTGCGCTTTCGGTCTTCGAGCGCTATGACGTTTCCGTCGAGCATATGCCCACCGGCGTCGACCGCTTTGGCGCCGTGGTGCAGGAGCAGGATGTGCACGATTCGCTGTACTCGCTTGTGGGCGACATCCAGCAGGAGGTCGAGCCGCTCGAGATCGAGGTCGTTGAGGGTCTGGCGCTTATCGCTACCGTCGGTCGTAACCTGCGCGGCCGCGCAGGTATCTCGGGCCATCTGTTTGGCATGCTCGGCCAGGCCGGCGTGAGCGTGCGCATGATTTCGCAGAGCTGTGACGAGATCAATATCATTATTGGTGTCGAGGAGAAGGACTTCGACCTGGCGATTCAGACCATTTACCGTGCCTTCTCCGACGAAAACGGCATTGTGAAGGTCTCCGATCTGGAGGCTCCTGCGCCGGTCGATCCCGCTCTGGCCGCGCTCAAAAAGTAGCGACTGTTCGGTAGATTTTTGGGTCATGTCTCAAAAATCTACGGCGGGGCGTTTCGTTTCGGTTTCGTTTCGACGGGGCGGATTTCATGCCCGCCCTGTTCTTGTATAAACTGGCAACAATAATCGGCCTGCTCGGCGTGCGGGCAAAAGCCACAACCTTTAAAGGGGGAAGCATGAAACAGTACACGGTTGCTATTTTGGGCGCGACGGGAGCCGTGGGCACCCAGATGCTCGAGTGCCTCAACGAGCAGGAGTTCCCGGTCGGCAAGCTCAAGCTGTTGGCAAGCGCACGCTCCGCGGGCAAGACCGTTGAGTTCCGCGGCGAGCAAATCGTGATCGAAGAGGCTTGTCCCGAGGCCTTTGAGGGCTGTGACATCGTGCTTGGCGCCGCCGGCGACGACATCGCGAAGGAGCTGCTGCCCGAGGCCGTTAAGCGCGGCGCCGTCGTGGTCGACAACAGCCATGCCTTCCGCATGGATCCCGAGGTGCCGCTGGTCGTGCCCGAGATCAATGCCGACGACATCAAATGGCATCACGGCCTTATCGCCAATCCCAACTGCGCGACCATCATCGGCCTGGTTCCCACGTGGCCGCTGCATCAGCTCGCCGGCGTGAAGCGCATGATCGTCTCGACGTACCAGGCGGCTTCGGGTGCTGGCGCTCCCGGTATGGCCGAGCTCGAGGCTCAGCTGGCCGCCCTGGGCCGTGGCGAGGAGATTCCCGAGCCGCGCGCGTTTGCCGCTCAGCTGGCGAGCAACCTGATTCCGCAGATTGGCGGCGTCAAGGAGGAGGGCTTTACCTCCGAGGAGATGAAGCTACAAAACGAGGGCCGCAAGATTATGCATCTGCCCGAGCTGCGCGTGAACTGCACTTGCGTGCGCGTGCCCGTGCTGCGTTCGCACTCCGAGAGCATCACGCTCGAGTTCGAGCGTGACATTACGGTTGACGAGGCCCGTGCTGCGCTGGCTGCCGCTCCCGGCGTCAAGCTGGTTGACGATATGGCTGCCGAGGATGCGCACGACCGCTTCCCCATGCCGATGGATACGTCCGACCAAGACCTGATTTGGGTCGGCCGCGTGCGTCGCGACATCTCGAACCCCGAGGCCGCGCGCGGTATCACCTTCTGGTGCTGCGGTGACCAAATCCGTAAGGGCGCGGCAACCAACGCCGTCCAGATCGCTAAGCTGCTCTGCGAGTAGTGTGACCTGTCCGGCGGGGGCCGGGCTTAGTTTTCAGAACGTCCTCGACCATGTGTGGCGCCTTGTCCTGCTCCTTCGGAGCTGCGGACAAGGCGCCACACTGGTCTGCGGAGTGTTCTGAAAACTAAGCCCGGCCCCCGCCTGCGGTGACTTGGTTGCGCGGCCTGCGATGGGGCCGTTGTTGGTTGGGGCCGCTGGGCTGATGTGGGGGCGCGTGGCCGTTGCGGGCCCTGGTCCCGGCGGCAGCCTCGGCGCTTCGCGCCTGCCGCC
>CABUUJ010000078.1 GCA_902494715.1 uncultured Collinsella sp.
AAATTACCCTTGGCATACTTGCGCGAGAACCTGCTCGTGCTACACTTGCAATTGCTGTTTCAGGGCGGGGTGGAATTCCCCACTGGCGGTAAATCGGGCGGTGTCAAAGGGACGCCGTGGCGCAGGCGAGGTGTCTGCGACCGAGCCGATGAGTCCGCGACCCGTGCGTGTGTTGGTTCGCATGCCGGCTGAACTGGTGAGATCCCAGTACCAACGGTTAGAGTCCGGATGAAAGAGGCAGGTGATCTTATGTCTGAACAGTCGCAGCATATCCATTTTGAGAACACGAATAGGTGGAGCACCAAACAGCTCGTTACCATGGCGCTGATGTGCGCCCTGGGCGCCCTGTTTATGTACGTGCAGCTGCCCATCCTTCCTTCGGCGCCGTTTTTGACCTATGACCCGTCGCTGGTGCCGGCGATGGTGTGCGGGTTTGCGTATGGTCCCGGCGCCGGTACCGCTGTTGCCGCTATGGCTATCGTTATCCATGCGCTCACCACGGGTGACTGGGTCGGCGCGCTTATGAACTTGGTTGCCACGCTGGGCTATATTCTGCCCGCGGCTATCGTTTACCAGAAGATGCACACCTATAAGGGTGCCGTGATTGGCCTGGTGCTTGGCGTCATTGCCGCTACAGCGCTGTCTATGGTCGCAAACCTTACCATTGGCGTATGGTTCTGGTATGGCTCGGTCGATGTGATCGCCCCGCTCATGATTCCTGCCGTACTGCCGTTCAACCTTATCAAGACCGTGCTTAACTCGGTATTGACGCTTGCGGTGTACAAGGCGGTTTCCAACCTCATCACGCCTAAAAAGGACCAGGTCAAAGGCCGCGCATGATTGAGTGTCGGGGCGTTTCCTTTAGTTATGACGGTGCCGCACCGGCGCTCGACGGCGTCGATCTGAACATCGAGGACGGGGAGTTTTTCTGCATCCTCGGTGGCAATGGGTCGGGCAAGTCGACGTTTGCCAAGCATCTGAATGCGCTGTTGCAGCCCGATGCGGGCACGGTACGCATCAACGGCATGGATGCGTCCGACCCCGAGCTGGTCTACGACATTCGTTCGACCGCGGGCATGGTATTCCAGAATCCCGACGACCAGCTGGTGGCAACGCTTGTCGAAGATGACATTGCGTTTGGTCCCGAAAACCTAGGCGTGCCATCGGCGCAAATTGCGCAGCGCGTACGCGAGGCGCTGAAAGGCGTGGGCCTGGTGGGCTTTGAGCACCACGAGACCCATGCGCTTTCGGGCGGCCAAAAGCAGCGCGTGGCGCTTGCCGGCGTGCTCGCCATGGAACCGCGCGTGCTCATATTGGACGAGGCTTCCTCGATGCTCGATCCGCGTGGGCGCAAGGGCCTCATGAAGGCTTGCCGCGCGTTGCACGATCGCGGCATGACCATCGTGATGATTACGCACTTTATGGAGGAGGCTGCCGAGGCCGATCGTGTCGCCGTGTTTCAGACGGGACGAGTTGCCATGCTGGGCACGCCCGATGAGATTCTGACGCGGGCGAATGAACTCGTTCAGCTCAACCTTGACATGCCAGAGTCGTGCCGTTTGGGCATGGCACTTCGTGCGGAGGGCGTGCCCGTTTGCGCGCAGGTACGTGAGGCGGATATGGTCGCCGAGATTGCGCAGGCTTATGCCGAGCGAAGTGGGGCAGGCATCGCGGGGCAGTCTTCCGTATCCCAGTCGGAAATCGCTGACGGCACTGTTCCGGTAGACAACGAGGGCAACGCGTCGGAGCCCGTCATCGAGCTATCCCATGTTTCGTACAGTTATTCGCTCAGTCCGCGCGAGCGCCGCCGCTGGCATAAGCGCTCGGCCACTGCGGGCAAATCGAGCAAACAGGCTCTCTGGGGAAACGACCCAAGCAGCCCGTGGGCGCTGCGCGATGTATCGCTGACGGTGCGTCGCGGCGAGTTCCTGGGCTTGGCAGGTCATACCGGTTCGGGTAAGTCGACGCTGGTCCAGCATCTCAACGGTTTGATTCGCCCCCAGGAGGGATCCGTTCGCGCGCTGGGGCTCGATCTGTCAAACAAGAAAGACGCCGCCGCGGTTAAGGCCAAGGTCGGCGTGGTGTTTCAATATCCTGAGCGTCAGCTGTTTGCCGAAACCGTGGCGCAGGACGTGGCGTTTGGTCCGCATAACCTTGGCTTGCCGCAAGATGAAGTCGACCGTCGTGTCGAGTCATCGCTCTCACGCGTGGGCCTCGACCTTTCCACGGTCGGCGACAAGAGTCCCTTTGAGCTTTCGGGCGGTCAGCAACGGCGTGTGGCATTCGCCGGCGTGCTCGCCATGGAGCCCGAAGTCCTGGTGCTCGATGAGCCCATGGCGGGGCTCGATCCGGCTGCGCGCAGGGATTTCCTTGAGCTTATCGATCGACTTCACCGCGATGGCCTGACCGTTGTCATGGTTTCGCATAGTATGGATGACCTGGCCAATTGCTGCGACCGTATTGTCGTGATGAACGAGGGCGCGGTGTTTGCCGAGGGCACGCCCGCTCAGGTTTTTGCGCATGCCGATGAGCTTAAATCAATCGGCTTGGGCGTTCCCGCCGCCCAGCGTATGGCGCTGACGCTTACGGAGGCGGGCGTGCCGCTGCGCTTTGACGGCCTCTATACGGTTGAGTCGCTGACAGACGAGTTGGTGGACCTGCTAATCGGTTGCTCGGGCGGTCCTTCTAACGTCGCGGACATTGCTAAATTCAAGACGGTCGCGCGAGAGAAGGGCTGCTAATGGAGGCGTTTTCGTTTGGCAGCTACTATCCCGGCGATAGTGCGATCCACCGCCTGGACCCGCGAACTAAGTTGCTCTTGGGCTTTGTGTTTCTGATCACGACGCTGACCGTCGGCGGCTTCCGCGGACTGGCCCCTGTCGCAATGTTTGTCGTGCTGATCTATGCCGTGTCTCGGGTGCCGGTTCGTCGCGTTCTGTCGTCGATGGCGCCGCTGCTGGCAATCGTCGTCGTGGTCGCGGTGCTCAACTTGTTTACCGACCAGAGCGGGCGCATTCTGTGGCAGCTCGGCTTTTTGCAGATAAGCGAGGGCTCGCTGCATTCCGCCGCCTTTATGGCGTGCCGCCTGACCTTGATGATGGCCGGTATGAGCGCTATCACGCTCACCACGCCGACGCTCGACCTCACCGCGGGCTTTGAGCGCCTGCTCGCACCGTTTGCGCGTGTGGGACTTCCTGCGCACGAGCTCGGCATGATCATGGGTATCGCGTTGCGCTTTATGCCGCAGTTTGCCACCGAGATGAAGCAGACGGCGGACGCGCAGGCGAGCCGCGGTGCGCGCGTGACGGGGGGCCCGCTCGGCGGCGTGCGTATGCTCGGCAGTGTGGCGATTCCGCTGTTCACCGGCGTGTTCCGCCATGCCGAGACGCTGTCTGCTGCCATGGATGCACGCTGCTATCACGGCGAGCAGGGCCGCACGCGCCTGCATGCGCTTGCATTTGGCCGCGGCGATGCGTTGGCGGCGGTGGTGACGGCGTTGCTGCTCATCTGCGTCATCGTCATCAATCTTCAACTTGTTTAGGCGCGATTCGAGCGCAAGAAAGGGGTCCCTATGACCGACAACGACCGCACGGCTCAGCTTGAGCGCGCCTGTTCGTATCTCAGGCGCATTCCGGCGTGGTATCTGGCCACGACCGATGTGGCCGACGGGCATCAGCCTCGCGTGAGGCCGTTTTCGTTTGCCATGGTCGATGACGGTAAGTTGTGGTTTTGCACGTCGCGCGACAAGGATGTGTGGGCGGAGCTGAGCGCGAATCCCAAGTTTGAGCTCTCGGGCTGGAAGCCGGGGGAATGTTGGATCGTATTGACCGGCGAAGCCGCGCTTGAGGACGACGCAGTTGCGAGCGACAAGGTGCGTCAAGCGGGTTTTAAGCACATGGTGGGCATTGGCGAGGAACACGAGAGTGCCAACGACGGCCGCCTTGCTTTCTTTTCGGTCCGCAACATTGCTGCGCGCTTCTGTGATATCGACGGCAGCGAGGAGCGCCTGGAGCTCTAGCTCGCACAAACCAGGTTCCCAAACTAGCTAGTACAGGAGGAAACGTGGACGGATTGAATACGGTTTTGGAGTATCTGACGTCGGTGCCGGCGTGGTATCTGGCGACGAGCGTGGATGGGCAGCCGCATGTGCGTCCGTTCTCGTTTGCTCAGATTCAGGACGGTAAGCTGTGGTTTGTGACGGCGCGCACCAAAGACGTGTGGCAAGAGCTGCTGCAAAATCAGCGCTTTGAGGCCACGAGTTGGTGGCCGGGCCATGGCTGGCTCATCTTGCGCGGGCGTGCCGGCTTGGATGACCGGGCTTTAGACGAAATGCGCGAAGCCGGGTGGAAGCATCTAGAGCACCTGGGCGAGCACTATGAGGGGCCTAACGACCCCACGCTCGTCTTCTTTAGCGTCGAGGATCCCGAGGCTTTTATCTGCAATCACGACGAATGGGTGCCGGTCGAGCTCTAGCCAGCTGGCGCATCCTAACAACTTGGTTTTCGCATGGGCGGGCCCCGTGTTGCCCGGCGCCGTAAG
>CABUUJ010000079.1 GCA_902494715.1 uncultured Collinsella sp.
CTGCTCGACGACCTGGCAGACCTCACCGACTCGTTCTACTTCATCGAGGCCGGCACGCTCGTGGAAAAGACCGAGTCGTCCTCGCAGACGCTCAAGCAGGAATACCTCGATACATACGAAGGAGGTGAATGACATGAAACTATTTGAACAGCTGAAGTCCAATGCGTCGCGCATGGCTGTCTACGCCATCCTCGTGGCAACGGCTTTATGCGGAATCGCGGCACCCGTCTATGCGCTCAACGGGGAGAAAGGCGATGTCGAACCCGCGTACATGGCTTCGACGGTTAAGGACCGGTACAAAGCCTTCTCTGGAGACACGTTTTACGTAGCAGAGTACGACACGACCTACCGTTAGCTTCGCTACAACAAGGGCTACGACTATCTAGGCGCAGAGGCAATCAGCTATACGTCGGGTTGGTACCGCTCCAACTATGGACACATAATCCAGTTCAAGTGTAACTACCGTGTGTACAACTAAAGCAACCAGCCGGGACGAGGGGTGACGCAAAAGCGTCGCCCCTCGTTTTTAACCATGTCAACTGAACCTAGTTCAGTTTGGTTGATTTCCGATCTCAGCCGAACACATTGAGCGGAAAGGCCGTTCCCGCAGTCAGTCGAACGTCCCCGGGGCCCTTCTCAGGCCCCGGGGACGGCATTTTCCCAGTTGAAGGAACGGTGGAGATGTGTTTCGATGGGTCAGATTCGTGTCGTTCCGAAAAGACCGTGAACCTTTTGTGGGACACGCGGCGCCGTGGTACCATAGCCGAGTTTGTTGTCTTGGTCGGAAACCAAGACGCCTTATGCGCTGATCGGTAACCAGCGCCTGACCAATAAGGAGTCCTACCATGAAGCAGGGTATCCATCCCCAGTATGTCGAGTGCACGGTGACGTGCTCCTGCGGCAACACCTTCAAGACGCACGCTACCGTGTCCGAGATGAAGGTTGAGCTTTGCAACGAGTGCCACCCGTTCTACACCGGCCAGCAGAAGTTCGTCGACACCGGTGGACGCGTCCAGCGCTTCGCCGACAAGTTCGGTGGCGCCGCTGCCGCCCAGCTCAAGAAGGCCGAGGAGGCCAAGGCTGCCAAGGCTGCCAAGGCTGCTGAGGCCGAGGCCGCTCGCAAGGCCGCCGCTGAGGCTAAGGCTGCCGAGAAGGCCAAGCGTGCTGCTAAGTTTGCCGAGGAGGCTGCCAAGCAGGCCGCCGAGGCTCCCGCAGAGGCTCCCGTCGAGGAGGCCGCTGCCGAGGCCGAGACCACCGAGGCTGCTGAGTAAATAGCTCGCCGAGGAATCGCTCGCATTCATGGCAAAAGGGCCGTGCATCCGTTTGGGTGCGCGGCCCTTTTCTTTTTATTGGTGCAGGCTAACCCGTTCCCATTGCACCAGATTGGTGCGAAGGGGACGGGTTGGTTTGCACCAAATGGCAGAGTGACGGCGTTTTCCCAGATAAAACCTGCCAAAATAAACCAGTCCCTTTTTGGCAGGTCGGTCGGGTCGTAGTTATTACGTGGCGGTCGAGGTCGACCGTATAGGCCGCGCCTTGTTTGGCTAAAGTACAATCATCTGTGTTTAACTCGCCCGCAGCTGCACGGCGTGGGCGATGGCCAAAAAGGAAAACCACATGGGATTCATGTCAAAGCTGCTGTCCTTTGGATCCGATAAGGACCTTAAGCGCTACTACAAGATCGTCGACCAGATCAACGGTCTTGAGCCCCAGTTTGAGAAGATGACCGAGGAGGAACTCCGCGCCCAGACCGATAAGTTCCGCGAGCGTTACGCCAACGGCGAGTCGCTCGACGACATGCTTCCCGAGGCCTTTGCCACCGTGCGCGAGGCTTCCAAGCGCATCACGGGCATGCGCCACTTTGACGTACAGCTCATCGGCGCCATGGCGCTTCATGAGGGTCATATTGCCGAGATGAAGACCGGCGAGGGCAAGACGCTCGTCTCCACCTTGGCCGGCTACCTCAACGCTATCGCCGGCAAGGGCGTGCATGTCGTTACCGTCAACGATTACCTGGCAAAGCGCGACTCCGAGTGGATGGGCCGCATCTACAAGTACCTGGGCATGACCGTCGGTCTGCTCCAGAACAACATGCCGCTCGAGCTCAAGCGCCCGGCCTACCAGGCAGACGTCACTTACGGCACCAACTCCGAGTTCGGTTTCGACTACCTGCGCGACAACATGGTCACCCGTCCCGAGCAGCGCGTGCAGCGCGGTCACAACTACGCCATCGTCGACGAGGTCGACTCCATCCTGATCGATGAGGCCAGGACGCCGCTCATTATCTCGGGCGCCGGCACTAAGTCCGCCAGCACCTACAAGGACTTCGCGCGCGCCGTGCGCGGCCTGGAGCGCGGTGAGGACGTGTCGCACGACATGCTCACCGCCACCGAGGACGTTGAACCCACGGGCGACTACGTCATGGACGAGGCCAAGCACACCATCGCCGCCACCGAGCGCGGTCTTAAGAAGATCGAGCGCCGCCTGGGTATCGATGACATCTATGCCGATCTCTCCGGCCAGCTGGTCAACCACCTGCAGCAGGCGCTGAAGGCCCAGTACATGTTCCACCGTGATAAGCAGTACGTGGTCACCAACGGCGAGGTCAAGATCGTCGACGAGTTCACCGGCCGCATTATGGAAGGCCGCCGTTACTCCGAGGGCCTGCACCAGGCCATTGAGGCCAAAGAGGGCGTGCTCGTACGCGAGGAGAACCAGACCCTGGCCACCATCACCCTGCAGAACTACTTCCGTCTGTATGACAAGCTCTCCGGCATGACCGGCACGGCACTTACCGAGGATGCTGAGTTCCGCGAGATCTACAAGCTGCCCGTCGAGGTCATCCCCTCCAACAAGCCCGTGCAGCGCGTGGACCACGAGGACCTGGTGTACCGCACCATTCAGGCTAAATACAACGCCGTTGCCGACGACGTTGAGCGTCGTCACGCCAAGGGCCAGCCGGTCCTGGTGGGCACCGTCTCCATCGAGAGCTCCGAGAAGCTGTCCGCCGCCCTTACCAAGCGCGGCATCGCACACGAGGTCCTCAACGCCAAGCACCACGAACGCGAGGCCCACATCGTTGCCCAGGCCGGACGCTACGGCGCCGTGACCATCGCCACCAACATGGCCGGTCGTGGTACCGACATCCTGCTGGGCGGCAACCCCGACGAGCTGGTGCGCGAGCGCCTTGAGTACGAGGGCCTGACCATGGAGGACGTGACGCCCGAGCAGCTCGAGCAGTTTAACGCCGAGGCCAAGGAGACCTGCAAGGCCGAGCGCGAGCGCGTGCTTGCCGCCGGCGGCCTGACCGTTATCGGAACCGAGCGCCACGAGTCCCGTCGTATCGACAACCAGCTGCGCGGCCGCTCCGGTCGTCAGGGCGATCCGGGCGAGACCCAGTTCTACCTGTCGCTCGAGGACGACCTCATGCGCCTGTTCGGCGGCGACAAGATGGACCGCGTCTCCAAGATGATGGTCACGGCCGACATGGGCGACGACATGCCCATTCAGCACAAGATCATCTCCAAGGCCGTCGAGAGCGCCCAGCACAAGGTCGAGAGCATCAACTTCTCCATGCGTAAGAGCGTCCTTGAGTACGACGACGTCATGAACAAGCAGCGCCAGGTCATCTACGCCGAGCGCAACAAGATTCTGGACGGCAAGGACCTGACCGACCACATCACCGAGGTCATGCACGATACCGTGTACCGCTGCGTGCAGGAGTTCTGCACCAAGGACAGCCACGAGGGCGAGCGCGACCTGGAGGGCCTGCGCAAGTGGGTTGTGGAGCTCACCGGCCACATCGATACGCCGAAGTTCCCCGACGAGGACTTTGAAGCCCTGGCTGCCGATGTCTTGGCCTATGTTGAGAAGTGCTACAACATGAAGGCCGAGCGTCTGGGCGAGGACCTGATGCGCGAGCTCAATACCCAGGTCATGCTGCGCGTCATCGATACCCGCTGGATGAACTACCTGCAGGAGATGGACTACCTCAAGACCGGCATCGGCCTGCGCGGCTTTGGCCAGCGCGACCCGCTGGTTGAGTACAAGACCGAGGCCTACGGCGCGTTCCAGATACTCGTCGATACCATGTATGAGGATTACCTGCGCACGGTTCTGCGCATCGAGATCAAGGCTGCCCCGCGTGCCATGGAGCACAAGGAGGAGCCCGCGCTCGAGGGTGCGCGCTTCTCCGGTCCTGCCGAGGTCGATGGCGACAACGGCGACTCGGTACTGCGCAAGCAGGCACAGGTGCAGGCCCGCACGGCTGTCCAGGGTGGTCCGGCTGCCGTTAACAACGGTGGCAAGGTGACCACCTATCGCAAGTCCGAGAGCGACGATCCGTACGTCAACGTGGGCCGCAACGACCCGTGCCCCTGCGGTAGCGGCAAAAAGTTTAAGTACTGCCACGGCAGGAATCGTTAATGGCTGAGGCTTTAGAGGTAACGCCCGCCGAGCTGGACGCGTTTGCGGACCGGCTCGGCGAGGTCGAGTCGTATCTCCACCTGGACGAGAAGCGTACCCGCGTGTCCGA
>CABUUJ010000080.1 GCA_902494715.1 uncultured Collinsella sp.
GAGCTGCATGAACTCGTCCCAGGTGCCGCCGACGCCCATCAGGAAGACGGCGTCGTAGCCCTCCTCGTGCACGCGGTCGGCCAGGGCGGTCATCTTCTTGCCGGCCTCGTAGACGTTCCTGCCGTCCTCGAGGTAGCCCTCCTGGTCGAAGTGCATGATCTCGATCTTCTCGGTCTCCTTCATGTGTGTCCTCCCATCACATGTGCGCAATTCTATACATCGCGCTTCTTGCTGATACCAATTATAGCCATACGATTGCTTGTTATTTAATACCAATCCAAACTCACGGAGATTTGCGGCGAACGGTCGGTTTCCTCGCCCGAGTGGTATTACAACGCCAATAGTTGTCTATTTCGAGCGCTACTGCCAACGGGTTCCCCACAACTCGCCAGCTATAAAAGCGTTGCGCCAGACCCGCCCAAGCGTTTCCGGCGCAACCGCGCAGTTTAGTTATTCGGCTTCCATCTCCGCTGTCACACGGCGATACATCTCGATAACCTGAGTCGTCGCCTTGGACGGATCCTGATAGTAGCGGCCATCACACGTCTCGGCCGAGACATAGCCCGTATAGCCGTGGCGCATGAGTGCCTCGAGGTCGGCACGCATATCACGCTCGCCGTCGCCCCAGGCAAGATGCGTCGTGCCGCCGCCCACATCTACAAAGTGGGTGTGAACGATCTTGTCGCCCAAAACCTCAAAGTAGCCGTCGATCGTGTCGCCGGCAACTTCCATGGCGCCAAAGTCGATACAGGCCTTCAGGTTGGGACGATCGACCGCCTCGAGGATGCGCGCAACATCCTGTGCGGTGTTGACCAACACGGACTCCGACGGCTGCAGGGCCTCGAGCGCGACGCGAATACCGCGCGTATCGGCGTAGTCGCACACCGAGCGCAGCATGGCAACGCTGCGGGCCCAGGCGTCCTCAGCCGGCTCGTCCAGATAGGCCCAACCACTCGTCACCAGAATCTGCGGCACGCCCAACTCAACGGCAACGTCGATCACATTCTTAAAGTACGAGAGGATGCGTTTTTGGCCCGCCTCACCGCGCACCGCGACGTTCCACGGCTTGGGGTTGTTCTGCTCGGGGCACACGCACACGATCTTGATACCGTATTGGGCGGCAAGATCGCGAATCTTATCCACCGAATCGTGCTCATGGCAATCCACATACAGGTGCATCGAGCCGGTCCACAGCTCGATATTGCGATAGCCGGCCTCACCTGCAGCCTTAAAAAACGTCTCGATGCTGTAGTAACGATGGTTGATGTTCATGAGCGAAAGCTCGGGTACGACCATAGCCCTCCCCTTTCGTACGGAGTTTTAAAAAACAGGGGGCCGCCGCAGATGCGACAAGCCCCCCAAAGATCGACGCAACCGTTAGACGCGATGGAAGCGCGATTCGAACATATTAGGCAAGCACGCCAAAGTAAGCGCCGATGATGCCCACGACCATGGTGCAGAGGATCAGGACCATCGGGTTGATCTTCTTGGAGAGCAGCCAGTAGTAGAGCCAGAAGGCGGCCATACCGAGCATACCGGGCATGATGCCGTCCAGGATGTCCTGGAGAGTTTGGGCGGAGTCGCCCTGACCAATGGCGATGGGCAACGAAGCCCAGAACATGTCCTTGCTCATGGCGCCGACGACCATAACGCCGACAATGCCGACGCAGGCCATGATCTTTTGCATCAGGCCGGTCTTCTGAGCCTCGTCGAGGAAGCCAATGCCTAGCTCATAACCCTTGATAGCGCCAAAGATACGAATCAGGAACGCCGGGATGTTGTAGACGAGCAGGAAGGCGATGGGGCCAAAGACGTTGCCGGCCTGGCACAGGCTGATGCCCACGGCAGCGGCGACGACGCGCAGGGTGGACAGGAAGAAGGAGTCACCCAGGCCGGAAAGCGGACCCATGAGGGCGGCCTTGATGTCGTTGACGCTCTCGGGCTCAACCTCGCCACGAGCGACCTTTTCTTCCATGGCCATCGCGATGCCGCCCACGAAGGGAGCGAGCTGCGGGGTGATGTTGAAGAATGCGCTGTGACGGTGCAAGGCCTCGGCGTAATCATCGGGACGGCCGGCATAGATCTTCTTGAGCATGTTGGCGACCATCAGGCAGAAGGCAATGTTCATCTGCTTGTAGTAGGTCCAGGAGAATTCCATGCCCAGGGCGCCGGTGTTCACGGCGCTCTTAATGAGGTCGGAGCGAGTAATCTGGTTCTCGGAATTAGAAGTCATCGTCCTCATCCCCTTCCACAGAAAGCTGGGGCTGGGCGCCACCAAGGCCCAGCAGGTCGTACTTGTCGATGCCGATGATGATTGCGATCAGGGCGACGCCGAGGACGGGCACGTTGGCATAGGAGCACAGCAGGAAGCCCAGGAAGTAGAACGGCACGAGCTGCTTGGTAAGCACCAGACGGCCGAGCATGGCGAAGCCCATGGCAGGCAGGATGTTGGCTGCGACGCCAAAGCCATCGAGGACGAACGTCGGGATGAAGTCGAGCAGGCCCTGAACGGCGTCGGCACCCAGATAGAAGGAGACCGAGCACAGGATAAAGGCCAGGACGACAATCACGAGACCGATAATCCAGTGCATAGCGTAGATACCCTTGAGGTTACCCTTGCTGGCAAAGACGTCGGCACGGTCGACCAGAAGGGGCATACCGGCGTTGACGACGTTCTTAATGGCCAGGCACAGAGTGGCGATGGGCATCGCGAGCGCGATAGCGGCCTCGGTGCTCTGACCCAGCTGAATAGCGAAGGCGCAGGCGAGCACACCGCCAATACACTCATCGGGCGGCACGTAAGCGCCGATGGAGATTGAACCCATGAAGAGCAGCTCGAGGCTCGCACCGATGGCGAGGCCGGACTGCAGGTCCCCGAGGACTATGCCGACGAGCGGGCACAGAACGATCGGGCGGAACGCATAGAGCGTACCGAGCTGATAATCGAGCTTACCGAAGGCAGCGATAAGTCCGATGAGGATCGCTTGAACAAGCATTGTTCCTCCCTTTGATCCCTCTTGGATCCGCGCGGCGATTCCCGACTTGTCAGCGCGCCCTTTTCCATGCCGACAATCGCCTAGACAGATCCAGCTTGTACCGGTGTGCTGTTAACACCTAAACCGGTGCAAATGATTTGATACCAATTATATAGTCATGAGAAAACTATTTAATACCAATCGTTCAACGGGCGTGTACTCCCGGTGAACGGTAGATGGGGGTAACGGGTAAAGCGTTTATCCGGTACGCCCACGAATAGGGGCGGCGCCGTGCGCGCCGCCCGTGGTTCTCAATTAGAGGGCGCTTAGGGCATCGACCTTGGGGTCGTCGGCCAGAGCGCGAATCTCGACCTCGACACCGCGGCCGACGAGCTCACGAATGTCCTCTTCCTCGGCAGCAGTCACAAAGATCTGGCGGGAGATCTTACGGGCATCGGGACGCTGCTCGTCCTTGGACTTGGTGTTGCCCAGGTTGATGGAGGTAATCTGCGGGCAGCCGTCGACAAGCTGCTTGGCCTCGGCGATGCTGGCGACGCAGATGATCATCTTGTACTTATCGGTAACACCGGAGTTGATGGCCTCGATGGCGTGCTCCATGTCCTTGATGACGAGCTTGACGTTGGCCGGCTTTCCCATCTTGAGCGTAGTCTTCCAGACGGGATCGTTGGCAACCTTGTCGCCAACGCAGAAGATGCAGTCAGAACCCAAGCCCTGGACCCAAGAGACGGCCACCTGGCCATGAAGCAGACGATGGTCGACGCGAAGCAGTTGAATCATGATTGACCCCCAAAGGTCTCATGCCGGAAACCCGGCCCCATTAATAGCAGGCGGTGACTAGAACTCTTCCTCGTCATCCGCATCGGTCAGCAGGTCGTTGACAAACTTGACGCGCGTGTCGTCAGCCGCGAGGATCTCGCGGATAACCTGATCGGCGGGAGCCTCCTGGTCCGAAAAGAGCAGCTGGATCAGCAGCGGCAGATTCATGTTGGCAACCAGGTAGGTGTTGGGGCGCGTCTGGACGATCTTGGTGAACTCGTTGTTGACGCTGCCGCCAAACAGGTCGGTGCACACGATTACGTCGTCGGCGGGGTCGAAGGTCGCCAGGAGCTTGGCGGCCTCCTCGGCGACATCGGTGCGGCCGTCGACAAACATCGACAGGTCGTGGACGTTATCGCGCGCGCCCGAGAGCAGCTCGGTACTCTCCTTGATGCCGGTCGCAAAATGCGCGTGGCTGGCGAAGATGTATTGCCTCATTGCGGTTTCCCCCAAATGAAATTAGTAGTCGAACTGGTGGTAGTAGCGGCGGTACTTGAGGTTGTGCTTGGTGACCAGCTCGTAGTTGCGCGCGAGGCGGTCGGTGGTCAGCACGGACAGGATCCACGGCGACACGATGA
>CABUUJ010000081.1 GCA_902494715.1 uncultured Collinsella sp.
GCAAGGTGCCTTGAAACAAGGCGGCATTGACCTTCTGGTCATGCCGCCGAAGTTGAAAGGCAGATTGCCGCTCTGGCGGGTTTGCAGCGCCGAGCCGTTACGGCGTTTGGTAAAACGCCGTAACTAAAAACGGTTGCCGCGGAAGCCGCCGCCGTTGCGGCCGCCACGATCGCCACCGCGACCGCCGCGGTCGTTACCGCGGTTGCCGCCGAAGCCGCCACGGTTGCCACCGCGATCGCCATAGCCACCACGGTTGCCGCCAAAGCCGCCGCGACCGCCACGGTCGCCGCCACGGTCACCAAAGCCGCCACGGCCACCGCGATCGCCACCGCGACCGCCACGGTCGCCGCCACGGCCACCGCGATCGCCAAAGCCGCCGCGACCACCACGGTCGCCGCCACGGCCGCCACGGTCGTCACGGCCGCCGCGAGGACCGCGGTCCTCGTCCAGGCCCATAGCGACGAGCGGAGCGATGACCTTATCGAGAGCGGCCATCAGCTCGGTGGCCTCCTCGTAAGAAAGCTCGGGCAGGAGCTTCTCCTTCTTGTTGGCAAGCTCGACCAGGCCCTCAGCGGCATCCTCGGCAGCGAAGACGACGATCTTGCGCATATCGCCCTCGGCGTCGTCGATGCGGCCGACCAGATCGGCAGCCTCGGCCTCGGCCATCAGGCCATCGAGCTCACGGAGGCGCATGCCCAGCAGGTCGGACATTTCCTTCTGCTCCATCTTGGGCTTGAGGTCAAGAAGCTTGATGGCGCGCTCGATGTTCGCCATGCGCTCGGCCTTGGCCTCCTCCTCCTTGGAAATAGCAAAGCGACGGTTACGCAGCAGGCGGGCGGCCTTCTGCATCTTGTCCATCAGCTCTTCGTCATCGTAATCAACGGCGGCCTCGACAACCTCGGCCTCCTCCTCGGCGGAAACCTCGTCAGCAGCCTCAACCTCGGCAGCTTCGGTCTCCACGGTCTCGACTGCCTCAACCTCGGCAGCCATGGTCTCGTTCTCGGTCTCGTTCATGATCTCTTCGTTCTCGGACATGAGACTCCTTCTTGGCCCTCTCGGGCATCATCGCCCCATTCGCGGGGCCCGTCGCGCACTCTTTGCGCTTTAAACATTCATGCCTCTCGGCAAAACGTCCACTAGTTTATGGTGTCGCCATCCAATCTAGCTGCAGAATCTATGTGCACACATTAATGCGACATGTGCGACTCACGACGAGCGTACACCAGCGACGTCGCGAACCCGACCACGGCAATCACAGCCGCCACGCGCACGGCAGCTGCAAATCCAATCGCTTGGGCAACGTCGGTCGCAGCGCCAGCGGCGCCGGCAGTCGCCGCAGAACTCGAGAGCAGGCCGATAAACAGCGACGGGCCAAACGATGCGGCAATCATGTTCCAGGTGTTGAGCAATGCCGTTCCGTGAGGATGCTCAGCAGCAGGCAGCGTCTCCAAA
The DNA here is from genome assembly GCA_902494715.1 of uncultured Collinsella sp. Lineage (GTDB taxonomy): Bacteria > Actinomycetota > Coriobacteriia > Coriobacteriales > Coriobacteriaceae > Collinsella. The sequence goes on from CABUUJ010000081.1 coordinate 1,453, forward strand.
CCGACCGTCTGCGAGGGGCTTAGCACCAAACCGACTCCGGCATACACCACAACGGTCAGCGCCACGACAACGCCGATGTTCATGCTTGCCGCCGTCATCGAGATTGCAATCTGCCCCACGGCAATCAGGGCAAAGCCGATCGGCAGCAGCGGCCATGCGCCACGGGCGTCCATCACGCGTCCGCCCACAATCGAGGTCACGGCGTTGCAGGCAATCGCCGGCAAAATGAGCAGGCCCGCAACAAGTGCGGTCATGCCGTATGCGCCCTCAAAATAGAGCGGCAACAATACGCTCATCGAGAACGTTGTCATCATCGACACCACCACAAGCAAACACGCAGGCCAAAAACGAACGCTCGCCATGGGACGCACGTTAAGCACCGGATGCTCGAGCTTGAGCTGACGGGCCGCAAACAGGCCGAGCAGCACAATGGCGGCGAAAAGCGCCACGACACCGGCAATCAGATTGGTCGAGAACTCGCCTACGGAATACACAAATGCCGTAATGCCGGCGGCGAGTAAAACAACCGACAGAATATCGAGCGTGGTGTTCGAGCGCTCTCCGACATTCTGAACAAGCTTTACGCCCGCCGCAGCGACCACAATGCCGCCCACCAGCGGCACTACGAACACCGCCCTCCAGCCAAACAACGTGCACATAAGACCGCTGATCACGGGTCCAAACGCCGGCCCTAGCGTAATGCAGGCACCGCCCAGGCTTAGATACAGACCGAGCTTCTCGCGCGGAGCGCAAGACAGCACCACGTTCATCATGAGCGGGAACAAGATGCCCGATCCCGCAGCCTGCAAAATACGGCTTGGCAGCAAAACGCTAAACGACGGAGCGATCAGGCACAGGACTTCGCCGGCGACCATGCATCCGCATGCGAAAAACAGCAGCTTGCGCGTCGAGAAACGGCCGGACAGGAAGGCCATGATGGCGGTAAAGATCGACGTCACGATCATGTAGCCCGAAACGAGCCACTGCGCCGTGGTGGCACTCACCGAAAAGGCCGCCATAATGTCGTGCAGCGCCACGTTAATGATGTTCTCGTTAAACGCGGCGACAAAGGCTGCGATATACATTACGACGAGAAGCGCCGCAGTGGCCGATGGCGTTGCTTGAACTTGTAGCTGAGATTTGCTCCCCATGCATTTCCTTCCTCTTGGAACGACAGTCGTATCGCCCCAGAGGAACAGTCCAGGGCGAAAATGAGCCCTAGACTTACGCCAAACGCCGTATACGACGAATCTGACAACATGGTCCAACGTCGAAAGATTGTAACGCGGGCGCACAGCTTTCCTTCCGCGCTATTATTAAAAGTCCACGAAAGCATGAGACATGAGGAGCCCGCCATGATTAAGCCCATCATGAAATCCGAGTTCTTTTTGCGCCTACCTTCCGAAGACGCGGGACCCGACGATGCCGCGACCGGGCAGGACCTCATGGATACGCTCCACGAGCATGAGCACGAGTGCGTGGGCCTCGCTGCCAACATGATCGGCGTGCGCAAACGCATCATCTGCGTAAAGGACGGCAACAGGACACTCCTGATGTACAACCCTCAAATTCTTGAGCAGGTCAATGCCTATCAGACGAGCGAAGGATGCCTCTCGCTGATCGGCGAGCGTCCCTGTACCCGCTATCGCCGCATTAAGGTTGAGAATTTGGACGAGAACTTTGTCCACCGCATCAAAAACTTCTCGGGCTACACCGCCGAGATCATCCAACACGAAATCGACCACTGCAACGGCGTCGTTATATAGTTCCGCGAGTCAAGGAAAATGATCTGTTTTCCTCCGTCTCTAATGGACCATGGTAACGACGCAGGCTGAGCATACGACAGACACTATGACCCAATCCAAGGGCACGGAAACGACAGGAGCCCCCGCTCGTGACCGCGGGTCGGGGCTGCGACAATGTTGTTGAAGTGCCAGAGGCGCAGCCGCGCCGCAACGAGGTTGGGAGGCTCCCGTGCCTAGATATTCTACCGCCTTCGGAATGGACGTACACCTCAGGTCCACCACCGTCTGCGCGCTCGACGCGGAGACGGGCGAGACAGTGACGAGGAGGTTCCGCGGCAACCCGTGGGGCGAGGTCGCGGAGTGGATGTCGGGCTTCCCCGGCCCGTCTCTCGCCGCCTACGAGAGCGGCTACCTCGGCTTCGCCCCGCAGAGGGAGCTCTCCGGGCTCGGCGTCGACTGCGTCGTCGCGGCCGTCTCCAAGGTCCCGAGGTCGGCGGCCGACCTCTCGTCCAAGAACGACCGCAACGACGCGGCCAGGATGGCCAAGGCGATACTGTCGCACGATATCTCCCCGGTATGGGTGCCGTCCCCCGAGATCGAGGGGCTCAGGGACCTCGCCGGGGCCCACGACGCGGCGACCGCGAGGCTCGCGGCGGCGAAGCAGCGGCTCCTGGCGTTCCTCGCCCGCCGCGGCTACGCCTACGGCGGCACGACGCCGGCCGGCAACCCCCGGAAGTACTGGACGTACGGCTTCCTCAGGTGGCTCGACGGCATACACCCCGCCGACGACGGCGGCATCTGGGCGCTTGCGGCGCTGAGGAGCGAGGTCGAGGCGGCCGACGAGACGAGGGAGGCCGTCCTCGCCGAATACAGGGCCGCCATCGCGGCGGGCCCCCTCTCGGCCGAGGTCGAGGCGCTCCAGTCGATCAAGGGGTGCGGGTTCGCGCTCGCCGC
>CABUUJ010000082.1 GCA_902494715.1 uncultured Collinsella sp.
AGGATGGGACCGTAAGCGTCGGCGCCGGCGAAGCGCTGGACCAGCTTGTAGCCGATGTTGCCGGCCTCGAGGTCGGGGAACACGAGCACGTTGGCCTTGCCGGCGACGGAGGAGCCGGGAGCCTTGAGCTGGGCGACGGTGGGGACGATAGCGGCATCGAGCTGCAGGTCGCCGTCGATGGCGAGCTCGGGAGCCTTCTCCTTGCAGAACTTCACGGCCTCTTGGACCTTCTTGGCGACCTCGCCGCCGGCGGAGCCCATAGTGGAGTAGGAGAGCATGGCCACGTGCGGCTCAACGTTGCCCATGAAGGTGGACCAAGAGTGAGCGGAGGCGATGGCGATCTCGGAGAGCTCGTCGGAGGACGGGTTGATGTTGAGGCCGCAGTCGGCGAAGATCAGCGTGCCGTCGGTGCCGAACTGCGGGGTGTCGGTGCACATCACGAAGAAGGCCGAGACCAGCTTGGTACCCGGGGCGGTCTTGAGGATCTGCAGCGCGGGGCGCAAGGTGTCGGCGGTGGAGTGGCAGGCGCCGGAGACCAGGCCGTCGGCATCGCCCATCTTGACCATCATGGTGCCAAAGTAGGTAGCGTCCATTACCTGGGCGCGAGCCTGCTCGATGGTGACGCCCTTCTTAGCGCGGAGCTCGGCAAACTTCTGCGCGTACTCCTCGTGCTTCTCGGCATTACGCGGGTCGATGACGGTAGCGCCGGGAACGTTGATCTCGTCGGGGTTGCCCAGGATGACGATCTTTGCCAGGCCCTCCTCGATGATCTTGGTGGCCGCGACGATGGTGCGCGGATCCTCGCCCTCGGGCAGGACGATCGTCTTAAGGTCGGCCTTGGCGGCAGACTTCATACGGTTTAGGAAATCGCTCATGTTACTCCTTACAAGCGTTTCGCTAAGCTCCAGGCGCCCGGCTGTTCACGAATAAACCCGCTGCTAGCGGGTTTACCTTTCAATTATGTACGCCGCGGTGCTTGAGCTTTCCTTGTGTGGCAAGCTCATTATAGGACGCATTAGCGCTATAATCGCTCTGATAAATATGTCTCGAAGAATGTTCGAGAAAAGCCCAGCTAACGAGCCCGTGGCTTTTGACAAGGAGTATCGATGCAGATTACCTCAGGCCTGCCTGAAGGCTTTAACGCCGGCGTATACGACATGATTGTCGTCGGTGCTGGATATGCCGGTGCCGTTTGCGCCCGTCGTCTCGCCGAGACTATCGGCTATCGCGTTGCCGTTCTGGAACGCCGTAGCCACATTGCGGGTAACGCCTACGACTGCGCTGATGAGGCCGGAATCCTGGTCCACGAGTATGGTCCGCACATCTACCATACCTTTAATGAGCGCGTCCACAATTTCCTGTCGCGCTTTACCAAGTGGACGGACTACCAGCACAAGGTGCTCGCCAACATCAACGGCACCCTTATGCCTGTGCCCTTTAACCACGCGAGCCTCAAGCTTGCCTTTGGCGATGAGCGCGGCGAGGAGCTGTATCAGAAGCTCGTGGAGACCTTTGGCAAGGACGTCAAGGTGCCCATCATGGAGCTGCGCAAGAAGAACGACCCGGATCTTGCCGAGGTCGCCGATTACGTCTACGAGAACGTCTTTTTGCATTACACCATGAAGCAGTGGGGTCAGACGCCCGACCAGATCGATCCCTCGATCACCGGCCGCGTTCCCGTCTTTGTGGGCGACGATGACCGCTACTTCCCGCAGGCTCCCTTCCAGGGCATGCCGCAGGACGGCTATACCGCGCTGTTCGAGCGCATGCTCGACCACGATCTGATTGATGTGTTCTGCGACGTGGACGCCCGCGACCTCTTCGAGATCGACGAGACCACCGTCAAGATCGACGGTAAGGTCTATGGCGGCGAGATCGTCTACACCGGTCCGCTTGACGAGCTGTTCAACCTCGACCTGGGCGCTCTGCCGTACCGTACGCTCGACATGAAGTTCGAGACGCTCGATATGGACCAGTTCCAGCCCGTGGGCACCGTCAACTACACCACGAGCGAGGATTACACGCGCATCACCGAGTTCAAGAACATGACTGGTCAGGTCCTGCCCGGCAAGACCACCATCATGAAGGAGTATTCCAAGGCCTATACGCCCGGCTCGGGCGAGACGCCCTATTACGCCATTCTGGAGCCCGAGAACCGCGAGCTCTATGAGCGCTATCTTGAGCGCGTCCAGAACCTGACGAACTTCCACCCGGTGGGTCGTCTGGCCGAGTATCGTTACTACGATATGGATGCCGTGACCAACTCTGCCCTCGATCTTTCGGATGAGATTATCGCCTGCCATGCATAAAGTCATATCATTCGGTATTCCCTCGTATAACGCCGCCAAGGACATGGACCATTGCATCACCTCCATTCTGGAGGGGAGCAATTACGCCACCGATATCGAGATTATCATCGTCGATGACGGTTCCAAGGACGAGACGGCAGCCAAGGCCGACGAGTGGGAGACACGTTATCCCGGCATCATCCGCGCGGTGCATCAGGAGAACGGCGGCCACGGCATTGCCGTCCTCTCGGGCTTGCGCGAGGCGCAGGGTACCTACTACAAGGTCGTCGACTCGGACGACTGGCTCGATGGCGCAGCCCTGTCGACTATGCTTTCGATCCTGCGCGGTTTTGAGGAGCGCGACCAGCGCGTCGACCTCTTTATCTCGAACTATGTGTACGAGAAGGTTTACGAGGGTACGCACACCGCTATTGGCTACAAGTTTGCCCTGCCGCGAAAAAAGATCTTTACCTGGGACCAGATTGGTCATTTCCGTCTGGACCAGAATCTGCTTATGCACAGCCTGTGCTATCGCACGGATGTGCTGCGCGCGTCCAATCTGCCTATGCCGCCGCACACGTTCTATGTAGACAACATCTACGCCTACGTGCCGCTACCGCGCTGCAAGACCATGTACTACGCCGACATCGACCTCTACCGCTACTTTATCGGCCGTGAGGGCCAAAGCGTCAACGAGGCCACGATGGTCAAGCGTCTGGACCAGCAGTTTCGCGTGACGCGCATCATGATGGAGTCGTTCCACCTGTACAGCGATGTCGAGTCGTCGCGTCTGCGCTCGTACATGATGGGCTATTTCACCATGATGATGGCAATCTGCTCGGTGCTCACTAAGCTTTCCGACGAGGATTGTGCCGACGAGCGCCTGAAGACGTTGTGGAGTGATTTAAAGGCCTATGACGAGCGTATGTATCGTCGTGCACGCTACGGTGTGGTCGGCTTCTTCACCAACCTGCGCGGCCGGGCCGGAGACAAAACCACACTCGGCCTATACCGTCTTGCCTCAAAGATCTTCAAATTCAACTAGTTGCTGAACAATCGCTGCTGATAGGTTGACTGGGCCCCTTGGCCTTTAGTTTGCTACTGCGAACAGTCCTGCTCGCACGGAAAGCACATTAAGTGCTTTCCGGCTCGTGCGGAACTTGTATCAAACTAAAGGCCAAGGGGCCTTTGCTATAAGAATCGATTGTCAGGCTGCCAGAATTTGAAGATCTTAGACGCGCGGTACACAGGGGCCTGGGCTGAAAAGAATTAGGTTGGAAGTCGGTCGGAGGCGGGCGGGCGTTACGTTTGTCGCGAGTTCCGCATGCAAAGAAGGCCACTTAATGTGGCCTTC
>CABUUJ010000083.1 GCA_902494715.1 uncultured Collinsella sp.
ACAAAGGTGCCTGTCCCCTTTGTGGTGGATATGGACTCACGGCGAAGCTAGTGGCGGAGTCCCAGCAGGCCGCGGCCGCGATGACGGGCCTCAGCGGACACCTGGGCATGCGGGCCGGCGGCCTTGACAGACTCGGGCAGGTGCGAGTACTTCTTCTCGAAGTTCTCCTCGAACATCACCGCCAGGTTGTGCGCGGCCTCGTCATAGCGCGCGGTGCTCTGCCAGTATTGGCGCGGCACCAGGATGCCATCGGGCACGCCGTGGCACGTCGTGGGAATGTCGACGTTAAAGATGTCGTCGTGCACGAACTCGCTGTCCTCGATGGTACCATCGAGGGCGCGCGCGACCAGCGAGCGCGTGTAGGCCAGCTCGATGCGATGGCCCACGCCGTAGCCGCCGCCAATCCAGCCGGTGTTGACCAGGTACACGCGCGTGCGGCCGTCGGCAATGCGCTCGCCAAGCATCTTGGCGTAAACCATGGGGTCGAGCGGCATAAACGGCTCGCCGAACAGCGAAGAGAACGTGGACGTGGGCTCGGTGACGCCGACCTCGGTGCCGGGAATCTTAGCCGTAAAGCCCGTCACAAAGTGGTACATGGCGGCATCGGCCGTCAGGCGCGAGATGGGCGGCAGCACGCCAAAAGCGTCGCAAGTCAGGAACAGCACGACACTCGGAGTGGTGCCCATGCCCTTAGTCCACGCGTTAGGAATGTGCTCCACGGGATAGGCCACGCGCGTGTTGTGCGTAATCGAGATGTCGTCGTAGTTGGGCTTGCGGTTCTCGTCGAGCACCACGTTTTCGCAAATGGCGCCAAAACGGACGGCGTTGAAGATCTCAGGCTCGTGGAAGGCGTCCAGGCCCTCGCATTTTGCGTAGCAGCCACCCTCGATGTTGAAGATACCCATGTCGGACCAACCGTGCTCGTCATCGCCGATCAGCAGGCGCGTGGGATTGGCCGAAAGCGTGGTCTTGCCGGTGCCGGACAGGCCAAAGAACACGGCGGTCTCGTGCGTGACGGGATCCATGCTGGCCGAGCAGTGCATGGGCAGCACGTCGTCCTCGACGGGCAGCAGATAGTTCATGACGCTAAAGATCGACTTTTTGATCTCGCCGGAGTAGCCGGTGCCGGCGACCAGAATCACGCGTTCCTGGAAGTTGATGACCACGGCAGCGCTGGAGTTGAGGCCCTTGATGGCGGGGTCGCACTGGTAACCGGGCGCTGCGAGCACGCAGAAGTCGGGCTCGCCGGTGCGCGCGATTTCGCGGGCGAGCGGGCGGGCGAGCATCTGCTTGATAAAGAGCGCCTGGCTGGCACGCTCGCAGGCAACGAGCAGTCGACGCGTGTGGTTGCGGTCGGCGCCTGCCATGCCGCGGGTGACGAACACGTCGCGCTCGTTGAGATAGTCGACGATGCCGGCCTTGATGGCCTCATAGCTCTCGACGGACAGCGGGCGGTTGACCGCACCCCAGGCGATCTTGTCGTGAACATCGGGGGTGTCAACGATAAAGCGGTCATTGGGGGAACGGCCGGTACGCTCCCCCGTCTCGATCACCAGCGCGCCGTTGGATGCCATGCGGCCTTCTTCGCGGCGGATAGCGTGCTCGACGAGCTCCGCGGCGGGTAGATCGACCAGCAGACGGGGCTGATTCTCGGCGGGATCTTCGACCAGCGTAATACCAAAGTTGGACAAAACTTCTGCAGGGGTAACACCAGGCATGGGGCCTCCTTTAAAAACGCGACACGTGAACGCGGCGCGCACTTTACTCACGTAAAGCCCGTTGTACCCGATATGCAAAAACGTTTTTGCGGCAAGGGCGGCAAGCCCGCCCAACGGTCAAAAATCGCAGGCAAGCGGCCTAGTCATTGGGGACGTTCTTAAACGACTAGTCGTTGGGGACGTTCTTGAACAGGCAACATTCAAGGAGTGTCCCCGGATGCCGGCACTTAGGGACGTTCCCAAAGTGCCGACTACTGAATGGCGCCGCCGAAATTATCGAACAAACTGTTCAAAAACACGAGCGAACACCGTCGCGTCTATACTAGAGCGCAGCAATAGAAAGGACTCCGCTTTGAGCATCACGCCCCTCGATAGCATCCGCCGCGCCATCGCCCGCCGCAATGGCGTCGCCGGCCCCGCCGTAGCGAGCAGCGGTACCGCGAAGTCCCAGGGCGGCCGCATCGAGAACGGCCTCTTCCCTGCCTCCCACACGGCCGAGGAGCTCGCACGTATCCAGGAGCTAAGTCAGCGCAACGCCGGCGGCCCCGATAGTGGCCAGGCCACGCGCCGTCACCGCGAGCGCGATCGCGAGCCCGGCCCCATCCACCGCATGGTCAACGCCTGGTGGAACCGCCTGCTCGGCGCTGTCTACGGCGGCGGCTTCTCCACGCAGGAAGCCGAATACGAGGAGCACGCCACTCGTCGCGACTATCTCTGGAATACCCTGGGCACCGCCGTGTGGGGCTTCGCGTTTCCCCTGCTCACCATCGTGTCCACGCAGCTTGTGGGCGCCGAGGAAGCCGGAAAGTTCTCCATCGCCTTTGTCACCGGCACGCTCATCATGATCGCGTGCAACTACGGCGTGCGCAATTTCCAGGTCTCGGATATCGACGAAACGACGTCATTCGCCTCCTACCAGCTCAACCGCTGGCTTTGCGGAGCGCTCGCCCTGGGCTGCGGCCTCATGTACAGCAGCGCCCGCGGCTACGACGCGCATATGGCGACGATCGGCCTGGGCGTCTACCTGTATAAGGTGATCGACGGCGTCGCCGACGTGTACGAGGGCCGCCTGCAGCAGGCCGATAAACTCTATCTGGCCGGCATGAGCCAAACGCTACGCTCCGTCGGTGTCATCGTGATCTTTAGCGTGGCGCTGTTCCTTACGCGCAGCATGCCCATCGCGGCCATGGCCATGGGTGTCACCGCCATCGTCTCGCTCGTGCTGGTCACCGCGCCGCTCGCCCTGCTCGAGACCGAAAAATCGCACCGCGTGAGCCTGCGCGAGGTCGGCCACCTGTTTGTCCAGTGCGCTCCGCTCTTTGGTGCACTATTCCTGTTCAACCTCATCGAGAGCATGCCCAAGTTTGTGATGGAAGGCACGCTGGCC
>CABUUJ010000084.1 GCA_902494715.1 uncultured Collinsella sp.
GAGACAAGGTGACGTGAAACGAAAGGGCGCTGACCTTCTGGTCGCGCCCTTGAAGTTGAACGTCAGATTGTCCAAATGCGGCCCGCGCAGCGTCGAGCCGTTACGCGGTTTGGTAAAACCGCGTAACCCCTAAGGCCGCTGGCCCATGCCACCCTCGAGGGTGACGGTCTCGCCGTTCATGTACTTAAAGTCGGGACCGCAGAGCTGAACGACAACGCGGCCGATCTCCTTCTCGACGTCGCCGTAGTGACCCGCCGGCGGCATGTGGACGTTGGCCTTGAACGCCTCGGGATAGGCATCCTGGAAGTTCTCGAGCGCAGCGGTCCAAGCAAGCGGGCACACGATGTTGACGTTGATGCCGTCCTTGCCCCACTCGTTGGCGGCAACGCGGGTCAGGCCGCGGATGCCCTCCTTGGCGGCGGCATAGCTGCACTGGCCATAATTGCCAAACAGGCCGGCGCCCGAAGCGAAGTTGACCACGGAGCCCTTGGTCTCCTTCAGGTGCGGATAGGCCTTCTGCATGTACAGGTAGGTGGCATACAGGCCAGAGTAAATGGCCAGGTTGAACTGATCCATGGTGTGATCGGCGATGGTCACGCCCGAGGCGCTGGCCTGAGCATTGTTGACGACGGCGTCGATGCGGCCGAACTCCTCAATGGCCTTGTCGATGACGTTCTGGACGACGGCCTCGTTGTCCTGACCAGCCGAGACATCGGCCTGAACAGGCAGAACCTTGACGCCGTACTCGGCCTCGAGAGACTCCTTGGCGGCCTCGAGCTTGGCGACGTTGCGGCCGGTGATGACGAGGTTCGCGCCCTCCTTGGCAAATGCGATATCGATGCCGTAGCCGATGGAGCCAGCGGAACCGTCCTTAAGCGTGGCCTTGCCGCCGCCGGTGACGATCACGGTCTTACCAGTGAAAAGTCCCATACAAAGTCCTTTCAAATCGCGACGGGCACGCCCGCCGACTGCGCGCATCCAACTTCACGCGCCAAAAGCTGAAATGCAACTTTAGCTTCTTCAAGTGAAAAATAAAGCCCATGGCAGGCGAACGGCACCACGTCGTTCGGCGAAGGGATTGTCAAGTACAAACTGAATAAAGCGATCGAGTTATTGCTATCAGATCGAGCCATCGAACACGTTTTGAAACTTTGCTGCGGCGCGCGGGATGTCGGCGCGAGACTTTATCATAGGGTGACAAACAACGATGAGGAGCACATGCCTATGACAGACGAGCTGGACCCCCAGACTCAACAGCATATTGATGATTCCGCAGACGTCACCGCAGATACTGACGCTGTGACCTGCGATGGTATCGACATCGACGACCCCATCTTGAACGAAAGCGCTACGGCGGAAACCCCCGAAACAGAAAACGCCGATGAGCAAAACGACGATGCGCCCGCTCAGGACGACGCCCCTGTACAGGACGACGCCCCGCAAGCAGCGGGCCCCATCGAGGTGTCTTCGGAAGAAGAGCTCGATGCCGTCATGGACTCCATGATGGATGCTGTCAAAGCGATGAAAAACGCCGTCGCCGATGCCGATATTGATGCCGAGGAAGAGGAGGCCGCCGTGGCGGCCTCGACCTTTGTGCCCGGCGAGACTCCGGTTGCCGACCAGGGCAGCACCATGCCCTCGTTTCTGCAGCTCGAGCACCCCACGATTGGCGCCGATGCGGTCGATCCGCACGCAGCAGGCTTTTCTGTGGTCGAGGGCGGTACCGGCAATATCGCCGCGCCGCAGGTTGCCGATGCGGACGCTGCCGACACCGCTCGCCCGACCGCCCCGCACTCCCCCGCCGCGAGCCGCGATCTGGGGACCGCTGTCTCGAACACTGCGAACGCCGTGGGCACCTTTATCGCCCAGGGCGCCTCGGCCATGCGCGAGATGAACGCCGCGAAAAAGGCACTTGCCGATGCCCGCGCCCACCTGGCCGAACTTGAGCAGCGCATTGCCGATCAGGCCGAGGAACTCGAGACGCGCCAGGATATCGCAGGCCGCTACGACCAGATCGTCGCCGACCAGCGCCAGGCGATCGCCACGGCGCAAAAGACCGCTGCGGCAGCCGAAATCGATCGCGATGTCCATGCTTCCAAAGTAGCAGAGCTCAAGGGTCAGCTCGAACAAATGAAGACAGAGGATGACGCGACTGAGCTCCGCCTGAAGGCCGCGCTCGACGCCGTGGAGGCCCGCGAGGCGAGCTCTCGCGAGACCGGCAACCGCCTCGTTCGACGCCTCGAGGATTCCAAGCGCATCCGCGACAAGGTGCAGGCCGAGCGCGACGCCGGCGTTGCCGCAGCACAGCAAACCGTCGACGCCACGCGTGCTCAACTCGAAACGCTGCGCCACGAGTATGCCGAGCTGCAGCGCAATCCTTCGGCGAATCCCGCCAATTACACGGTGCGCACCAGCGAGCTTTCGATGCAGATCTCCGACACGGCCGATGCCCTGCGCAAAGCCGAGGAAGATGTCCCGCGCATCACCGCCGATCTTGAGCACTCGCTCACAGCCGCCGAGCACGCTGTCGAGCAGGCGCAAGCCCCCATCGCCGACGCCAAGCGAACCCATCAGACCGTGACGGCCGAGGCCGATGCCGCGCGCGACGAGCTGCAGACCGCAAAAGCCGCCGCCGCAACGCGCCAGCGCGAACTGCGCGAGAAGATCGCCGCAGAGGACAAGGCGCGCCGAGAGCAAGAGCAGGCTATTGCCAATGCCCAGACGGACATCGCGCACGCGCAGTCGATCATCGAGCAGGCGACCGAAGTACATGACCATCCCGAGATTACCGAATCGCTCGCGGGCTCCCTGGTCCGCGATAAGGCCGAGCACGCCGAAACCGAGCACGAAGTGGCTCAACTCGAAGCCGCCGAGGACGACGTACGCGAGCGCACCCGCGACTCACGCATAAAATTCACCGGCGCCATCGTCTGCATTGTCGCCGTAATCCTCGTGATCGTCCTCATCTGGCTGTTCGCGAGCAAGTAAGCCAGTTACCAAAACGCCCCAACGCAGTTGCGGTGAGATA
>CABUUJ010000085.1 GCA_902494715.1 uncultured Collinsella sp.
CCCGCCTCGGCGGTCTGCTGCTTGATTGTGTTTGTTCCTGCCATTAGGCTCCCTTCCGTCTGCTGTCTTGCAGACGCATATCTCGTGCGTCTGTTCCCTGCAGTCGGAAGGTGGGCTCGTGCGGTCTTCTGGCGGTGCATGTGGCACCTGCTGCCAAGACGAAAAAAGCCACGCAACCGACTGCTCGGTTGCGTGGCAAAAAGGTGGCTAGCGCCCAGAAAAGTCCACGCGTTTTTAGACTGGGACAAAGTACTACAACAGGTGAGATTCCGTCAAGAAAAACCGAGGAAAAAAGTGAGTCTCTGCCCGCCGTACCTGTGGCGGTCGTCCCCCGAACGGGGCGGTGCTGTTGGGGACTGTCTCGATCTGTAACAGTAAGACCCGGTTTTGGTCCGTAGATGTTACAGATTTAGACGTTTTGTCGGGGCGGTTTCCGTTTGTCTTGATCTGTAACAGTTAGGGGTCAAAAGTGGGTCTAGATGTTACAGATTGAGATTGTTGAGGATGGGTGAGGGTAGCTAATTCGGACGGGGCTATTTTAGCTACCCTGCAAGTGGGGTAGCTAAAATAGCCCCGTCCCTTTTTAAACATTGGGAAATCGAGCGTGGCAAGCGTATGTCTTCGGGGTATAAGACGGCTAATTGTATGCCGCCTTACGAAAGGAACTCTCATGCCCAGCGTTGCCGTTCTCGCCGCCGATGGCTTTGAAACGATTGAATGCCTGACCATGGTCGACGTCATGCGTCGCGGCGGCGTGCGCGCCACGCTCGTCTCGATCATGCCCACGCGCGAGGTCGTGAGCTCGCTGCAGATTCCCGTGACCTGCGATGCGCTCTTTGACGAAATCAACTTTGACGAGTACGACTGCGTCGTGCTGCCCGGCGGCCTGCCCGGAGCCACCAACCTGCGCGCCGACCAGCGCGTCTGCGACGTAGTCTGCGAGTTCGCCGCGACCAAGCACGTTGCCGCCATCTGCGCCGCCCCGTTTATCCTGGGCGAGCTTGGCCTGCTCGAGGGACGCCGCGCCACGTGCTTCCCCGGCTTTGAGAAGAGCTTCCCCGAGGGAGCTTATACCGGCGAGAAGGTCACGCAAGACGGCAATATCATCACTGCCAGCGGCATGGCACAGTCACTCCCCTTTGCCTTGGAGCTGCTGCGCACGCTCGCCGGCGAGAAGGCCGTCGAGAAGGTCGCCGAGGGCATCCAACTATGATTTTGGCTTCGCAATCGCCGCGCCGCATAGAGCTGATGCGCGAGGCGGGCTATAACATTCGCGTAATTCCCGCAGACATCGATGAAACGCCTTTTGATGGCGAAGCTCCGCTTACGCTCGTCGAGCGCTTGGCGCGTGCCAAAGCTGCTGCCGTCGCCGCCGAGCATGCCGAGCCCAATGAGTTGACCGTCGCGGCCGATACCATCGTCACCTTCGATGGCAAGATTTTGGGCAAGCCGGCAAACGAGGACGAGGCGCGCACCATGCTCCGCGAGCTTTCGGGCCGCACGCACCAGGTGGCGACCGGCGTCTGCATCGTTAAAGCCGGCGACGCTACAGCTCCGCATGCCGCCGAGAGCCTGTCGTTTGTCGATGTGACCGACGTGACGTTCTATGAGCTTACCGAGGAGCAGATCGAGCGCTATGTTGCCTCCGGCGAACCCATGGACAAGGCCGGAGCCTACGGCATCCAGGGCACAGGCGGCCGCATGCTCGTGCACGACATTTCGGGTGACTTCTACAACGTGGTGGGCTTGCCTATCGCCCGCGTCGCACGCGCGATTAAAAAACTCTCGTAATTGCATCTGGCGCTGGGTATCCCCCAGCGCCTACAATTTTGCCGTACCGTACGGATCCCGACCGGGCATAAGGCCCGGCGGAAAACCGATAGGAGAAAATATGGACACACTGCTCGAAGCCATCGATGTCTGCAACGTCGATGGCTTTTGCTTTGGCAACTATACGGACGAGGAGGCTGGCACCGGCTGTACCGTAATCGTGGCGCCCGAGGGTGCCACTGGTGGCGTTGACGTGCGCGGTGGCGCTCCCGCTTCGCGCGAGACCGACCTGCTGCGCCCCGAAAACACCGTCGATAAGGTCCACGCCGTCTGCCTTTCGGGCGGATCGGCCTTTGGCCTCGAAGCCGCAAGCGGCGTCGCCCGCGAGCTTGAGAGCCGCGGCATCGGCTTGCCCGTCGGTCCCACGCAGGTGCCTATCGTGTGCTCCAGCTGCATCTTCGACCTCGCCTTTGGCGACCCCACCGTGCGCCCCGACATCGAGGCCGGTGCCGCCGCCGTGCGCGAGGCGCTCGACCACACCCCTGCCTCGCTCGAGCAGGGCAACGTGGGCGCCGGCACCGGCGCCACCGTAGGCAAGCTCATGGGACCTGCCACCTGCATGAAGGCCGGCCTCGGAGCTGCCGCCGTGGCGCTCGGCCCCGTCAAGGTGGGCGCCGTGGTCTCGGTCAACGCCTGCGGCAACGTCGTCGACCCCTTCACCGGCGAGTGGGTCGCCGGCATGCGCGCCGCAGCCGATAGCGACCAGATCGTCGACATGGAGCTCGCCGCCTTTGCCGCCGCCGGCTCTATGCAGATGCCGCTCGACCGCACCAACACCACCATCAGCTGTATCGTCACCAACGTGGAGCTCACCAAGGCCCAGGCCACCAAAGTCTCTCAGATGGCCGCAGACGCCTACGCGCACGCCATCCGCCCCACACACACCACCAACGACGGCGACACCATCTACACCCTCGCCAGCGGCAAGTTGTGTGCCCAGGCAAGCGCCGCCGTTCCCCTAGACCTGCTGGGCATGCTCGCCGTAAGGGCCCTAGAAACCGCCATCGTAAACGGAGCCAAAACCGCCAAAACCTCCCACGGCATCCTCGGTGCCGCGAAGTAATCTCACTCGACCATCGGTCGGAGGCGGGCGGGCATTACGTTTGCTGCTCTACAGTCCTATGCAAGATGAAGGCCACATTAAGTGGCC
>CABUUJ010000086.1 GCA_902494715.1 uncultured Collinsella sp.
CGCGGCGTGCAGCAATTCTTCTGGAACGAGGTCTGCGACTGGTACGTCGAGGTCACCAAGGCCCGCCTGAAGGGCGAGGGTCGTCTGCAGGCGCAGCGCAACCTGATCTTTGTGCTCGATACCTCCATTCGCCTGATGCACCCGCTCATGCCGTTTGTCACCGAGGAGATCTGGGACAACATGCCGGCGAGCGTGCTCGACCTGGACGCCGAGGGCAACGTTGACCGCGCCGAGGCACTCATGATCGCCAAGTGGCCCGAGCCCGCCGACTACGCCAAGTATGTCGACGAGGACGCCGAGCGCGCGTTTGAGCTGTGCCGTGCCGTCGTGTCCGCCGCCCGCGCCACCCGTTCGCGCTATCGCTTGAGCCCCAAGGCCGAGCTCGACGTGGTCGTGCGCGCCGGTGCCGAGGACATCGAGAAGCTCGAGAGCCTGCGTTCGACCATCGAGCCACTGGCAAATACTGCCTCGCTGGTTATGGGTACCGATGTCGAGAAGCCGGCTGCGAGCATCGCCGTGGTCGACAGCGGCGTCGAGGTCTTTGTGGTGCTCGAGGGCAAGGTCGACCTTTCGGCCGAGAAGGCACGCCTGGAGAAGGAGATCGCCGCGGCCCAGAAGGAGCTCGCCGGCTGCGAGAAGACGCTCGCCAACGAGGGCTTTGTGGCTAAGGCCGCGCCTGCAGTGGTCCAGAAGAAGAGGGACCGTGCAGCTGAGCTCAAGGAGATCCTGGCGGCGCTGACTGCTCAGGTTGCTGACTTCTCGTAGGCGTTACTGGGGGACGCGGTTTGGGGCATTGCTCGCTACTGCGGACAGTCCTGCTCGCACGAAGGCCACATTAAGTGGCCTTCGGCTCGTGCGGAACTTGTATCGAGCAAAGCCCCAAACCGCTCCCATGGCGGTTACGGGGGCGTCCGCTGCCTGGTAGGGCCACTGGGTTGTGGCCTTGATCTTGCTGCAAAGCGGTGTTTGGCTGATATTTTGAATGGGAGGGGCTCGTTGCTGCTTACGGGCCTCTTTTTATGTTGAGGGGACTTTGGCTATGGCAAAGCGTTCTGGGTTGTATTCGGTGCCGTTTGATGTTCCGGAACTTTCTTTTGATGAGGCTGTTGCACTTGCGGCCGATACGGGCAAGATTGCGCGCTATTCCACGCCGCTGCTCGAGACCGTCGTCGAGATGCTCGATGAGCTTGGTCGTCCTGACGAGTTCTATGATTGCGTCCAGATAGCCGGTACCAATGGAAAGACCTCGACGACGCGATTCTCGGCTGCCATTCTTCGTGGCGAGGGCCTTAAGACGGCGCTCTTTACGTCTCCTCATCTGGTGCGTTATCCCGAGCGTATGGAGATTGATGGAAAGGTCGTCTCAGACGAGGTCTTTGCCCATGGTGTCTCTGCGGCGTATGAGGCAGGTCATCGTCTCAACGCACGTCGTGAGGCGGCGGGCGAGGAGCTTCGTTCTATTACGCCCTTCGATCTTTTGTCCGTGGCCGGTTTGACTATGTTTGCCGAGGCTTGCGTGGACGTGGCCGTGCTTGAGGTTGGCATGGGCGGACGCTGGGATGCTACGAGTGCGACCGATCCCGTGGCCGTTGCCATTACGGGCATTGGACTCGACCATACGAAGGTCCTTGGCGATACGCTCGAGGCCATTGCGGGGGAGAAGGCTGCGGTTATCAAACCTGGGCGTTTGGTTGTTTTGGGCGAGGGTACGCACGAGGCGAGCGTTCAGCGCGTGATGGATGCCCGTTGCTGTGAGTGCGGTGTGGTGCCGCTCGTGGTGAACCATGTCACGACTAAGGTGCCGGCGCATGTGGGCGATACGGTTGAGTTCAGCTGCACCACGCCGCGCGCGATCTATACGTCGAGGATGGTTAAGCCGGCGTATCAGCCGCAGAATGCCGCGTGCGCGATTATGCTGTGCGAGGGGTATCTGGGCCGCGAGCTCGACCACGATGCGCTCGACGCTTCGCTTATGGGCTGCCCCACACCGGGTCGTTTTGACGTGCTGGGGACCGATCCGCTCAAGCTAATCGACGCTTGCCATAACCCCCAGAGCTGTGAGAACTTTGTGAGCGCACTGGACGAGATTGATCCGTGCGTAGAGAATCGCCCAACGTTGCTGTGCGCCGCGCTGGCCGATAAGGACGTGGCGGGCATCGTCGACGTGCTTGTTCCGGCGTTCCCCCGTGTGGTCGTGACGCAAACCGATTCCGATCGCGCCCTGCCGGCAGAGGAGCTCGCTGCCCTGGTGGACGCCGATAAGCTCGCGGGCGTGTACCCCAGCGTATCCGAGGCCCTCGCAGCCCTCGATGCCGCGGGCGAGCCCTTCGTAGCCGCCGGCACCATCACCCTAGCCGGCGAAGTAGCGGGCTTGCTCCGTTAACCCATCCCCTCATCAGTTGCGGTGAAATAGTTCCTGTTTGGGGGTGCGGACGATTTCTTGGACCGCGTCTAAGCGTATCCAAGCTTCCTGCGGTACTCCATCGGGCTCAGCCACCCGAGGGACTTCTTTATCCGCTCCTCGCGATAGTACACGAGGTA
>CABUUJ010000087.1 GCA_902494715.1 uncultured Collinsella sp.
CGCCGTCGCGGCAAGTTGCTGGGCGAGCCTAAGCCGGAGGCCAAGCTTCCGGGCGGCGTGGTGCAGCCCTCGTTGCCGTTTGGCGAACCGGAGCCCACGTTCGAGCCTGCAAGCGAGCAGGAGACGCCCGCCGCCGAGCGGGCTGCTGCCGCCGAGACCGTCGCGCCCGCGCCCGAGGCCACGCCCGCAGCCACCGAGGCCGCATCGGAGTCCAATGACCGCCTGGCCGCCATGATGCGCCGCAGCGCCCGCCGCGAGGAAGCCTACGTGCCCACCTCGCAGCTCCGCCGCTTCACCCTGCCCGATTCGGCGCCCATCATGCGCCGCGTCATGGGCTTTCTGTCCGACCAGGCCCGCACACTCATCCATGCCGGCGTGTCGCGCGACCGCATCTGCATTGATCCTGGCCCGGGCTTTGGTAAGTCGGCTAACGAGGACATCGTCATCCAGCGCGAGACTGCCAAGATGGCGTCACTGGGCTATCCGCTCGTGTGCGCCGTGTCGCGCAAGCGCTTTGTGGGCGCCGTCTCGGGCGTGACCGAGGCCGCCGAGCGCGATGCCGCTACGTTTGGCGTGTGCCTGGGCGCCATCCAGGCCGGTGCCAACATCGTGCGCGTGCACGACGCCGCGGGTTTTGCGCAGTTCCTGAACGGCTACTGGGCGGTTGCCAAGCCGCAGCCGCGCCGCGCGTTTGTGGCCGTGGGCTCCAACCTGGGGCATCGCTGCGACAACATCCGCGCCGCACGCGAGATGATCGCCGAGATTCCACTCACCTGCGTGTCCAACTCCTCCAAGATTTACGAGAGCGAGCCGGCCTACGAGACGCGCCAGGACGCGTTTGCCAACGCCGTCATCGAGATCAAGACCGAGCTGGCGCCGCTGGTGCTGCTCGATGAGCTCATGAAGATCGAGGCCGAGCTTGGGCGCGACCGCTCCAAAAAGGCCAAGGCCAACGGTCCGCGCACCATCGACCTGGACCTGCTGTGGATGGACGGCGAGACCCACGGCGGCAAAAAGCTGCGCCTGCCGCATCCTCTCATTGGCGAGCGCGACTTTGTGCTGGTGCCGCTCGAGGACCTGATGCACGACCCGGCGCGGTTCTTCCGCTACAACGGTGTCGAGGTCAAGGAGCCCGAGGACCGCGTGGGTCATATCGTGGGCGAATTGGGGCGTATGTAGATGATCGAGATGAATGCTGTTGCCGCCGGCACCGAGCTCGACGCGGCACGTGACGCGGGCCGCGAGGGCGTGTCCGCGGGCTGGTGCGCATGGAGCGCGGGCAACGCTTCGCTGGCGTTTTCGCTGGTCGTGCGTCCGGATGTGAATATGCACGCCTTCCATGGCCTGCCGTTTGTGGCCGCGATGGGTATGATGGACGCGCTCGTGGGCATGGCTTCGACGCCGGGGTTGGGCCTTGCCGGTAAGGTGGGTATCCAGTGGCCGAGCGATATCGTGTGCGGAACGCCTGCGTTTGAGACGTCGCTCGCGCGTGTTGCCGTGAACGGCGGTGCCGGTGCTGCGGGCATGTTCGGTGCCGTGACGGTGGATATTGAGCGTTCGGCGTTGAGCGAGCTTGGTGTGGACGTGGCTGACGAAGCGCTGGTCGAGGCGCTGGCCGCCGCCGTGCTGGCCCGCGTGGACGCCTGGGCGGTTGTTGCCAACACGCCGCAAGGCGCCGCAGGGCCGCTGGCTCCCGTGCTGGGCGAGTACTTCGACATGGTGCCGCTGCTGGGCCGCCAAGTTGCGGCGGTGTCGCCCAACGGCCTGCCGCTTGCGGTCGGTGTGTTTGCAGGCCTGGACATCTGGGGCCGCGCGACCATTAAGACCGATGCCGGCGAGCAGGAGTTTCCGCCCGAGGCCGTACGAATTCGCGGACTGTAACGCGAGGCACCCGCGCTCAAAGATAACGATGACAACGAAGCCCTCTTCGGCCTGTGCCGGGGAGGGCTTTGCGTGACTGCGGGGTAGCACCTCGGACCTATTCCTCAAAACTGAAAATTTTTCGATTTTGAGGAATAGGCTTGGCGAGCATTTGCGGGGACTGTGGCATCGGGCGTGCTCGACTTAAGCCCCTGTCCTATCCCAGCTCCTGCATGCGGCGGTAGATTTCGCAGATACCCTTGATGGTGAGCTGTCCGTCGACCACGTCGAAGGCATCGGTCGAATCGGCGACGATGCCGGCGAGACCGCCTGTGGCGATAACGGTGGCATCGTCGCGGCCCAGCTCGCGCTTCATGCGCGCGACCAGGCCTTCGGCCATGGCGGCGGCGCCCATCACGGCACCGACCTTGATGC
>CABUUJ010000088.1 GCA_902494715.1 uncultured Collinsella sp.
CACAGCAGATCGTGGTTACCCCACTGAATATCGAGCGAATGATAGGTGAGCAGGCGGTCCATAATCTTGGCCGCGCCGCCGCCGCGGTCGAAAATGTCGCCCACCAAGTGCAGGTGGTCGACGGCGAGACGCTTGATGAGCGAGGCGAGCGACTCGATAAAGTCGTCGGCGCTGGCGGTCTCCAAGATGGATTCGATAATGCGCTCGTGATAACGCACGCGGTAGTTGTTCTCGTCTGGATGCGTGTGCAGCAACTCGTCGATGATGTAGGCGTAATCACGCGGGATGGCCTTACGCACCTTGGAGCGGGTGTAGCGACTCGAAAGCGAGCGGGCAACCACAATGAGCTGATCGAGCATGGTCTTGTACCAGGTGGGCGAGTCCTCGCGCCGGCTGCGGACAAGATCGATCTTCTCGCGCGGATAGTAGATGAGCGTGCACAGCTCGCCCTTTTCGTCAAAGGAGAGCGTGTCGCCAAAGATCTCGTCGACATGCTCGCGTACGACGCCCGAGCAGTTGTTGAGGATGTGCATAAAGGCTTCGTACTCGCCATGCACATCGCTCATAAAATGCTCGGTGCCCTTGGGTAGGTTGAGGATGGCCGAGAGGTTGATGATCTCGGTGAATGCGGATTGCTCGGTGGGGAACTGTCTCGACAGCAGGCGCAGATACTTGAAGTCTTGCGGATTGCGATCGAATGCGACCATGAAGCACCTTCCGATGTGGTTGGTAAAACTGACAAACAGCGTCAAACGTTTATCAGTATGCGCCGCTTTTGTTTCGAATGGGGATGGGAGGTCGAATTGTTGGCCGAACGGTTTGGTAAATCGATTTAGTTGAGGTAGATATGGCGGTTGAATGGAGACTCAGGGTTGTTTTTTTACAGGTGCATGCCTCCTGGATCGATAGAGAGGATGACGGTAAAGATGTTCACTACCTATAGTTCAATTTGGTAAATAGCGGACATTTGTACCGTATTCACGCTTGCTGTGCGAAAATTTACGCAGTAATGAGTAAGGAGCCTCATATGAGTGATTTTGTCCTGACCTGTGAATCCGCCGCCGATCGAACCCGTGAGTTCTTTGCGTCGCGCAATATTCCTGTCGTGTGTTTTCATTACGAGATCGACGATGTTGTCTATACGGACGATCTGTATCAGTCGATTACGCCGGACGAGTTTTTTGCCCAGATTGCCGCGGGCGCCATGCCCAAGACGTCTCAGGTGAGCGTGGGTGAGTACGAGGAGTTTTGGGAGCCGTTTGTTGCCGAGGGTAAAGACGTGCTGCACCTGGCGTTGTCGTCGGGTATTTCGGGCACGTATGGATCGGCCTGCGTTGCGGCGCAGATGCTCGCGGATCGCTATCCCCAGGGCGGCAAGGTGCGCGTCATCGATTCGCTGGCGGCGTCTTCGGGCTTTGGCCTACTGGCGGAATGTGCCGCCGACGTTCGCGATAGAGGCGCTTCGCTTGACGAGACGGCCGCTTGGATTGAGGAGCATAAACTCAACCTTCACCACTGGTTCTTCTCGACCGACCTGTCGAGCTACCTGCGCGGCGGTCGCATTTCGGCCGCGAGCGCGATCATCGGCACGGCGCTCAAGATTTGCCCGCTCATGACGGTCGATTGCGAAGGTGAGCTGGCGCCACGCGAGAAGATTCGCACCAAGAAGCGCGCGATCTCCGAGATGGCCAAGACCGTGATGGCGCATGTGCAGGACGGCGCGAACTATTCGGGCAAGTGCATTATGTCGCACTCGGCGTGCCGTGAGGACGCCGAGGCCGTTGCGGCACTGATAGAGGAACAGGTTCCGCAGCTCAAAGGCAAGATTGAGATCAATAGCATCGGTGCTCTGATTGGCTCGCATACCGGTCCTGGCACGGTGGCCGTCTTCTTTATGGGCGACAAGCGCGTGGACTAACGTTCGTGGGCTGGCTGACGGTTTTAACGGCTGCGTCTGCCCCTCCTGACATTCGATAACAGAAAAAGGCCCGTCCCGTTGTGAACTGCCTCCCATTTCTTGGACATGAGAAATGGGAGGCTTTCTTTATGCGCGTTGATTTGAGGGTGAAGCATGATGTCGAGGCCAGGAAGGCGGCCATAGGGCTCTTCGAGCTCGGG
>CABUUJ010000089.1 GCA_902494715.1 uncultured Collinsella sp.
AGCAGCACCGCACAATCGACGGCATCGAACTGCTCGAGCAGCTTTTTGTGCGCATCCTTGCCACGCGTGGAATCGGCATCCATGCGAATAATGGCGACGTCCTCGGGAAGCATCTGGTGCAGCGCGTCCTCGATCTGTTGAGTGCCCAGACCCATTTTTGCCAGGTAGCGACTGCCACATTTGGGGCAACGGCTCGTGGGCGCGGGATACGGCTGCACGCGCCAAGACGAACCGCAGGTGTGGCACTGCAGCGTGTGTGTGCGCTCGTGATACGTAAGCGCGGTGGAGCAGTGGTTACAGGTGGGGACGCAGCCGCATTCGCGGCACATCAGGAACGGCGCAAAGCCGCGGCGGTTATGCAGCAGCACAGCCTTCTCGCGCCGCTCAACAACGCGCTCCAGACCTTCCATGAGCGGTTTTGAGAACATGGAGCGGCTGCCGTGCGAGAACTCGCGGCGCAGGTCGGCAATGCGGACTGTCGGCAGCACGGCGTGTCCCGGGCGCTCGGGCATCTCGATGCGCGTCCAGGTGGCGCCGTTATACGTGCCACGGCGGCAGCGGTCGAGGGCCTCGGCTGAAGGCGTGGCGGAGCCCAGCACGAGCGGGCAGCGGTAACGCCGCGCCATCTCGGCCGCCACCTCGCGCGCGTGGTAGCGCGGACTGGAGCCCTGCTTGTAGCTGGTCTCGTGCTCCTCGTCGATGATGATGAGGCCCAGGTCGCTGAGCGGGCAAAAGAGAGCCGAACGGGCACCCACGACCACACGCGCGGCACCGCTGGCAACCATATCCCACTGGTCCAGGCGCTCGCCGGCCGAAAGGCGTGAATGGAAAACTGCGACCGTCTCGCCAAAGCGCGAGCGGAAACGGCCGACGGTCTGGGCCGTCAGCGATATCTCGGGCACGAGCACGCAAGCCGATCGGCCGGCCGCCAGCACGCGCTCAATCGCCGAAAGGTAAACCTCGGTTTTGCCGGAGCCGGTGACGCCGTCGACAAGGACCACGTCTCCGTGGGCGTCAAGACGGGCGCGCTCAATCTGCGCGAGCGCCTGCTGCTGGCCGTTGGTAAGGAAGACCGGCGCCTTGCCACTTGCCGAGGACAGCGAGGTCTGCTCGCTGCAGCCACGCCAAGCACGGCGCTCCTCCACCACCACGACGCCGCGTTTTTCGAGCGCCTTGATGGTCGCCGACATGCTGTTATAGAGAAGGTTGAGGTCGCGCGTCGTGACCGGGCCGCACTGGAGCGCCTCAATGAGCTGACGCTGACGAACTGCAGTCTTGGGCGGCGTATAGTCGAAACCCTCGGGCGTGAGCATGACCCAGCGGTTTTGGATAGGCTTGACGGCGGGGCGCTCAACGGCCCACACGCCGTCACCGCCCTTGACCACGCGCGGGCTTCCACCCGGGGGCAAGAACAAACGCAGGCACTCGGAAAGCGTTGCGACGTACTCGCGGCTCATCCAGCGTGCGATACGGGCAGCCTCGGCGGTAAAGAGCGGTTTGCTGAGGATGGCTTCGACGGGCTTAATGCGCGAAAGGTCGAGGGCGTTGTTGCCCTGCAGGTCGCCCAGCTCAGGCGCAATGTCGACGATATAGCCCGCGGCAGCACGGTTACCAAAGTGGACCAGGACCGTGGATCCGATCTGCGCCTCGTTGGCAAGGGACCGGGGGATACCGTAGGCGAATGGCTCGGACAGCGCACGGGTCGGGATGTCGAGGACCACGCTCGCGTAGGCGGCAACGGGCTCGGGCGCGGACTCGGGCTTGGCCTGCTCGGCCGAGCGGTCGGGCTTTTCGAGGGCCTGTTTTGGTTCCGGCGAACCAAACAGCGAAAGTTGCTCGGCCATGGCCCCAGCACCTCCTATCCCATACGTCTACAGAAACAAGAGCCCCGCTCTGTGAACTGCATCCCAATTCTTGGACGGGCTAATTAGCGGCCTACGCCGCACATAGGGACTGATTCCGGAACTCCTCCGGGGTCAGTCCCTTTAGTTTAACCTGCCTCCTTCTCGTGTTC